>NZ_JBFTZZ010000013.1:0-127560 GCF_056406515.1 Rhizobium sp. P1_B8 | reverse complement strand
GCGCTTGCGCAGCAACGGCAAGGAACACCTGTGCGCCGTCATAGCCGTCGCCCGCAAACTCATCATCCTCGCCAATGCCATCCTCATTCGAAACACCGAATGGACGCCACAATACCAGCAAAATTGAAACATGGTTGCTCCCCGCTGGGTAGAAGGGACGTTGCGGAGACGCCTCGCTTCTGATCAAACTGTTTCGTGCGGTTGCAGCCGTGCCGCTAGTTCCCCTCTTCTCCCCAGCGGGGAGAAGGTGGCCCGAAGGGTCGGATTAGGGGGCCGCGATCGCAAAGACATACGGCTGATCGCCAAACTTCAGACGGCAACCTTCTCCGCATATTCCTGTAGCAGCCTTTCTACCAGCTGCGGCGTCAGCTCATCGAAATGGGTAATGATAACATCCGGATCGAGGCTCGAAACCGGTACGTCGGAATAGCCGAACGGCACGGCAATCGAGGGCACGCCGGCATTCTTGGCAACGGCGATGTCGTTGATGCTGTCGCCAATCATTACCGTGCGGGCGATGTCGCCGCCGGCGCGTTCGATAGTGCCGGTGAGGTGGCGGGCGTCGGGCTTGCGCACGGGGAAGGTGTCGCCGCCAGTGATGGCATCGAAATATCGGACGAGGTTGAGCTTGTCGAGCAGGCCGAGTGCCAGGCTTTCCATCTTGTTGGTGCAGACTGCGAGGCGGTAACCTTCGGATCTGAGCCGGTCCATGGCGGTGACCAGGCCAGGATAGGGCTCGGTACGGCCGGGCATGTTGCCGGCATAATGGGCAACGAAACGCTCGACCAGCAGCGGCAGGGCGTCGCCTTCGAGCGGATGGCCGCGCAGCCGGCAGGCGCGCTCGATCATCACGCGCGCACCCTGGCCGACGAGATGGGTGAGGTCGTCGTAGCTGACCGGTTCGAGGTCAAGGACCGCGATCGTATGGTTCAGGCTCTCGACCAGGTCCACATGGGTATCGAGAAGGGTGCCGTCGAGATCGAAGACGACGAGCGCCGGGCGAGCGGGGGCAGGGGTCAAGGGCATGTCTCTTTGAGCGATGGTCGTCTTGAGGAGCGATGGATCGTCCTGAGGTAGGCGATCGCGCGGCGGAAAGCAACGTCCGGCGACGGCCGGGAAGGCCGCAGGCCTCTGTTTCGGCTTTTCATTTTCCGTGATGATTTTGACTTTCGTTTGCCAGGCGAGCCGTGTAAACAGCACATCCAACGCAATAATCGGAGCTGGCGGCGCATGGATGCCCGCGAAATGAAGATCAAGGCCGCCGAGGCCGCGCTCGCCCATGTCGAAAGCGGGATGCGTCTCGGAATCGGCACCGGCAGCACGGCGGAAGAATTCGTTCGCCTGCTGGCAGAGCAGGTCGCGGGCGGCTTCAGGGTCGAAGGCGTCCCGACCTCCGAAAGAACCGCGCGGCTCTGCGTCGAACTCGGCGTGCCGCTGAAGTCGCTCGACGAACTGCCGGCACTCGACCTGACCATCGATGGCGCCGACGAGGTCGATACGGGGCTCAGGCTGATCAAGGGCGGCGGCGGTGCGCTGCTGCGCGAAAAGATCGTCGCGGCCGCCTCCGAGCGAATGATCGTCATTGCCGACGAGAGCAAGCTGGTCGAAACGCTCGGCGCCTTCGCGCTGCCGATCGAGGTCAATCCATTCGGGCTCGTCTCGACGCGCATCGCGATCGAAAAGGTCGCGGCCCGGCTCGGCCTCTCGGGTGAACTCGCTCTGCGCCAGTCGGGTGACGGAGAGTTTACCACGGATGGCGGCCATCACATCATCGATGCATCTTTTGGCCGCATTCCTGATGCAGAGGCGCTTTCGAGCGAGCTGAATTCCATACCCGGCGTCGTCGAACACGGGCTCTTTATCAATATGGCGGCACTTGCGATCATTGCCGGTCCTGCGGGTGTGCGCACACTGCAGGCAAACAGATAACAGGAGCGTATACTCATGATGAACATTGCAGGTCTTGGCCGTCTCGCCGCTGCGACCGTCCTTCTTTCCGGGCTTGCCTTCGGCTCCGCCGTCAACGCGCAGGAAGTCTCCGAGGAGCAGCTGAAGGCGTCTCGCGCGGCGATCGACGCCATCGGCGCCACTGCCCAGTTCGACAACATTCTGCCCGGTCTCGCCGAGCGCCTGAAGGCCGGCCTGATCCAGGATTCGCCGAACTACCAGGACATCATTTCGTCGACGGTCGACGCGCAGGCGCTGGCGC
Organism: Rhizobium sp. P1_B8; assembly: GCF_056406515.1. Taxonomy (NCBI): domain Bacteria; kingdom Pseudomonadati; phylum Pseudomonadota; class Alphaproteobacteria; order Hyphomicrobiales; family Rhizobiaceae; genus Rhizobium; species Rhizobium sp. P1_B8. The sequence continues at coordinate 125,351 of NZ_JBFTZZ010000013.1, read as the reverse complement.
TGGCGCCGCGCCGCGGCGATCTGGAGAAGGAGGCGGCGCTCACCTATGCCAAGACCTTCACCGTCGATGAGCTGAAGGCGATCGCCGACTTCTACAATTCCGACGTCGGCAAGAAGCTGCTGCGTGACGGCCCGGTCGCCTCGCGCGAGACGGCGAAGGCTGCCGATATCTGGGCGCAGGGTATTTCCCGCGACCTGGAAAAGCAGAGCAACGCCGAGCTTTCCAAGGTCATTAAGGCGCCGCCGCCGGCAACCGACAGCCCGGCCGCTCCGGCTCCAGCACCGGCTGCCCAGCAGTAAAGTTCGCCCATCAAATTTGCGAAAGCCCGGTATCGTCCGGGCTTTTTTGCTATGATGCGGCCAATGCCGCCGGCGAGGTTTCAGGTGACTGCAGATGTCCGATCATGACAAGGCTGTGCGAGTGCGGATATCCGGCAAGGTGCAGGGTGTCGGTTTTCGCTATTGGACGCGCGATGAGGCGGTACGGCTCGGTTTGACGGGCTGGGTTCGCAATGAAGAGGACGGGGCCGTCGTCGCTGTGATCGCAGGAGCCGACATCGCCATCTCGACGATGATCGAGCGTTTCAGGCGCGGGCCTTCGGGGGCGTCGGTTTCGGGCGTCGAGACGGAAGCAGCCCAGCTTGAGAAGAACCCGACGGATTTCCGCATTACCCGCTGACAGCAACAATCGCTCGGCAGACGCAATTGGCATCGCATATGCGCCGGAACTCAGTCCCTACGCGTTCGGGTTCTTTGCAAGTTGCCACACACCGTCCTCATCCGGCTCCACGCGCTTGTTGCCGCGGTAGAAGATCGGCAGTCTCGTCTTTTTGTCGATCGAGAAGCGGCTCGGGGTGTATTTTTCGTCCTCATGGCCCTGAATGGCCAGGCCGAGCGCTTCCTTGAATTTGCCAGCCCGGCACAGATTGGCGAAGAGAGTTTGATCCATCTTTTGCTCCGGCATTCTTTTCCATCCTATGGATTGCCTGCCAGCCTTCGGCGACCGGGTCAATCGCAGCCGTTTACAATGAAGATTCGGCGATGGGAACGGGATGACGCAGGAGCGGGCTTTTGTTTTCGTGATGATCGCCCCTATATCAGCAATATCCTTCCTGCGATTCCCTTCCGGAGCTCCTCATGTCTTCCTACGACTACGACCTCTTCGTCATCGGTGGCGGTTCCGGAGGCGTGCGCGGCGCACGTGTCGCCGCCTCGCTCGGCAAGAAGGTGGCGATCGCCGAGGAATACCGCTACGGCGGCACCTGCGTGATCCGCGGCTGCGTGCCGAAGAAGCTCTTCGTCTACGCCTCGCAGTTCCATGAGCATTTCGAGGATGCAGCGGGCTTCGGCTGGACGGTCGGCGAAAGCAGCTTCGACTGGAAAAAGCTGGTGGCGGCCAAGGATGCCGAAATCGCCCGGCTGGAAGGCCTCTACAAGAAAGGTCTCGCCGGCGCCAATGCCGAGATCCTGGAAACGCGCGCAGAGCTCGTCGATGCCCATACGGTGCGGCTGCTGAAGACTGGACAGACGGTGACGGCCAAGACGATCGTGATCGCCACCGGCGGACGGCCGAACCCGCATGCAGCCCTTCCCGGTCACGAACTCTGCATCTCCTCCAACGAGGCCTTTCATCTTGAAGAGCTGCCGAAATCGATCGTTATCGCCGGCGGCGGCTATATCGCAGTCGAATTCGCCAATATCTTCCATGGCCTCGGCGTCGAGACGACGCTGATTTATCGCGGCGCCGAGATTCTGTCGCGCTTCGACGAAGATCTGAGGCGTGGGCTGCACGAGGCAATGGTCGCCAAGGGCATCCGCATCCTCTGCCACGACACGCTGCAGAAGATTTCCAAGGGTGAGGACGGCCTCATTCTGGAGACGCTGAACAACGGCACGCTGCAAGCCGGCGTCGTCATGCTGGCGCTCGGGCGCGATCCGAACACCCAAGGCCTCGGCCTCGAGGCGGCCGGCGTCGCGGTCGACGAGCGCGGCGCCGTTATCGTCGATGAATATTCTCGCACCAATGTCGAAAACATCTATGCGCTCGGCGATGTCACCAACCGGGTACAGCTGACGCCGGTGGCGATCCACGAGGCGATGTGTTTCATCGAGACTGAATACAAGAACAATCCGACCCGGCCGGATTACGAGCTGATCCCGACCGCCGTCTTCTCACAGCCGGAGATCGGCACTGTCGGCCTCTCGGAAGAGGATGCGGGCAAACGTTACGGCGAGCTCGAGGTTTACCGCGCCCAGTTTCGGCCGCTGAAGGCCACGCTTTCCGGCCGGGCCGAGCGGATGATCATGAAGCTGATCGTCGATGCGGCGAGCCGCAAGGTGGTGGGCGCCCATATCCTCGGCCACGATGCCGGCGAGATGGCGCAGTTGCTCGGCATCACACTGAAGGCCGGCTGCACCAAGGACGATTTCGACCGGACGATGGCGCTGCATCCGACTGCCGCCGAAGAGCTCGTCACCATGTATGCGCCGAGCTATCGGATCCGCGACGGCAAGCGGCTTTGAGCCGCGACGGGCTTTAGCTTCTTGTTTTATGCATGTCGTTGACCCGGAACCGCTGCACACTTCCGGGCGCATAGAGCCCCGTGCGTCCTTCCGGACGCACAAAGGACGCTCTAACACTTTGAACTTACGCATCGTGCTTTCCGAATATCGATTCCGATATCCGAGCCGATGCATTAGCTGGTGATGCGCGGCGCCCGGATGACCTTGAGGAAGAGCGCCTTCATCGCATCGGTGATACCTTGGGTCGGCGTCACCTCGAAATAGAGGCCGGGCGAGGCGCATGCCTGCATCTTCGTCGGAATCTCGCTCTGGAAGGGGCTGATCCATTTGTTGTACCAATCGTTGCTCGGCAACGGCAGGTAGGTGGTGTAGAGCACGGCGATCTTGACACCGCGATCCTTCAGCGGCTTGCAGAAGGAGGTGTCGATCGGTTCCTGACAGCGGCCGCCGGTCGTCTTCTTGGTGCATGTCGACGGCTTGTAGCTGTCGCCGACGCCATCGGAAACGAAGAACAGGATCTTTTCGGGGCTGATATTCGACGTGCCGTCACCGGCCGGATCGATGATGGTATTCATCTGGGTCAGGGCGCTATCGAAGCTCGTGAGCTGGTCCTGATTGTAGTTCTGGTAGGGAATGGTCATCAGGTCAACGGCGTCGGTGTAATTCTTCACCTTCGTCAGGTCGGAGGTGGGGCTGGAGATCGTCGTCAGCTTGGCGTCTTCGGCTTTGGTGCCGAAAGTATAGACGCCCATGCGAAACTGATCGCTGCTGACGCGTTCGGTCTTGGCCGTATCGGTCAACGCCTGGGTTGCCTGGCGCACGACGTCGATGCGCATGGCGACGCCGAGACTCTTGGCGATGGTATAATTGTTGGTGCTCTGGTCCATCTGATGACAGGCGAAGGCGCAGCCTGTTTTGGCCTGCAGTTTCGAAACATCGGTCGCGGTTGCGCCGACGCCCATAGAAGGCGTGTTGTCGAGCAGGATGTAGAAATCCATGAAAGCGGCAGTTTGATATTCGGCCGTCGCGGAGCCCGAGATCGTGATCGAGTCCCGGCCGAGGATGCGCATGAAGGTGGTGGGCACCGTCGCGCTGAAGGAAACCTGCGAATTCAGCTTGTTGGCGGTCTTGGTGACATCGATGCCGAGGTCGACATGAACGTCGGTCAGCTCCCCGGACATCTGAGAGATGAAGATACTGCGGGCGTCGTCCTTGCCAAGCGAGATCGTGCCGTTGCCGCTCATGGTCATCGCGGCTGCGACTGCGCCGGATTTTTCGGCGATCGAACCGACGGCGGCGGCATCGGCAGCGGCGTAAAGCTGTGTCCTCAGGCTGAGCGCATGGGCGAGATCCACGGCCATGCCGGCCGCACCGAAGAGCGGCACCACCAGCAGTGCCGTCATGATGCCGAAATTGCCCGAGCGATCCGATATGAAACCGGACGGAAGGATCGCCATGCCATGTCCCCGATGTTGAACTCTTTGCGGTTCTACATTGAAAGTCTAAAATATGGGGAAATCGACATGGTATATGCGGATTTAATCAGAGAATGCCGGGCGGCGGCGGTGAGGCGACAACTGTCGGCGATTGGTCTTTGCAAGCCTGACCTAAAGGTCTATAAGCCGCCGCATATTGAGGCATCCTAAGGTAAGGATGTGAGAACGGGTGAGTGAGATGGCAGACAATTGGACCCCGAGCAGCTGGCGGCAAAAACCGATCCTGCAGGTTCCCGAATATCCCGACACAGCCGCTTTGGCGGCAACGGAGGCCACGCTCGCCAGCTATCCGCCGCTCGTCTTCGCGGGCGAGGCGCGCCGCCTGAAGAAGCATCTTGCCAACGTCGCCGAAGGCAACGGCTTCCTGCTGCAGGGCGGCGACTGCGCCGAGAGCTTTGCCGAACACGGCGCCGACAATATTCGCGACTTCTTCCGCGCCTTCCTGCAGATGGCGGTCGTGCTGACCTTCGGCGCTCAACTTCCAGTCGTCAAGGTCGGCCGCATCGCAGGCCAGTTCGCCAAGCCGCGTTCGTCGAATGTCGAGAAGCAGGGCGACGTGACGCTGCCCGCCTATCGCGGCGACATCATCAACGGCATCGAATTCACCGAGGAGTCGCGCATTCCGAATCCTGAACGCCAGGCCATGGCCTATCGCCAGTCGGCCGCGACGCTGAACCTTCTGCGCGCCTTTGCGATGGGCGGCTACGCCAATCTCGAAAACGTCCATCAGTGGATGCTCGGCTTCGTCAAGGATAGTCCGCAGGGCGAGCGCTACCGCAAGCTTGCCGACCGCATCAGCGAAACCATGGATTTCATGAAGGCGATCGGCATCACCTCGGAAAACCATCCGAGCCTGCGCGAGACCGATTTCTTCACCAGCCACGAAGCACTGCTGCTCGGCTACGAGGAGGCGCTGACCCGCGTCGATTCCACGTCGGGCGACTGGTATGCCACGTCAGGCCACATGATCTGGATCGGCGACCGCACGCGCCAGGCCGACCATGCGCATGTCGAATATTGCCGCGGCATCAAGAACCCGATCGGCCTGAAATGCGGCCCGTCGCTGCAGGCAGACGATCTGCTGCAGCTGATCGACATCCTGAATCCGGCCAATGAAGCCGGGCGCCTGACGCTGATCTGCCGCTTCGGCCATGAGAAAGTCGCCGACAACCTGCCGCGCCTCATCCGCGCCGTCGAGCGCGAGGGCCGTAAGGTCGTCTGGTCCTGCGATCCGATGCACGGCAACACGATTACGCTCAACAATTACAAGACCCGTCCCTTCGAGCGGATCCTGTCGGAAGTCGAAAGCTTCTTCCAGATCCACCGCGCCGAAGGCACGCATCCGGGTGGCATTCATGTCGAAATGACCGGCAAGGATGTGACGGAATGCACGGGCGGCGCTCGTGCGGTTTCTGCAGAAGACCTGCAGGACCGCTACCACACCCATTGCGATCCGCGCCTCAACTCCGACCAGGCGCTCGAACTCGCCTTCCTGCTTGCCGAGCGCATGAAGGGCGGCCGCGACGAAAAGCGCATGGTCGCGAACGGCTGAAACTACAGCGCCGCGCGTCTGAAAAGACGCGCAAGGGACGCTGTAGCACTTTGGATTGCTGCATAATTTTACCCTTAAATCGATACCGATTTAGGGAATTATGCGGTGGCCCCAAATGGATGAAGAAAAGCCCGGCGATGCCGGGCTTTTTTATGCTGCGAAGGTGGAATTGCAGTCAGATGCTGGCCTGGACGCTGTGCAGGTTGGCGTAGACGCCGTCTTGCGCCATGAGCTCATCATGGGTGCCCTGTTCGACGATGCCATCAGCCGTCAGGACCAGGATACGGTCGGCGTGGCGGACGGTCGACAGGCGGTGGGCGATGACCAGGGTGGTTCGGCCGTTCGCCAGGCTGAGCAGTGCCTGCTGTACCGCCCGTTCGCTCTCGTTGTCGAGCGCGCTGGTCGCTTCGTCGAAGATCAGGATCTCCGGATTCTTGAGGAAGGCCCGGGCGATGGTGATGCGCTGGCGCTGGCCGCCCGAGAGCTTGACGCCGCGTTGGCCGATATCGGTGCCATAGCCATGGGGCAGGGCAATGATGAAGTCGTGCGCATTGGCGGCGCGCGCGGCCGCTTCCAGCTCGGCATCGCTGGCGTCGGGCCGGCCGTAGCGCAGGTTTTCCGCCACTGTGCCGGCAAAGAGGTAGACATCCTGCTGTACCACCCCGACATGGCGCCGGAGCGAGGCCAACGTCACCTCGCGGATATCGGTGCCATCGATGCGGATCGCCCCTGCTTCGACATCGTAGAAACGCGGGATCAGCGCGCAAAGCGTGCTTTTGCCGACGCCCGACGGGCCGACCAGGGCGACGAACTCACCGGGCGCGATGGTGAGCGACAGCTGCTCGAGCACCCGCGGGCCATCGGCCTCGTAGCCGAAGGCGACATCGGAAAAACTGATCTCTCCCCTGGGCGCCGGCATCGGACGCGCGGCCGGTCGATCGGTGATATCGGGGGCAATCTCCAGGATCTCCATGGCCCTGATGAAGCCGGTGTAGCCCTCCTGCCAGAGGCGCACGAAATTGGCGAGCCGCTGCACCGGATCGACCAGCACAGCGACGCAGAGCAGAAAGGTCAACATGTCGGGGACGGTCAGTTCCGCCGTCAGGATGCGCAGGCCACCGACGACGATAACAATTATCGTGATGAGCTGGGCGAAGGTTTCGGTACCGACCGAAAACCAGGCTTCGCTGCGGTAGCCCTCGGCGCGGCTTTTGAGGAAGCGTCGGTTCTGCTCGGCGAAACGTTCCTTCTCCAGCGCCTCGTTGGCAAAAGACTGGACGACGCGGATGCCGGCAAGAGCATCCTCAACGCGCTCGTTGACGGCGGCGATCTGCCGTTTGCTGGCTTCGAGCGCGCGGTTCATACGCCGGTTGAAATAGAGCGCATAGGCCACCGCCACCGGGGTGAGCAGCAGGATCAGGGCTGCCAAGGGCGGATCGATGAAGAACAGCACCAGCATGGCGCCGCCATATTTCAGCACGGCGATGGAAAGATCCTCGGGGCCGTGGTGAAAGAGCTCACCCAGCCACAGGCTGTCATTGGTGATGCGGCTCATCAGCTGGCCGGTGCGCTGGCGGTCATAGAAGCTGAACGAGAGCTTCTGGCAGTGCTCGAATAGTTCCTGCCGCACCGTGGCCTCGATGCGGGCGCCCATGACGTGGCCGCGGTAGTCGACGAAGAAGATGGCGACGATCTGGACGGCCAGAACGGCGAGCATGATGCCGCCCATGGCAAGGATTTGTCCGAAGGCCTGCGGCGCATCGGGTAGAGCCAGAAGCCGGCTCGTGACGACATTGGCGCAGAGCGGCATGGCGACCGCTGTGCCAGCAACCAGGATGGCGCAAAGCAAATCGGCCAGCAGCAAAGGCAGATGCGGGCGGTAGTAGGAGAGGAATTTGCGCATACGCGACCGGCGCCGGTCGCGATCGGCGGCATTCGAATGGTCGCGTAAGAGGTTCGGGGACGGGTTACGGCGTCGCGAGCTTTTCCTCGCGCGGGAGAACGAAATGTTCATGAAGCTGAATGTCCTTGTGGGGGATGGTTCCTTTCTGTTTGGACAGGGTCGCTCTCATGTCAGTCTCCCGAGGATGAATTGAGAAATTCCAAGTGTTACTGCGTCCTTTGCGCGTCTGAAAAGACGCGCGGCGCTGTAAGTATCGCCGACAACCGCGCCGGATTCAATGCGTCTACCGGACGAGGCTGGCAAGTGTTGTCGGCGGGCAACAGGTTGCCGGCGCAATTTCGGGCGAGCACAGGTCTTATTGCACCAGCACCGATTGCTGGCAGCGTACGTCAGTGACGCGCACGTCGGCTTCGCCGACCTTGATGCCGAGCAGCGTCAGGAGGTTGAAAAGCAGCTCGTCAATCGGCTTGGTCAACCCCGTGAGTGTATCGGCGACGGCGCTCTGCACCACTGTTTTCGATAGGCCGATGCCGAGGCCGAGAATGCTGACCTGGATATCGGTCTCCTTCACCAGCGACGCCATGGCAGAGGTCAGCGTGTCCTTGGTCGAAACGTTCTTGATGGTCTTTGCCGCGATGTCGGCCGGCTGGAAGGTCAGCTTGGTCTTGCTGAGATTGGTCAGGTTGACATGGGCGAGTCCGGAGACGCTGAGCAGCGGCGCGTTCATCATCGTGGCGCGGCTGACACGCGGCGCGCTGCCGAAATTGACGAAGGCGTTGGGATCGACGTCGCCGAGCGACAGTTCCGCGACGCCGGGCACGACATCGACGCCGACGCTGGCGTTTCTGGCGCTGCCGCCGAGACAGGAGATGCTCGCAAGCTTGGCCTCGGCATGGGCGACTTCGAGATAAAGGGGCACGCGCACCTTCAGCCCGGCAAGCGAATTGGCGCCGAGCGCAGAAACATCGAGAGCCAGGCGCACCTGTGCGGTGCGGACGGTGGCGCCGGTGGCGCCGATCCCGTTCGAAGCGGCGTCCTTCGGCATCTCGCCGATCGCAAGCGTCAACTTGACCGTGGCAAGTCCAGGCACGGAGCCGTTGAGATTGGCTGCGACCTGCTTCTCCTGGTTTGCCGCAACGGCTGCCGCCGAAACAATATCCATCACGCTCGCCTCGGCCGAGAGGTGAGAACCGCTGCCGATGAGGCGCTCGCCGGCCGGGCCGAGGTTGAAGAGATCCTCGAGCCTGATCTTGACCTGCGAGGTGCCGAGCGCCTTTTCGATCGCGTCGAGCGCCTTGGTGACGGTGAGTGTCAGGCCGCCGGACTTGCCGAGCGTTTTCAGCAGGCGCGGATAGGAGATGTCGGTTGCCAGCAGCTCGTCATAGGTGCCGGCGGTGAGGTTGAGATCGGTCGCCAGCATATCGAGGAAGGGGAGCAGCTTGATATCGGCTGACGTGAGCGCCTCGTAATCGGCGACCTTCAGCGAGAGACTGGTGCCGAGCAGGCTGCCGAGCAGCGTGTTCAGCACGCCGCCATTGAGGCTTGCCAGCCGCGAGCCGATCGAGAAGGCAGCGAGTTTGGAGGCCGAGGCGGTGCCGACCGCCCTGAGGTTGGGAGCGGCGGCGAAGGCGGTGGCGAAGATCAGCTCCGCCTTCTGAGTGATGCCGACCTTGACGGCGTCATAGGGCTGGATGCCGGCGGCAAAACGGCTGCCGAGCGGCACCGAGGCATCGGCGAGATAGGTGCCGGGAGTGAATTCGGCGACGGCGTCGAATTGCTTGAGATCAGCCGTTGCCGGCAGCGAGCCCGTCTTCGTCGCATAACCCGTGTTGGTGCGGACGGCGATGTTGACGCCGTTCTGATCGAAATTGGCGACGAGGTTGTCGGCGGCGTGGCTGATGTCGGCGGCGGCGACGATGGCGCCGATATCGCTCAGCTGCTGCAGGCGGCGCTGCTGCAGCGTCATCATGCCGTAATCGACGCCCAGGCCGAGCGAATAGAGGATGAGCGGGGCTGAGATCGCTGCCATGATGGCGATATTGCCTGATGCATCGGTGGCGAAGCGGCTCAGGCGGGCCCCGAACATCGGCATCTCACAGGCCTCCCATCCGGATGGTCGCGAAGCGCCGGATCATGTGGTCGGGCAGGGGAAAGGTGTAGAGGTTCCAGATCGGCAGGTTGACGGTGTCATATTCCGCCGTCACGGTGAACTGGTTGGCATTGCCGGGGTCGGTGGTAACGGTGACATGCAACTTGCTCTTTTCGAGCAGCGGATGGTCGATGGTCGACTGGCTGATGAAATCATCGACCAGCTGCGATCGCTCGTGGCTGGTCATGCCGGCAACGGCGGTGCGCGCGGCATCGGCGGTCAACTGCTGCACTGCATGGGATGCGCTCAGATAGATGCCGTAGGCGATCATCGTCAGTACCACCAGAAGGAAGAGCGGCGCGACAATGGCGAATTCGATTGCTGCGGCGCCACGTTCGTTCGAAGGGAAACGTTGGAAAATTCTCATTTTTCACCTCGCAGGCTGACCGTGCAGAGTATCGATCAACGGTTGTGACTCTAGAGCCGTGGAGGTTAATTTTGGATTATATAATAAACGTTTTGGATGTATTAGATTATTATGAAGTTCCTTTGTTTTGTTAGGAAAATAGCATTTTATTGAGGAATTTTCCTTATGTTGCAACCTATGGTGTGTTTCCGTGTTGGCTCGGGAGGTGCGCGCATAAGGAAATGCTACTTCCTGCTCCGTGCCGAAGTGTTGGCGTGATTGGCACAGGGCCGGCGGCCTTCAAGATTCCTGATGGTTCGTTCAGGGAAATGGATTTGACGCCGGAGCAGATCGGCGGCAACGTTCCCTTGGAAACAGCGGGGCGACGATGACCGAACAGCATACAGGCGCCTGCCTTTGCGGCGCCGTGCGATTTTCAAGTACGGCAAAGCCCGGACCTGTCGTCGGCTGCCATTGCTCGCAATGCCGCCGGCAGACGGGACTTTATTATGCCGCGGTCAATGTGGCGCGCGCGGCTCTGTCGGTAGAAGGCACTGAGGCGGTTCGCTGGTACCGGTCGAGCGAGGAGGCGCAGCGCGGCTTCTGTTCGAATTGCGGCTCCGCGCTGTTCTGGCAGGCGGACGGATCGGCGGAGATTTCGGTCATGGCGGGCGCCTTCGACACGCCGAGCGGCCTTGCCTTCGGCCATCATATCTACTGCGCCGACAAGGGCGATTTCTACGAGATATCGGACGGCTTGCCGCAATATGCGGTGAATCCGACTTAAAGGGCGTCGCATCGGATTCATGCGACGCCCTTTAGGTCTTCATTTGATACATGTCGTTATCACCACCGCTGCACACTTTTGGGCGACATGCATTAGCCCTTGGCGGCGAGCGCGGCACTGAGGCGGGCCACGTCCTCGCGTAGCCCCGTCAGCTCAGTCAGTACATGCATGTCGATCTTCTGATGCAGGGAGAGCACTTCGAGCTCGGCCTTGAGATTGACCTCATAATCCTTGGCGGCTTCGAAGCGGTCGCGCTCAGCCTGACGGTTCTGCGACATCATGATGATCGGCGCCTGGATGGCGGCGAGCATCGACAGGATCAGGTTCAGGAAGACGAAGGGATAGGGGTCGAAGGCGCCGCTCACCAGAATGATGGTGTTGATGACAGTCCAGGCGACGAGGAAGACAAAAAAGGCGATGATGAAGGACCAAGAGCCGCCGATGCGGGCGATGCTGTCGGCGATGCGCTCGCCGAAGGAGGCGTCGGCTGAGAAGGCGGCGTTGACGTCGGTCGAGATGACCTTGCGTTCGTGCGCTTTCGCCAGCACGCGCTTTTCGACGTCGCCGAGTTCGTCGGCCGGCTTGTCGAAATGATGGTGCACGAAGTCCGAAAGATTAGACATTGCCTGTTTCCGATGCCGGTTGTCGATACGGTCGCTTTCGGCGCCAGTATTCCGCTCCGCTAACAAATTGCAATGCGTATCGATGCCGCGCTGTGCCATGCGCGATCCGTTCATAAAAATTTCGTCGTCGCGAAGTGTCGCTTTCGACGCGAACGTGTTGCGGTCGCGAAAGGCGCAGGCTAAATAAATGACATGACACAGGAAAACGCTCTTTCTGATATCTTCCGTATCGCCATCGGCCAGCTCAACCCGACGGTCGGTGATGTCGCAGCCAATCTCGCGAAAGCGCGCGAGGCCCGCGCCGATGCGAGCCGGGAGGGCGCGCATCTGCTCGTCCTGACCGAGCTTTTCATCTCCGGCTATCCGCCGGAGGACCTAGTGCTGAAGCCCGCCTTTATCCGTGCCTGCTGGAAGGCGGTCGAGAGCCTGGCTGCCGACACTGCCGATGGCGGGCCCGGCGTCATCATCGGTTTTCCCCGGCAGGACGAGACCGGGCGCTACAATTCCGTCGCCGTGCTCGACGGCGGCAAGGTGATTGCGGTGCGCGACAAGATCGACCTGCCGAATTACGGTGAGTTCGACGAGAAGCGGGTCTTCGACCAGGGCGCCATGCCGGGGCCGGTGAATTTCCGCGGCGTGCGCATCGGCATTCCGATCTGCGAGGATATCTGGGGCGATCTCGGCGTCTGCGAGACGCTGGCCGAAAGCGGGGCTGAAATCCTGCTGTCGCCGAACGGTTCGCCCTATTATCGCGGCAAGGTCGATATCCGCCATCAGGTGGTGCTGAAGCAGGTGATCGAGACCGGGCTGCCGCTGATCTATGCCGCCCAGCTCGGTGGCCAGGATGAACTCGTCTTCGACGGCGCGAGCTTCGCCTTCAATGCCGACAAGTCGCTTGCGTTCCAGATGAGCCAGTTCGAAACCGCGCTGGCGGTGACGACATGGAAGCGCGGCGACAGCGGCTGGCACTGTGCCGAGGGACCGATGGCGCATATTCCAGAGCGCGAGGAAGCCGATTACCGCGCCTGCCTGCTGGGCTTTCGCGACTACGTCAACAAGAACGGCTTCAAGACCGTCGTGCTCGGCCTTTCCGGCGGCATCGACTCGGCGATCTGCGCGGCGATCGCCGTCGACGCACTGGGCGAAGAGCGGGTGCGCACCGTCATGCTGCCTTACCGCTACACCTCCGAGGATTCGCTGAAGGACGCGGCCGATTGCGCCAAGGCGCTCGGTTGTCGTTACGACATCGTGCCGATCGAACAGCCGGTGACGGGTTTCAGCAGCGCGCTCGCCAGCCTTTTCGAAGGCACGGATAGCGGCATTACCGAAGAGAACCTGCAGAGCCGGGCGCGCGGCGTCATCCTGATGGCGATTTCCAACAAGTTCGGCTCGATGGTGGTGACGACGGGCAACAAGTCGGAAATGTCGGTCGGCTACGCCACGCTCTACGGTGATATGAACGGCGGCTTCAACCCGATCAAGGATCTCTATAAGATGCAGGTCTATGCGCTTTCCCGCTGGCGCAACGAAAACGTACCGCCGGGTGCGCTAGGGCCGTCGGGCGAGGTGATCCCGCAGAATATCATCGACAAGGCGCCTTCGGCCGAGCTTCGTCCCGACCAGAAGGACCAGGATTCGCTGCCGCCCTATCCCGTTCTCGACGATATTCTCGAGTGCCTGGTGGAGAAGGAAATGGCGGTCGAGGAGATCGTCGCGCGCGGCCACGATGTTGCGACCGTCCACCGGGTCGAGCATCTGCTCTATCTCGCCGAATACAAGCGCCGGCAATCGGCGCCGGGGGTAAAGATCACCAAGAAGAATTTCGGTCGCGACCGGCGCTATCCCATCACCAATCGGTTCCGGGACCGCTGAGACCATAGAAATATCGGGAGGAAACATGCGCAGCTCGGTCGAGATCTACAACGTCAGGACGGGCAGGGCCCGCGAGGTCTGGCAGACGGAGAAACTGGTCGAGGCGCCAAATTTCTCGCCCGATGGTTCCTACCTGCTCTTGAACGGCGACGGGTTGCTCTACCGGTTGCCGCTCGATGGCGGCGAGATGGTCAGGGTCGATACCGGCTTTGCCGTCAACTGCAACAATGATCACGGCATTTCGCCCGACGGGACGAAGATTGTCATCTCCGACAAGACCGAATTCGGCAAGTCGGCGATCTATACCTTGCCGATCGAAGGCGGCACGCCGCGGCTTGTCACTCAGAACCTGCCGTCCTACTGGCATGGCTGGTCGCCGGATGGGCGCCAGCTTGCCTATTGCGGCATCCGCGACGACGTCTTCGATATCTACACCATCTCCGTCGACGGCGGTGCCGAGACGCGGCTGACGCATGGCGAAGGCCGCAATGACGGGCCGGATTATTCCGCCGACGGGCAATGGATCTATTTCAATTCCAGCCGCACCGGGCTGATGCAGATCTGGCGCATCCACCCCGACGGCACCGGGCTCGAGCAGGTGACCTCCGACAATCAGGGCAACTGGTTCGCTCATCCGTCGCCTTCGAATGACAAGGTGTTGATCCTCTCCTACGACCCCTCGGTTTTCGACCATCCGCGCGATCTCGACGTGCGGCTGCGGCTGATGGACATGGACGGCGGCAATCTGAAGACGCTGTTCGAGCTCTTCGGGGGGCAGGGCACAATCAACGTGCCCTGCTGGTCTCCTGATGGCGAAGAATTCGCCTATGTCCGCTATTTTCCGGCTGACTAGGTCCGGCGCCGCTCCTGGGCGGATTTTGCCAGATCCTCCAGCACCGCGACCGACATATCCCAGTCGATGCAGCCATCGGTGATGGACTGGCCATAGACCAGCGGCTTGCCGGGAACGAGGTCCTGGCGGCCGGCGACGAGGTTGCTTTCGATCATCATGCCCTTGATGTCGCTGTTGCCGGCGGCAATCTGCGCGGCGACGTTCCTGACGACGAGCGGCTGGTTCATCGGATCCTTGCCGCTATTGGCATGGCTGGCATCGATGAGGATGCGCGGGGCGACGCTGAGCCTGACGGCTTCGCCGGTGACCGCTTCGACATCGGCCACTTCATAGTTCGGCCGCTTGCCGCCGCGTAAGATTATGTGGCAGTCGTCATTGCCAGTCGTCGAGGCAATTGCTGCCTGGCCGTCCTTGGTCACCGCCGGGAAGTGATGCGGCTGCGAGGCTGCGAGGATGGCATCCAGCGCGACGCGAACGCCGCCATCGGTGCCGTTCTTGAAGCCGATCGGGCAGGAAAGGCCGGAGGCAAGCTGACGATGGACCTGGCTTTCGGTCGTGCGCGCGCCGATCGCACCCCAACTGACGAGATCGGCAATATATTGCGGCGTGATCGTGTCGAGAAATTCGACGCCGGCCGGAAGACCCATCGCATTGATATCGAGTAGCAGGCGTCTCGCAATCCTCAACCCTTCCTCGATCCGGTAGCTGCCGTCGAGATGCGGGTCGTTCATCAGGCCCTTCCAGCCGACGGTCGTGCGAGGCTTTTCGAAATAGACGCGCATGACAATCTCGAGATCGTCGGCGAAGCGGCGTCGCTGTTCCTCCAGCCGTGCGGCATATTCCCGAGCCGCAACGGGGTCATGGATGGAGCAGGGGCCGATGACGACGATCAGGCGATCGTCTTCGCCCTGGAGGATCTTATGGATCGCATCACGGTTGCTGGTCACGGTGTCCGTGACAGTAGCATTGCGGTGAATTTCCGCGATGATATCGGCAGGTTTGGTGAGTGGGGTGATCTCGACGATACGCAGATCATCAATGGTATCAGACACGGTATGGCTCCTGTTTGGTCATACCGTGCGGAACAAAAAAGCCGCCAGGTAGACTAGCGGCTGTTCGGGTTGTCGTCGCGTCGAATTCAGTTACGCATGGACCCGCATCCGCTGAGAGCAGCGGTACCAATAAAATCCCAAGGCGTTGATTGATGTGATCGACATGGGGCGTATGTAGCGCCACGCCTGCGTGATGTCACGTAGAATTTTCTGTCTGAAAATCTAGCGCTCCGGGGGACGGCAACGGCTTCTACGGAGGGATACCCCGGCGAGGCAAGAAGCGCGTCGCGCTCGATCTCGTGCATGCGACGCGCTCTAAGCTTTGTTTAAACCTGTCGCTCTAAAGATGCTCTCGGGCGACGGTCATTCGCACTGTTCTAGAAAACGCAGTTCCTGAGATCACAGGGCGTCGACGTTCACGCCGACGGTGATGGCGCCGATCGGCGTTCCCGCGTCGTCTGATATCGTGACGCTTGCCTGCGACTGGAGCGTCTGGGTCGATTCATCCTTTTCGATCTCATCGACGAAGACGGCGTCCTTGCCGGCTCCGAAGGACTTCTGGAACTTGCCCTCATCGCCCTGCCAGTAATCGGATGTGGTGTCGCTTTGACCGACATTCAGCCCCTTTGCGTCCATGACGAAGATCTCGGTGATCTTGCCGCCAGAAGCTTCCTTCTTGCCCTGAAGGAATTTCGACAGCGCATTGTTGAGCACGCCGTCGATCATGGCGTGGTCGGAGCCATCGACTTCGGCACGCCACTTCTTGTCGAGGGCGTCGATATCGGCAGCGCTGAGATTGGCGTTGGCAGCATTCTGCGCCTTGACGGCCTCGATGATGGCAGGGTCGTTCAGCCAGGGCTTTACGTCGCTCGTCACGTAGTCGGAGATCGGGGCAAGCTTGGCATCCTGTGCCAGGGATACGCCCATCGGCATGGCAAATGCGGTGCAGGCCAAAAGAAATGCGGGCACGAGTTTCGTCATAACTGTTTCCTTCCTGATTATAGGTTGTTGAGAACTAAGGCTTATCGGGCGAAGACGACGTCAGAACTCCTCCCAGGCCCCGGGAGCAGCGGCAACGGCGGCATTTCCTGCATGCCGCTGCACGGAGGCTCTCGGCTCGGGACGAGATTGGCGGGTGGGTTGAACGGCTTTGGGCTGGCTTGCCGCAGACGCGCCGACGATGAACCTGCCGGCCGAGTCCTGCAGCAGGCGTCCTTGCGACAGCAGTTCGTGGCAGGCCGCGTTGGTTTCCTCGACCATTGCCGCGTTCTGCTGTGTCGTCTGATCCATCTGGTTGATCGCGCTGTTGATTTCCTGCAGGCCCGTCGCCTGTTCGCGATAGGATTGGACGATGGAAGCGATGCTGTCGCTGATGCGGTTGATCTGCTCCTCGATCTTCAGGAGGGCATCGCCGGTCTGGTTCACCAGCCCGACGCCCGCAGCAACTTCGTCGCCGGACACATTGATCAGGTTCTTGATTTCCTTGGCTGCATTTGCAGACCGCTGGGCGAGCTCACGCACTTCCTGCGCAACAACCGCAAAACCCTTGCCGGCTTCGCCTGCACGCGCCGCCTCGACGCCGGCGTTCAGCGCCAGCAGGTTCGTCTGGAAGGCGATTTCGTCGATGACGCCGATAATGCGGCCGATCTGGCTCGACGAGGTTTGAATCCGGTCCATCGCCCCGATCGCATCACGCACCACCGTCGCCGAGACATGGGCGCTCCGCTTTGTCTCCTCGACCAACTGCCCGGCATTTTCAGCCCGTTGCGACGATGTTCTGACCGTCGTGGTCACCTCATCCAGTGCGGCGGCGGTCTGTTCCAATGCTGCTGCCTGTTGCTCGGTCCGCCTGGCGAGTTGATCTGCGGAGGTCGCCAGCTCGCTCGAGCCGGTTTCAACCGCCACGGAAGCGGTCTTGATCTCTGTCAGAGCGGCCGCGACCGCATCGACCATGTTGTTGAAATCCTGCCGCAATTTGTCGAATTCGGGACCGACATCGGCCAGGTGTATCGAGAAGTCGCCGGCGGCGAGCCCTTCCAATGCATTCGCGAGAGCGTTCATGACCAGCCGTTGCGTGTTGCTGGCCTCTTCGGTCAACAATGCGTTGCGCGCCCGTTCGGCGTCGAGCGAAGCACTCTGCTCGGCAGCGGCCTGCTCTCTCTCGACTTTCGCAATCGCCTCGTGACGGAAAACTTCCAGTGCACGCGCCAGAAATCCGATCTCGTCGCCATTTTCCCTGTAGGTGACGGGAGAGACCAGATCGCCTTTCTGCAACGCACTAATTCGTTCGCTGATCACCCTGATGGGCCGGCCGACCAGGCTGCGCATGGCGAGAAGGAAGGCAACGACGGCCATGGCGGTGATCGCGGACTGCGTGAGCAGCGAAATGAGAACTTTCTGCCTGACTTCGGAAGCGATTTTTTCGACAGACCAGTTCGTGACGATGTAGCCGGTGGCCTTGCCTGCCTTATCCAGCGGAAGCGGCGCGATGATCGTGACCACGCCGGCGGAGGTTCCGCTATCATCGACAGTCGTCTTTTCCGGTTTCGCGCTGAGACGCTTCGCCAGATCGGCGGGTGCAGGCAAACCGTTGATGCCGTCGCGTGTCCACGTATCGACGGAGGCCGGTTCCGCGTTGAATGCGGCAAACTGTACAAGATCGAGCGAGGGGTCGTCGCGGTAGAGCGAATAAGCCTCGCGAACGGCGTTCGCCTTCCCCCATTTCACGCCGCCGGCGGCCAGAGATGCAAACTGCTCCGCATCCTTGGACCAGTTCGCCTTGGCGCCATCGATCAACGCCCGGGTTTCGTACATCCAGGTATAGGTGGCGAAAGCGGAAATGCCGCAGAGGTTTACGGCAACGATAATCGCCGCCAGCTTGGCTGTCAGAGGCATCGTTTTCAAAAATTGGAACATTCCGCGGCGGCCTAGAATTGCGGCTCAGTCGGACATGTTCCCGACTGGCGTATCAATACGGGCATCGACGCTGACGGTCGCATCACGAGCGCTCATGCCCATGTCCAGATAGCAACCCAAAACGCGCAAATGCAGTGTGTATTTGATGTGTGAATAAATCATAAAGTAGAAAGGAATGCTGAGCACACGCGTGCCATTCGCGCCTGCTGCCGCCGGCGCGGAGCCTTGCGAACCGGTGGGTGCAGGAATGCTTCCGTGGCGTCAGGGAGATCAGCTATTTTCAGCCACGGCCTCTTCGGGTTCGGCGTGCCGGCGCTTGCGGCCGCGCGCCGTCAGTTCAGCGCCGGCATCTTGGGGCAGGCGCAGGAAGGTGATGCAGGCCAGCGCCGAAATCGCCGAGACGCTGAAGAAGGCGATGTGGAAATCCGAGACCAGCAGCCTGTCGTCGTGGAAGCTGCTGGAAATTTCGAGGATGCCGCCGGCGATCGCCACACCCATCGCCATGGAGATACGCTGGGCAACGGCATTGATTGCGGTTGCCTGGCTGCTGTCGGCATCATCGACGTCGCCGAAGGCCATGGCGTTGACGCCCGAGAAAGCCATGGAGCGGAACAGGCCGCCGATCAGCAGGCAGGCCATGATCAGGAACAGTGGCGTTTCGGCGGTGAAAAGGCCGTTGATGCCGAGGAAGATCGCCGCCAGCAAGGTGGTGAGGGAGATCACTGTGCGGAAGCCGAAGGCGTTGAAGGTGCGCGAGGCGGCGAATTTCGAACCCATGGAGCCGAGCGCGCTGACGAAGGTGACCGAGCCCGATTGCAGCGGTGTCAGGCCGAAGCCGAGCTGGAGCATCAGCGGCATCAGGAAAGGCAGGGCGCCAAGTCCCATGCGGAAATTCGAGGCGCCGAGGATCGCCGCCCGAAACATCGGGTAACGAAACATCTTCGGATCGAGAAGCGGATAAGGCACGCGGCGGGCATGCAGGAGGTAGAGGAGGCCGGCAAGGATGCCGATCGCAACCGTGACATAACCGTAGATAACGGGCACGGCCGGCAGGCTGATCACCGACAGGCCGAAGACGAAGCCGGAGAAGCCTAGGCCGCAAAGGAAGAAGCCGGGGAAGTCCATCGGCCGCAGAGTGCGCGGCTCGACCGCCGGCAGGAAACGGGTGACGAGGATGATGCCGAGCACGCCGATCGGGACGTTGATCCAGAAGATCCAGTGCCAGGTGAGGTAGGTTGTGAGGAAGCCGCCGATCGGCGGACCCATGATCGGACCGATCAACGCTGGAATGGTGAGCCAGGCCATGGCATCGACGAGTTCGTGACGCGGCGTTCCCCGGACCAGCAGCAGGCGGCTGACCGGCGTCATCATCGAGCCGCCGGCGCCCTGGATCAGGCGTGAGATCACGAAGGCCGTGATCGAATTGGAAAAGGCGCAGGCGATCGAGCCGATCATGAAAACGAAGATCGCCATGCGGAAGATGTTGCGCGCGCCGAAACGATCGGACATCCAGCCGCTGATCGGGATGAAGATCGCCAGCGCCACGAGATAGCTGGTAACGGCGAGCTTCAGCGCGATCGGCGAGGTGCCGATATCGGCTGCGATCGCCGGTAGGCTGGTGGCGATCACGGTCGAATCCATCTGTTCCATGAACAGGGCGACCGCAAGGATCATGGGCGTGAGGCGGGGCACGGGCAACCAAAGTGCAAAGAGAAAAAGTGCGGCGCCATGGGCGTCGGTCAGGATGGGTTTGTTTCTAAGGCAGCGATGCGCCTCTGTCCATGAAGTCGATGTCGCATGCAACGTGTCGGCGGTATGAGGGCCGGCTTGCCGCCGCCGCGCTTTCCTGAAATAGATGCGCCGTCAGGTGCCCGCCGTCCAGGCGGGAGAATCGGGAATCCGGTGCAAAGCCGGAACGTGCCCAACGCTGTAAGGCCGACGCTTGCCGCTTCATCACGCCACTGGCTTCTCGCCGGGAAGGCTGCGGCAGGCGGATGACGCCGAGTCAGAAGACCGGCCTGGCTAGATAGACCGATCCGCGCGGACGGCGGGGCGGTTGCGTTGTTGGGGATTTGACGATGCGACCCTTTGATGAGGATGCCCTTTCGGCGGCGTCCGGTTTTTCCTTGGCCGAACGCGAGGCCGTCTATCATGCGATCATGACGCGGCGCGACGTTCGCAGCGAGTTCCTGCCCGATCCCTTGCCGGATGACCTTGTGCAGCGGCTGCTGACGGCTGCCCATCATGCACCCTCCGTCGGCTTTATGCAGCCGTGGAATTTCATTCTGGTGAAAAGCGCAACCGTGCGGGCGCGCGTCCGGGATGCTTTTGCGAGGGCCAACGAGGAGGCGGCGCTGATGTTCGAAGGTGAACGACGGCAGGCCTACCGCTCGCTCAAGCTCGAAGGCATTGTCGAGGCGCCGCTCGGCATATGCGTGACCTGCGATCCTACCCGCAGCGGCAGCGTCGTGCTGGGGCGCACGCACAATCCCAGGATGGATAGCTATTCCACAGTTTGCGCCATCCAGAATCTCTGGCTTGCGGCGCGGGCGGAAGGGGTCGGGATCGGCTGGGTCAGCATCTTTCATGAAGGCGAGCTGAAGAGCATTCTCGGCATACCCCAGCATATCGAGGTGGTCGCCTGGCTCTGTGCCGGTTTCGTCGACCGGCTCTATGACGAGCCGGAACTGTCCGTCAAAGGCTGGCGGCAGCGGCTGCCGCTCGAGGAACTCGTCTTCCATGATGGATGGGGACTGAACACCTAGAGGTCGTCTTCTTCGGCACCGACAAAGGCGAGGTCACGATTCGCGACATCAAGATGCAACAGAACTTCGCTCGCAGCATGTCGCTCGCAGACGCGATGAACCCCGACAATCTGCTCTGCTACGAAATGAACGGAGCGACCCTGCCTGCCCCCAACGGTTTCCCGCTGCGGCTGATAACTCTGGGCTGGTACGGGATTGCCAACGTCAAGTGGCTGAAGGGCATCGAGGTTCGCGACACCCGCTTCATGAGCCTGCTGATGGGCCGCGACTATGTCACCATCCGGGAGGAAGAGCACAAAGGCGAGACTGTGCGGGCCGAGACCTCGGTCGGCCGGGCCTTGCTGAAATCCGCGCCCGCCAAGGTCACGCGCAACGACTCGGGTCACCGGGTCGTCGGCGCAGCCTGGGGTGCACCGATCGACCGGGTCGAACTGAAAATTGATCAAGGGCCCTGGATGCCGGCAGTCATCGATCACAGCGAGGAGGCCGAATACGCCTGGAAGATTTGGTCACTGGATTGGCCAAATCCCTCGCCTGGAGAACACACGGTGACCTCGCGCGCGATCAGTACCGCAGGGCAAATTCAACCGGCGATGGACGATCCCTTGATCGCCAAAAAGCACACATACTGGGAAAGCAATGGCCAGGTGACGCGCCGCATCCGCATCGTTTGAGAAACGTTGCTGCCTCGCACGTCGGCTGCTGAGTGAACGGAACGTTCCACCGAGAACCCTTCGCTTAGGATTGCGACATTTCGGGAGAAAGGCGCTAGCGGCCCTTCCGCTAGTCTGCCCCGTCTTTTTTTGCCCGCTCGATGAATTTCCCGGCGACTGCTTTGCCAAGTGCGGCACCGGCCCGGTTGTCCATTTCATAGTGGATGCCGGCCCAGATGCGGGAATCGCCCGCTTCCTTGCCGACCGTTCGGATGAACTCCGCCTGGTCGGGGAACAGATAGGCAAGCACCTCGCATCGGGCAGTCGACAACGTGGAGTGATTCGACGGATAACTGGGATGGGCCGGCACTGCGAACAGGGGAGTGATGCTCGGGTCAAGCATGTTGGGCCGCAGGTACCAATAAGCGTATTTCCCGTCGTTGCTTGCAATGTAGGCGTCGTAGTAGACCGTTGCGAGCATCGCGTAAGCCCGTGCGGCGCGCGGCGGGTTCGAATCCGTCTTGTCCTCGAACATCCACTTGCTGGCATAGTCATACCAGTCTGTGAACAGGCCGGATGGACTTTGCCAGTAGAACGCCTTGTAGCTGTTGGGGAATTTTCGCTCAAACTGGCGGACTGCATCCGTCTCGGCCTTCACGGCCGCAGACTTGCAGTCGGGCGGAGTCGGTGGCCTGAATTCATCGGCTGTCTCGAGCAGGATCGGCTTCCAGTTTGGCATGGTTGCATTGGCGGGTTTGTCTCCGACCCACATGCACGGCCCGGTCGGCACGGTGCCGGTCCAGACGGCATCGGAGCCGTCGGCCTTTGCCCGCGCAATCACTTGCTCTGCCACGCGTCGCCCCAGTTCCAGGCCGGCGGATGAATCGCTTGGGAACTGGACACCGGCAAGGACACGCGACTGTGCGGCTTCTTCGGCCATCGCCTGGAACGACGACGCCTCGTCGGGAAAGAAATAGGCAAGAACGGTCGCGGCGGCGGCGGCGGCGGCCGCGTGTTCGGATGGATAAGCGGGACTCCGAGGCGTAGGCAGCGCAGTCGGCAGTGTCGTATCCACCTCGCTCGGGCGGGGGCGATTGTAGAAGTATTTCGACTCCCAAGCCGCGATGGTGGCGTCGTAGACCGCCATCGTCAAATAGGTGTAGACGCGATGCGCGTTGGGGATCGTCTGGTTTGCGAGAAGACGGTTGTTGACCAGGTCGATCCATCGATAGCCGGGCGAACCGGCGTCCCAGAATGTGATCTTGGCGGCGACCTGCGCATCGTTCTTTGCGACAAGTTCGCGAACCTGCTCCAACTCGGTTGCGGAAGTATCCGGTGGGGGCGGGACTCGGAAGTCTTTGCCCGACGTGATTACCCACGTCTTCCACATTCCAGCGTTTGGCTCTATCTGATCCGATTGGGCGAAAGCGAAGTTCCCTGACAAAAGGATTAGCGCGCAGGCCCTGCTAAAGCCGCTAAGCATTTTCGACCCCCATAGTTGATCCCCGGCCCAAAGACGGAAGGTTTTCTGTTTTGACGGCCGTCCCATTTTCTATTTTAGCCCGCTCTAATTATACCGCGAAGCGCTGCCAAGTGAAAGGATCAATGAGAGCAGGATCAAGGAGGCCGCTCTAGCCAAGATCGATCCGTATAATGGACAATCGCCTGGCCGGTTCAGGGCTGGCGACAAGCTATTGGCGTTTTTAGACAAACTCTGATCCCTGCCGGAGCTAGGGACATCGCGGTGAGGGCCGCGACGTCCATGCCGACCCCACCAATTATCGAGGAACTTTCAGTAGGCAGGAAAGCGCCAATTGCAGTCATCGGCCTCAGGTCGATGACTGTCTTAGAGGATAGCTTTTCCGTTTATGCAGGTAACGACATTGCCGCCAACCCAAATATCTTCAGATTCGAGCCGGACATGTACCCGCCCTGACCTGCCCAAGACCGTCCCTTGCGCAGCGATGTATGAAGGCGGCGCGAGATTTGCGGAAATGAGCCATTTTGCCAAACCCGCATTTAGGCTACCAGTGACTGGGTCTTCGTAACCAGCGGCGGTGAAGGCGCGGACCTCGAAATCCACACCATCGACGTCCCCCAAACATGGTGCAATCAGGCCTACCCTTAGTCCGGAAATACTCTGGTAGTTCGGACGGACACGTAGGACATCGTCTCTGCTTTTCAGGAGCAAGGCCATCCAACCGGGACCGTTGTCTACCCAACTCGCATCGACTATCATCTCAGGTGACAGACTTAGACCGCTCATAACTCGTTTCATTAGATCGTTATCGATATGTCCAGTCTTGATCAAATCTGGAGCCAGAAATGAGAGGATATCGCCGTCTCTTCTGATCCGGATCAAACCCGCCTGACATTCCTGGATGACAACTGGCTGCTTTGGCTTTCCGCCCAAGGTCAGCCATGCGTGGCAGCTACCCAAAGTCGGGTGTCCGGCAAAGGGTAGCTCCTGATGCGGCGTGAAAATTCTGACGCGATAATCAGCATCCGGGACCGTCGGCTTTAGGAGGAAGGTCGTCTCGCTTAGATTGGTCCAGTTGGCAAACTTGGCCATCGTTGATGTATCAAGATCGTCCGCATCCACTACCACCGCAAGTGGATTTCCACCCATTCGCTCCGAGGAAAAAACATCAACCTGTTGAAACGATAGCTCTTTAAGATTGCTGTTCATAGCATCTCCTACTGTTCGAATAGCGTGCGCCAATGTCTATACACAAGGGGGCTGCAGAATGCCTTTCGGAGTAACGGATGCAGACAAAGATTTCCGCTTCGGGCATACCCGGTCTTCCAAAGCGTTCAAATTATGCCGAGCTTTTAATCCTTGATTACCGGAAATCTCGGGCTTTAGGGAATGGGCTCGGCATAGTTTCGGACTCGGGATAAATTCCTGACCTTCATATCGATACGCTGAAGGCGAAATCCTGGAATTTCCAATAGATATTCGGCTATCGGTGGCTCACTCGGAGGATAACGGCCCAATGAACATGATCGACTTGAAGGAACGGATCATCGTGATCACAGGCGGTGCGCGCGGCATCGGCTACGCTATCGCAGAGCGCGTCATCCAGTCCGGTGGCAAGGTGGCCATCTGGGACCTGAACGAAAACATGGCGAAGGACAGCGCTTCCGCTCTCGGATCTGGCACGGTCGCTTTCGGCGTCAACGTCGCAGATCCCGTATCAGTGAAAAATGCGGCGGCGGCGACCGAGGAGATTTTTGGCCGTATCGACGGCCTCGTCAATTCCGCCGGGATTACCGGTCCGGTCAAGCCCACGATCGAATACGATTTCGGTGAATGGAAAGACGTCGTCGATGTCTGCCTCACGGGAACCTTCAATTGTTGCCGGCACGTCGTTCCGGTCATGTTAAAGCGCGACTACGGGCGGATTGTGAACATCTCTTCGGTTGCGGGCAAGGAAGGAAATCCGAACATCGCCGCCTACAGCGCAGCGAAAGCTGGTGTGCTGGGCTTCACCAAGTCTCTTGGCAAGGAACTCGCAAAGACAGGAATCGCCGTGAACGCGGTAACGCCAACCACAGCAAAGACACCTATATTGGACGGGCTGACATCCGAGTTTATCGAATATATGCGCGTCCGCATTCCGCGCGACCGTTTTGTTGAACTTCACGAGATCGCTTCGATGGTCGTCTGGCTGCTCTCCGAGGAGAACTCCTTCACGACCGCATCGACGTTCGACCTGAGCGGCGGTCGTACGACCTACTGACCATGCTCAAGCGACCCGCATTCACATCCCGCCGCACGTTCACGTGACATCGCCGTCATCTCATGCGGCCTGGCACAACGCCGCTATTGCTCCGCCACCGCAGTTCCAGCTGTTCAATCACTGCTGCTGTTGTGGCTGCGGGCCTGGCGTTGCCGGATTGGCGAGGTCGATCGAGCCCTGATCGCCGGCCAGAAACTGCGGGCCGACCTGACGGACGCGGTTCTGTGTGGGATCGTAGGGGCGCTCGGGAACGGACGGTTGCGGCGCGGCGGCATCCTTCGCCTTGGTGCGGATGGTGGTGATCGAGCCCTGCTGCGGCGGTTCGCTCACCGCCTGCTTGCCGCGCATCTCCTCATAATAGGCTGTGAGATTGCAGGCGCAGGAGGACTTTTCCCCGGGCGTGCGGTTCTTGTAGGCAAAGGCATTTTTCATGGCGCTGTAGGGCGTGCCCGTTGCGACCGAGATCATATTCGAGGCTTCGGTGCTCGTCACGTCACGATAGAACAGTTCAGTCTCGATGCCCGGGCACATCTTGGCGCAGGTCTGAGCATCGCGGCCGAAATCGACCGACGTGGCGTTCGAGCTGATCGGGAAGAAGCCGCCGTCGCAGCTGCGCACGCACATGGTGCTGACCGGCGAGAGCATCTCGGCCCGCGGCAGGCCGTAACGCGGATCGACCTCTTCGCCGCCGCCGAGCGGAATGAAAGTATCGGTGCGTAGCGCCTGTTCCTCGACGCTTGGCGCGGGGTCGGCGGCGCTGCGATCGCTCGGGGCATAGAAGTTTTCGCTGTTGCAGCCATTGCGGTCGAGAGCCGCGACCAGTTCGCGGCGTGCGTCGTCATCGGCGCCGTTCTGGTCGGCCAGTTCGTTGCGGCGGTCCTGGAGATAGTGGATATTGTCGATCATGCGCGCTTCGGACTGCGAAAGTTCGGCGCAATAATCGTCATTCTCGCCGCCGATCACCACCATGCTGCCCGAGGTGCAGCCATTGCTGCGCAGCTCGTTGCGAACCTTGCGCAGCTCGAGGTTCTGCTCGGCCATGGCGCTGGAATATTGGCGGGCTTCCGGGCCGTTGCCATTGCCGATCGATCGCGGCAAGTCGGCAAGGCGACCGCGCAGGTCCTCACAGACGGCGCTGTTTTGCGCGGCGGCAGGCGCCGCAAAGGCAAGGAGAAGGGCAAGAGACAGGTTTCGGCGTTTCACGGCGTCGTCCCGGAATGAGCAAAGAATCGATCGGTCGATTGCGGCCTCGATCGCCGCGCGTTGTCTCTTAACGTGTTTCTCTTAATAAGCTTGGAGAAATTCCTAGCGCATTTTCGCGATCTTATCCAGCAAATGCGGGCGACCCATCTGTGGGGAGAATTTGTTGTGCCGCCAAAAGCGGGACTTTCTTCTTTCAATTTTCCGGGACTTGATTCTTCTTCTCGCTCGCCAGATCAGCTTTCATAGCTACCTCCGCCACTACCCCCCCAACGAGGGATAGGGAGAACTCCGGTCGCTGCAATGCCGCTTGGCGCCGGGTAGGTTTACAGACGGTGCATTCTTTATGATACCGCACTTACCACGCCTCGATCACGGCCAGTGCTTCGATGTTGACGCCGCCGCGGGAGGTGATCAAGACGTGGGATATGGGGCAGGTCGCCGCAAGCCGCAGTGGTCTTGCGGTGGGCGCGGCGAAGGCGAGAAGGACGGCGAAAATGTCAGGTATTTCCAACGAATTTCGCTCCCCTGCTGCGACAGTCGGGATACCCGAAGCCCAACACGGCCTCCACGTCTTCGTGGACGGTTGTTATGAACCCGGTTCCGGGCACGGAGGCTGGGCATTTGTCGCCTATCGTGATGCCGCCGAGATCGCCTCCGGCTTCGGTGGCGTCGAGGATTCCGCCAATAATTCGATGGAATTGACCGCCGTCCTCAGGGCGGCAATCTGGATCAACAGCGGAGCAAGCGGCGAGCCCGCGACTATCTGGTCCGATTCCGTCTATGCCGTCAAAGGCTGCAACAGCCGGCGACATATCTGGAAGAACAGCGGCTGGAAGAAAAGCAACCCGAACGGGAATACCCGAAGCCGAACGATCGCCAATGCGGAACTCTGGAAAGCGGTCGATCTTCAACTATCCCAGAATGGTCTGGTGACCATCGCCTGGTGCAAAGGCCATTCCGGCATTGCCGGCAACGAGCGCGCGGATGCGCTCGCGGATAAAGGGCGCCTGTCCCTGCGGAGTGCCTGAGACGGCATCAGGACATGTGTCGGAGCGGCTTCAAGGCCGCTCGTACCGAAGGATTATATCCCAGGCCCCGCGCATGCAAATCAACCGGCTGCAGATGCTCGGGACAAGCCCGAGCATGGCGAGGAGTTGGCCGACTTTGTCAGCAGTCTGAGCCGGCTCAGGCCGGTTGCGATGCCTCGACGACGGCGAGTGCCGCCATATTGACGACGCCGCGGGAGGTGACCGAGGGGGCGAGGATATGGGCGGGCAGGGCGGTGCCGAGCAGGATCGGGCCGACATGCAGGCCGTCCGTCATCGACTTCACCACACCGAGCGTGATGTTGGCGGCATCGAGGTTCGGGAAGACCAGGAGGTTCGCCTCGTCGTGCAGGGTCGTGTCCGGCATGACGCGCTTGCGCAGTGCCTCGGTGATGGCGCTTTCGCCGTGCATCTCGCCATCGACCTCGAGGTCGGGTGCGGCTTCGCGCACGAGCTGCAGGGCGTTGCGCATCTTCGTGGCGCTTTCGGATTCACGCGAGCCGAAGTTGGAATGCGAAACGAGGGCCGCGCGCGGGGTGATGCCGAAACGGCGGATTTCCTCGGCGGCCAGCACCGTCGCCTCTGCGATCTCTTCGGCGTTCGGATTGAAGGTGACGTAGGTGTCGGTGAAGAAAGTGGCGCCGCGCTGCGAGATCATCAGGCTGAGGGCTGAGAAGTCGCGGACATCCTTGCGTTTGCCGATGATCAGGCGGACGTCGCGCAGATGCTTCTCGTAACGGCCTTCGAGGCCGCAGATCAGCGCATCGGCCTCACCGCGCCGCAGCGCCAGCGCGCCGATGACGGTGGTGTTGGTGCGTACGATCGTGCGGGCGGCTTCCGGGATGACGCCGCGGCGGCCGACGAGGGAGAAATAGAGATCGACATATTCGCGGAAGCGCGGATCGTCTTCCGGGTTGATGACCTCGAAATCCTGCAGCGGCCGGATGCGCAGGCCGTAGCGCTTCAGGCGTGTCTCGATGACCTGGGGGCGGCCTATCAGGATCGGTTCGGCAAGGCCTTCCTCGAGCAGCACCTGGGCGGCGCGCAGTACGCGTTCGTCCTCGCCTTCGGAGAAGATGACGCGCTTGCGCTCTGCCGCCTTGGCGGCGGTGAAGATCGGTTTCATGACGAAGCCGGAGCGGAAGACGAAGCGGTTCAGCTGGTCGAGATAGGCGTCGAAATCCTGGATTGGGCGGCGCGCGACGCCGCTCTGTTCGGCGGCCTTGGCGACCGCAGGCGCGATGCGCAGGATCAGGCGCGGATCGAAGGGCGAGGGGATCAGATAGTCGGGGCCGAAAACCGGGGTCTCGCCGGAATAGGCGCGGGCGGCGACATCCGACGGCTCTTCGCGGGCAAGGGCTGCGATGGCGCGCACGGCCGCCATCTTCATTTCCTCATTGATCGTCTCGGCGCCGCAATCGAGCGCGCCGCGGAAGATATAAGGGAAGCAGAGGACGTTGTTGACCTGGTTGGCGAAATCCGAGCGGCCGGTGCAGATCATCGCATCGGGTCGGGCAGCACGGGCGAGATCCGGCATGATCTCCGGCGTCGGATTGGCAAGCGCCATGATCAACGGCTTGTCGGCCATCTGCGCCAATAGTTCCGGCTTCAGCACGCCGGCGGCCGACAGGCCGAGGAAGACGTCGGCGCCGCCGATATTTTCGGCCAGCGTACGCGTCTCGCTCTTCTGGGCATAGATGGATTTCCATTCGTCCATCAGCTCGATGCGGCCCTCATAGACGAGGCCTTCGAGATCGTGAACCCAGATGTTTTCGCGTTTTGCCCCGAGAATGACAAGCAGGTTGAGGCAGGCAAGGGCGGCGGCACCGGCACCGGAGGCGACGATCTTGATGTCGGCGATGTTCTTACCGGCGAGTTCCAGCCCGTTCAGGATCGCGGCGGCGACGATGATCGCCGTACCGTGCTGATCGTCGTGGAAAACGGGGATCTTCATCTTCTCGCGCAGGCGCCGCTCGACCTCGAAACATTCCGGCGCCTTGATGTCCTCGAGGTTGATGCCGCCGAAGGTCGGCTCCAGCGAGGCGATGGTCGAAACCATCTGGTCGACGCCTGCCGCGTCGATCTCGATATCGAAGACGTCGATGCCGGCGAATTTCTTGAAGAGCACCGCCTTGCCCTCCATAACAGGCTTGGAGGCAAGCGGGCCGATATTGCCGAGGCCAAGCACGGCGGTGCCGTTGGAGATGACGGCAACGAGATTGGCGCGCGAGGTATATTCGGCCGCCATTTCGGGATTGTCGCGGATGGCAAGGCAAGGGGCGGCAACGCCGGGCGAATAGGCAAGCGCCAGGTCGCGCTGGTTGCCGAGCGGCTTTGTCGCCTGGATCTCCAGCTTGCCGGGGCGGGGATAGCGGTGGAAGAAAAGCGCCTGTTCGTCGAGATCGCCGCTCGTCAGATTCTTTTCCGTCTTCGATTTTTCCGGGTGATCCATCGCCGCCTCCGTGCACGTCTTTTGGGGAGTTCCCTCCATACATCAATCGGATACGGGCGACAGTATGGAAATGAGGGATGGGAGAAGTTTTCGTGAGATGGGCGGGGGGCCCGCGGGACGACCATTCGTCCCTGATGCCAATGGCTAATCCTTTTGGAAAACTTGTTTGACGACCTCAACAGGCGCAGGATGCCGGCCGCGACGGTGCGGGGCGCCGGTCGCATGGAGGAAATCATGGACAATTTGAACCTCACGACCCTGCAAAGGGGGCAGACGATGGTCAATGACGTGGCCATCGATGCTTTTGCCGCCGGATTTCGCGGCAGTCTCCTGACCAGTAAAGACATGGATTACAACGAAGCGCGGACGATCTGGAATGCGATGATCGACCGCCGGCCCGGGCTTATCGCGCGCTGCGCCGGTGCTGCCGATGTGGTGCGGGCGGTGCGGTTTGCACGCGACAATAATCTGCTCGTTTCGGTGCGTGGCGGCGGCCACGGCATCGCCGGCAATGCTGTCTGCGAGGGCGGTATCGTCATCGACCTGTCGGCGATGAAATCGGTGCGGGTCGATCCGCAGACGCAGCGTGCCAGGATCGAGCCGGGCGCGACACTCGCCGACGTCGACAAGGAAACGCTGGCCTTCGGGCTGGTGCTGCCGACCGGCATCAATTCCACCACCGGCATCGCCGGCCTGACACTCGGCGGTGGTTTCGGCTGGCTGACCCGCAAATTCGGGCTGACGCTCGATAATCTGCTTTCGGTTGATGTGGTGACGGCCGATGGCGAGCTGGTCAAGGCGAGCGAAAAAGAAATGCCGGATCTCTTCTGGGCGCTGCGTGGCGGCGGCGGCAATTTCGGCGTCGTGACTTCTTTCGAATTCCAGCTCAACCCACTCAACACAGAGGTTCTCGCTGGGCTCGTCGTGCATCCCTTCGCCGATGCTGAAAAGGTGCTCAAGGAGTACCGGCAGGCGCTGGAGGCGGCCCCTGACGAACTGACCTGTTGGGTGGTGATGCGTCAGGCGCCGCCGCTGCCGTTCCTTCCGGCCGAATGGCACGGCAAGGAGATCGTGGTGCTGGCCATGTGCTATTGCGGAGACATTGCGGCGGGCGAAAAGGCAACGGCCAGATTGCGCGCGATCGGAAATCCGATTGCCGACGTCGTCGGCCCAGTGCCGTTCACCGGCTGGCAACAGGCATTCGACCCGCTGCTCACGCCCGGTGCGCGCAATTATTGGAAGAGCCAGGATTTCGCCTCTCTCTCGGATGCGGCGATCGACGTCCTGCTCAATGCCGTGCGCAAGCTGCCCGGACCGGAGTGCGAGATCTTCATCGGCCATGTCGGTGGTGCCGCTGGCCGCGTACCCACCGAGGCGACCGCATTTCCGCAACGAAGCTCGCATTTCGTCATGAATGTGCATGCGCGCTGGCGGGAAGCCGGGATGGATGGAAGCTGTATCGGTTGGGCGCGGGAGCTCTTCGAGGCAACCAAGCCGCATTCGGTCGGCACCGCCTACATCAACTTCATGCCGGAGGACGAGGTCGATCGGGTCGAAAGCGCTTACGGCGCCAACTACGGTCGCCTTGCCGAAATCAAGCGGCGTTACGATCCGAACAATCTGTTCCGGATGAATCAGAACGTGAAACCGATGGCGGCGGTGCGAGCTGCCTGACGGGACTGGCGTGGAATCAAGGCGTTGGAGCCTCCGCCGCGCGTTTGCTTAACGCGCGGCGGACCTGCCCAAGGCGAGCCGCAACCGCGCGGTGATGTCGCTCCAATGCATTGAGGCGATCCTCATGATAGAGTCGGTTTGTGGCCAACGTCCTCGCCATCAAGGGGCTCTAGTTTCGGGGCAAGGCCACATGACGCATTGATGTTCGCTGCGCTTGAGGATTGGGCCGAATACGGCGCTGGCAATTTGGTGAGCGTGACCCGCCACTGGTTCTGTAGCGGCGCTCTGCAAGGCGTCGCTAACCGCCGGGCATCGGCGTAAGCGTCACGTCTGCGCCATAGGCATCGCGCAGTTCGCCTTCCTGTCCCGGCTGCCGGTCGGCGGCCTGATGCAGCAGGATCGACTCGTATCCTTGCGAGCGCGTCCCCTCGATCAGCGTGATATCGGCGTTTCCAGGATTGTCGGAGCGCTCGAACCACTCGACAGGGCGGTGCAGGAAATTCATTTCGACCGCCCGGTTGGTGACGCCATGACCGACGATCACAACGTCGCGGTCGCTATTTTCGGCATCGTGCATAACGGTCTGCAGGAACAGGCGCACCCGCTGGGCCACATCCGCCCGGCTTTCGCCATCCGGCGGCCGCGCGTAGAACTTGCCGCTGTTGCTGCGCAGCCTCGCCCATTTTTCGAACTCCTCGGGAAACTTCTGCTTCTGTTCGGCGTGGTCATAGATTTCGGTGAAGAGACCGAAATCCTGCTCGCGCAGCAGATAATCTTCCCTGATATCGCCGACGACGCTTTCCGGCAGGGCTTCGAGCAGCGCATCCTTGCTCTGCCGCGTCCTCAGAAAGGGCGAGTACCAGATCTGCAGCTTGCCGAAACCCGCGCTCGGCAATGCGTTGAGATAGGAGGCGATCACGCCGCCTGCCTCGAGTGCCTGCCGATGGCCCCACTGCGTCAGCGGCACGTTGTGATCGCCGAATTGGCGGTAGGCCTGTTCGTTGATGTTGCCGAGGGATTCGCCGTGGCGAACGAGAAAAAGACGCATCAGCCATCCCGCATTGTCGGATATGAATCGCCGCCATCATGAACGCCCTGAATGCGCAGGGCAACATGGTAGGCCTGGCGGCGACGGGCATCCTGCCCGCGCGGCGACAGGCATCCTGCCCGCGCGGAATGATCGGGTTTGCAGCGCTTTTCCCGGTCTTGTCATCTTCCTGAAACACGAGTCTGTTTTTGGAAGGCTAGATGAAAGATGGGACATGAGCGGCAGCTCGTGAAAGACATGATGGAACCCAGACATTTCCGCACGCTCTTCATTTCCGATGTCCATCTCGGCTCGAAGGCCGCGAAGGCCGACTTCCTGCTGGATTTCCTGCGCCACCACGAGGCCGATACGATCGTGCTGGTCGGCGACATCGTCGACGGCTGGCGCCTGAAGCGCAGCTGGTACTGGCCGCAGGTCTGCAACGATGTCGTCCAGAAGCTGTTGCGCAAGGCGCGCAAGGGCACGCGCGTCGTCTATATTCCCGGCAATCACGACGAATTCCTTCGGGCCTTCCCGGGCATGCATTTCGGCGGCATCGAGGTCGTCGAGCGCATGATGCATGACGGCGCCGACGGCAGAAAATATCTGATCCTGCACGGCGACGAGTTCGACGTCGTCGTCCGCAATGCCCGACTGCTCGCCTATCTCGGCGACTGGGCCTATGACACGGCGATCCGTATCAATATCATCCTAGCGGCGGTGCGCCGTCGCCTTGGCATGCCCTACTGGTCGTTCTCGGCCTGGGCGAAGCTGCAGGTCAAGCATGCCGTCAATTTCATCGGTGAATTCGAGCGTGTCGTGGCAGAGGAAGCCCGCAAAAATGGCGCCGATGGGGTGATCTGCGGACATATCCATCATGCCATCATCCAGGATATGGACGGTATCCGTTACATCAACACCGGTGATTGGGTGGAAAGTTGCACGGCGGTCGCCGAGCACGAGGATGGTACGTTCGAACTGATCACCTGGCGGGCGCTCGCCAGCAGTGTAACAGCACTTGCCGCCGTCGAGCGGGAAGACGCAGAACTGGCTCCACAAGCCGCCTGATTTTGGCGCCGGCGCATCCGCGCCTGCGCTCCCTCGAATTTAGCCGTTACCGTTAGGCGACAGGCCCTATTTATTTTCTAAAACGTTTCAGGACGGCTATTTCTCGCAATAGTCGCCTCCAGGGTGGTGTGTTAGGACAACGTCCAGTTTCCTTCAGGTCCACCCATGATTCCCGCTCAAAATTCCCCGACGGGTGAGGGAGCGCCGCCGCGCTTCCGGATGCTTAGCGCGCTTTCCTATTGCGCGCCGCTGCTCGTCAACGGCATCGTCCTGCCGTTTTTTCCCGTGTGGCTCGCAACCCACAGCTTCAGCGACCACGAGATCGGCATCATCCTTGCCATACCGATGGTGGTTCGCGTGTTGGTGGCGCCTGTCGTCGCCATGATCGCCGATCGATTGAAGGAGCGCGCCGACGTGCTGCTCTGGTCGGGTTGCCTGTCGCTGCTGACGGCGATCGCGCTGTTCTGGACGACGACCTTCTGGCCCGTGACGATCGTCTATGCGCTGCAGGGCGCCACTTTCGCGCCCTATGTGCCCGTCGTTGAATCGATCGTCATCTCGGGCGTGCGCCGCTGGGGGCTCGATTACGGATCGATGCGCGTGTGGGGCTCGATCGCGTTCATCGTCTCGACGCTGGTCGGGGGCCAGTTGATCAGCCGGTGGGGCGGCGAAATGGTGCTGCCGGTCATGGTGTTCGGCTTTATCATGACCGTTGTCATGGCGATCTTCTGTCCGCGCATCGGACCGACGCGACGGCGCGGCCAGCCGATCAACATTCCGGCAGCCACCGGCAGCGGTCTGCGCGAGCCGCACCTTCTGCTGCTTCTGATCGGCGTCGCCATCCAGCAGTCGAGCCATGCGGTGCTGAACGCCTTTTCCTCGATCTACTGGCATCATCTCGGCTTCTCCGGCACGCAGGTCGGCCTGCTCTGGAGCGCCGGCGTCGCTTCGGAAGTGACTGTGTTCTTCCTGTCGAAGCGTCTCAACCGTCGCTTCGACGCCTGGACGCTGATCCGCTTCGGTTGCGCCATCAGCGTCTGCCGCTGGATACTGTTTCCGATGAATACAGGCTTTGCCGGTTTCTTCCTGCTGCAATGTTTCCATGGCTTTACCTACGCCTTCGTGCATACCGGCGTGCAGCGGCGGATCGTGGCGACCGTGCAGGAAACGCAGGAATCCTCGGCGCAGGGCGCCTATTTCTTCTATGTCGGCATGGCGATGGCGCTGATGACCCTGGCGTCGGGTTATCTCTATGCCTGGCTCGGCGTCGTCAGCTATTACGTCATGGCCGTGGTCGCGTTCTCCGGCCTCGGCCTCGTCATCTCAGCCTATTATCTTCAGCCCCAGAGGGTGGTTTCGGGCGGAAAGACCAGGGAAGCGGCGTAACGAAGACCGGGTTCGCGGTCGCGGGCAAGCAGCAGCGGACCGTCGAGATCGACAAAATCGGCATTCTGAGCAAGCAGAACGGCGGGCGCCATGGCAAGCGAGGTGCCGACCATGCAGCCAATCATGATGCTGAATCCAAGCCGTTCGGCCTCGGCCTTCATCGACAGCGCCTCCGTCAGGCCGCCCGTCTTGTCGAGCTTGATGTTGATCGCGTCGTAGCGGTCGGCAAGGCTTGCGAGATCGCCGGTGTGGTGGACGCTCTCGTCGGCGCAGACGAGGAGCGGGCGGCGGATTTCAGCAAGCAGCCCATCGCGGCCGGCCGGCAGCGGCTGCTCGACGAGGGCCACACCCGCTTGCGCCGCGATATTGAGGTGACGTTCCAACACCGCTTCCGGCCAGCCTTCATTGGCGTCGAGGATGATTTCGGCATCGGGCGCGGCGGCGCGGACGGCGCGGATGCGGCTTTCATCGTCGCCGGTGCCGACCTTGACCTTGAGCAGGGCGCGGCCGGCATGCTCGCGCGCCTGGGCGGCCATCACCTCCGGTTCGCCGAGCGAGATGGTGTATGCGGTGGTGAGCGGCTGCGGAGCGGAAAGGCCGAGGCGGGCGGCGACGCTGTCTCCTGTCTGCTTCGCCTCGAGGTCCCAGAGGGCGCAATCGACGGCGTTGCGGGCCGCACCCGGCGGCATGGCGGACAGCAGGTCGCTGCGTGAGATGCCGGCCTCGATCAGCGGTCGAGCCGCCTCGATTTGGGCGAAAACGCTCTCCATCGTCTCGCCGTAGCGGCGATAGGGCACGCATTCGCCGAGCCCCTGCGCTCCCTCTTCGACAAGCGTGCAGGTGATGACCTCGGCTTCGGTCTTTGCCCCGCGCGAGATGGTGAAGGTCCCGGCAATCGGAAAGGAATTCATCTGGATATCGAGGGTGCGCGGCATTATTGCTCTCCTGCAAGCATGGAAATTGCACGGTGCTTCTGTATATTGACGCGCCGGGCGAACGATCTGCTTCGCGATTCGCGCAATGTCGCTGTAAGCCTTGAAAGACACAAGTATCTTGAACGCCGAGAATCGCAACGCCGCCTCACTGCAAGTGGACGACCAGGCTGATGGCTCGGGACAGCGTGTGCGTCTTCAGGGAAATTGGCGCAGCGCCTACATCCATCTGGTGCTGCGCGATTTCGAAAAGCTCCTGCAGAAGAAGACCGGCGACCTGACGGTAGACCTCTCGGACATTGCGGAGATCGACACAGCCGGCATCTGGCTGCTGTGCCGGCTGAAGAAACAAGAAGAGGCTGGCGGGCGTACGGTTCGCTTCGAAGGCACCAACCCGCATATCGACGAAATGCTGGAGATGTTTTCCGAGGAGCCGGCCAAGCCCGAGCCGGAGCAGACTGAAAAAGTATCGCTTGCCGCGCGCATCTTCGCGCCGATCGGCAAGATGACCTACGACCTCTGGGACAATTTCGCCGCCTCCATGTATATCCTCGGCTCGGCGGTGCGCGGCGCGCAGATGAAGTTCGGCCGCGGCAGCGGCGTTTCGCCAGCCTCCATCGTCAACCAGATCGACCATATGGGCGTTCGCGCCGTTCCGATCATCTTGCTGATGTCTTTCCTGATCGGGGCCATCATCGCCCAGCAGGGCGCCTTCCAGCTGCGTTACTTCGGCGCTGAGGTCTTCGTCGTCGATCTCGTCGGCATCCTGCAATTGCGCGAAATCGGCGTGCTTCTGACGTCGATCATGATCGCCGGCCGTTCGGGCAGCGCCATCACCGCCGAAATCGGCTCGATGAAGATGCGCGAGGAGATCGACGCGCTGAAGGTGATGGGGCTGAACCCGATCGGCGTGCTGATTTTCCCGCGGCTGGTGGCGCTGACCATCGCGCTGCCGCTCTTGACGGTGCTCGCAAATTTCGCTTCGCTGGGCGGGGCTGCCGCTGTCGCCTGGGGCTATTCCGGCATCACCTTCGCCAATTTCCTCTCGCGCCTGCATGAGGCGGTGACCCTGTCGACGGTGCTCTCAGGCATGATCAAGGCGCCGTTCATGGCGCTGGTGATCGGCATCGTCGCCGCCGTCGAGGGGCTGAAGGTTGGTGGCAGCGCGGAATCGCTCGGCCAGCATGTGACGGCCGCGGTGGTGAAGGCGATTTTCGTCGTCATCCTGATGGACGGGCTTTTTGCGATGTTCTATGCAGCGATCGATTTCTAGGATGGCGGACCGCGTGGACGAAAAACCGATCGATACGGAAGACAAGGACGAAAGGGACATCGTGCTGTCGGCGCGCGACGTCACCGTCGGCTTCGGCTCCAAGGTCGTGCTCGACAATCTGAACCTCAATATCTACCGCGGCGAGATCCTGGGCTTCGTCGGCGCGTCCGGCACAGGCAAATCGGTGCTGATGCGCACCGTGCTCCGGCTGCTGCCGCGCCGCTCCGGCACGATCAAGATCCTCGGCCAGGATTTCGACGAACTCGACGAGCCGCAGCGCAACGCGCTCGACATGCGGCTCGGCGTGCTGTTCCAGCAGGGGGCGCTGTTCTCGTCGCTGACAGTCAAGGAAAACATTCAGGTGCCGATGCGCGAGTATCTCGACCTGCCGACCTCGCTGATGGACGAGCTGGCGCATCTGAAGATCCGTATGGTCGGGCTTGCAGCCGATGCCGCCGACAAATATCCATCCGAACTGTCCGGCGGCATGATCAAGCGCGCAGCCCTTGCGCGCGCGCTGTCACTCGATCCGGAACTCGTCTTCCTGGACGAGCCGACCTCCGGCCTCGACCCGATCGGCGCGGCCGAATTCGACGAACTGATCGCCAACCTGCGCGATAGTCTGGGATTGACCGTGTATATGGTCACGCACGACCTCGACAGCCTGTTTTCGGTCTGCGACCGTATTGCCGTGCTCGGAAAGAAGCGAGTAATGGTGGAAGGCACGATCGACGACATGCTGGCCTATGACGATCCGTGGGTGCAGGCCTATTTCAAGGGCAAACGCGCGCGGTCGATCGTGCCGCAGAACGCTGCTGCCGCGCGGCACGACAGCAGCGGAAAGTGACCGGATAAGATGGAAACCAAAGCCAATTACACGATTGTCGGTTTTTTCACGGTGCTGGTGATCGCAGCCGCCTTCGGCTTCGTCTACTGGATGGCCGAATATGGCCGCGGCGGCCCGATGACGGAACTGATCGTTCGTATTCCGGGCTCGGCCAACGGCCTCAGCGTCGGCTCGCCGGTGCGCTTCAACGGCATCCAGATCGGCTCGGTGCAAACGCTGTCGATCGATGCCGACGATCCGCAATATTCGCTGGCCTTCACCCAGGTGCGCACCGATGCGCCGATCTACCCCTCCACCAAGGCCGCCCTGGAAATCCAGGGTTTGACCGGGGCTGCCTATATCGAACTGTCAGGCGGCCGCAAGGGCGAGGAAAGCATCCTCCAGCATGCGATCGACAACGGCAAACGCGCCGTCATCGTCGCCGACCAGTCGAGCGTCACCAATCTTCTGGCGACGGCCGACAAGATCCTCGATCGCGCCAACGACGCCGTCGGTGAACTTCAAGGTTTCATCGAGGATTCGCGCGGGCCGCTGACCGAGACGTTCAAGAATGCCGAAACGTTCTCGGATGCACTGGCCAAGAATTCCGGCAATATCGACGCCTTCCTGCAGAGCGTCGGCCAGCTCTCGGAGACGGTGAAGGCGGTTTCCGGCCGAGTCGATTCGACGCTTCAAGCCGTCGAATCGCTGGTCAAGGCGGTCGATGCGCAGAAGATCGACAACATCGTTTCCAATGCCGAGAAGATTACCGCCAATGTCGCCGATGCCTCGGGCGACCTCAAGGGCGCGATCCAGAAGTTCGACCAAACGGCCACCACCTTCAATGATTTCGGCAAGCAGGCGCAGGCGACACTCGACCGCGTCGATACGCTCGTTGCCCAGATCGATCCGGCGAAGGTGAAGGGCTCCGTCGACGATATCTCGCAGGCGACCAAGGATGCGCGCGCCGCCGTCGCCTCGATCCGCGATGTCGCCAACACGGTTTCGGCGCGTCAGAAAGATATCGACCAGACGATCCAGGACGTGTCGCAGCTTTCCAACAAGCTGAATTCGGCCTCGACCCGCATCGACGGCATTCTCATCAAGGTCGATGCGCTGCTCGGCACCGACAATACGCAATCGCTGTTCGCTGAAGCGCGCGATACGCTGGAATCCTTCAAGAAGGTCGCCGACAACCTGAATTCGCGCATTGGGCCGATTGCCGACAATCTGCAGAAATTCTCGAGCGGCGGCTTGCGCGACGTGCAGACTCTCGTCAACGACATGCGCGGAACCGTGAGCAATCTGAACGATACGATCACCAACTTCGACCGCAATCCGCAGCGCCTGATCTTCGGCGGGGACACGGTGAAGCAATATGACGGCCGGACGCGGCGTTAACTGGGAAATCAAGGGTAGCCTAATATGGTCGCATCGCATCTGTTGTCGCACCGTTCTTGGATCAGGGGAACGGTGATCGCGCTGCCGCTGACGGCGATGATTCTTTCGGGGTGCGGCACCGCGGCCAAGAACGACACCTATGACCTGCCCGCCGCCGTCGACGGCAGCGGACCCGCGGCCAAATCCCGCCAGATCCTGATCGCCAGCCCCACAGCGCTAAGGTCGCTCGACAGCGAGCAGATCGTCATCCGTGTTTCGCCTTCGGAAATCCAGTATCTCTCAAAGGCGCAGTGGGGCGACAAGCTGCCGCGCATCGTGCAGTCGAAGCTGGTGGAAGCCTTCGAGAACTCGGGCAAGCTCGGCGGCGTCGGCATGCCGGGGCAGGGGCTGGCGATCGACTACCAGATCGTCACCGATATCCGCTCCTTCGAGATCGATGCTTCGAACGGCAACCAGGCGGTGGTCGAGATCTCCGCCAAGATCCTCAACGATCGCAATGGCTCGGTGCGCACTCAGAAGGTTTTCCGGGCCATGGCGCCGGCCGGCGGCGACAATGACGGCTTCGTCAAAGGCCTCGATCGCGCCTTCTCCACGGTTGCCTCCGAGATCGTCAGTTGGACCCTGCGCTCAATCTGAACTGGAATTCCGCGGCCACCCCGTGAATATCGGGGGTTGTCGATTGTGAAAATTATTTGATCCCATGGCATAGGGGTCGTCATCGTATTCAATTTCTTCATGAATTTGTGGAACGCATCATGTTATCGCTGTCAGGAGGCATGCTGCATGGTGGCTGCACGAGTATTCGGGAAATCGTCATTGGAGGCGATCCAACGCGAAAATGATCGCCTGGCTGCGCTGCAGCAGCTCGATCTCCTCGACACTCCGAGGGACGAGGGCTTCGAGCGCATCGTACGCCTGATAAAGGAAATCTTTTCCATCGACATCGGCATTGTGTCGCTGATCGATGCGCATCGGCAATGGTACAAGGCTTGCTCCGGCCTTTCGGCCGACGAAGTGTCGCGCGAAGACACGTTCTGCCGCTACGTCGTGGACTGTGAAAGGCCTGTTGTCGTGCAGGACGCCACCAAGGACTCGCGGTTTTCACAGCATCCTTCGGTGACGGGCGAGGACAATATTCGTTTTTACGCCGGCGTGCCGTTGAGAACAAAAGCCGGGCACATGATCGGAACGGTATGCGCGATCGACCGCAGGCCACGATCGTTCGGCAACAGAGATCTCGGCATTCTCGAGGAACTGGCGGGGGCTGCGATGGACCGCATCGAGCTCATGCAGTCGGCCGCGATTGACAGCCTTACCGAGGCGATGACGCGGCGGGCCTTCAAGCAGGAGGCCGATCAGCTCATTTCGCTCGCTCTGCGGCACAAGCACGACCTCTCATGCATCGTCTTCGATATCGACCATTTCAAGAAGGTGAACGATACGCATGGACATGCCGCCGGAGACGAGGTCCTCAAGGTGGTGGCATCGACTTGCAAGGCGACCCTTCGAGCCGGTGATCTGTTCGGCCGTCTTGGCGGCGAGGAATTTGCCGTCATCCTGCCGCATGTCGATCGGGAAGGTGCCGTCGCAGTCGCCGAGAAACTCAGAGCCGCCATCGCCTCTCAGATCATTCGCGGCGATCATGGCGCTCTGACCGTTACAGCCAGCTTCGGAACTTCGGCACTCTCGATCGTAAGCAAAGAGATCGAAACCCTGCTGGCTCAGGCGGATGCGGCGATGTATCAGGCCAAGCATGGCGGACGGAATCGTTGCGTGTCGTGGAGTTCCATCCACGCCGATCACGCCATTGGCGCTCGACGGCGGGTGCTGAAGGCGGGTTCGATCCTGTTCAACGATCGACGCTCGACCATCGACTGCACAGTCAAATCCATTGGATCGCAGAGCGCCGGCATTTCGGTCTCCAATACATCAGGCATTCCTTCGGAATTCATTCTGGCCATCAAAGGCGAAGGATTCGAAACGAATTGCAGGGTGATCGCGCAAGACCGGCAGCATCTGGAAGTGGCTTTCAGATAACCCGTTAGAGCGCCGTGCGTCCTTTCGGACGCATTAAGGACGCTCTAACTCTTTCAATCCTCGTATCGTGCTTTCCGAAAATCGATTCCGATTTTCGGGCCGATGCGCTAGCAAAAACCTGCCGGCAGGTGTCTGCTCATCGGGCCTATTTGGTCGGCTGCGAATCCGTCATCGTCGCTCCCGGCTGGCTGCCCGGTGTCGTGGAAGCTGTGGCGGTCGATGACGGCGAGAGAGTGCTGTCCAGCAGGCTTGCCATCTTGTCGTCGCGTATGCTCGCGGTCTTTTCGCCCATGACGACGCCGACCACGCGGCGGCCATCCTTCAGCGCCGACGTCACGACATTGTAGCCTGATGCGTCGGTGTAGCCGGTCTTGATGCCGTCGACGCCGTTATAGCGATACATGAGGTTGTTATGTCCGCGCAGCTTCATGCCGCGGAACTGAAAGCCGCGCATGGAGAAGAGCTTGAACTCCTCTGGGAAGTCGCGCATCAGCGAAACGCCGAGTGTCGCCATATCACGCGCCGTGGTGACCTGCTCAGGATCGGGAAGGCCCGACGGATTCTTGAAGACCGTATCCTTCATGCCGAGCTGACGTGCCTTGTCGGTCATCGCCTTGGCGAAAGCTTGTTCGGAGCCGCCAAGCTGCTCGGCGATCGCCACGGCCGCATCGTTGGCGGACAGCACGACAATCCCTTCGACCGCTTCGCGTAGCGTCACCTTGCGGCCGGCGCCGACGGCGAGCTTGAAGGGCTCCTTGCTCTCGGCATTTTCCGACATGGTGAGCTTCTCATCCCAGTTGAGGCGTCCGTCATGCAGGGCCTCGAAGGCGAGATAGAGCGTCATCATTTTGGTCAGCGACGCCGGATAGTTCAGAT
Organism: Rhizobium sp. P1_B8; assembly: GCF_056406515.1. NCBI lineage: Bacteria > Pseudomonadati > Pseudomonadota > Alphaproteobacteria > Hyphomicrobiales > Rhizobiaceae > Rhizobium > Rhizobium sp. P1_B8. The sequence continues at coordinate 82,918 of NZ_JBFTZZ010000013.1, read as the reverse complement.
CGTCCTGATTGGAGCCTTCAAGGACCTGACCGGACTGCACATCAACGACGAAGCTTGCCTGGCCTGCCTGAGCCAGAGTGAAAGCGCCCATCAGGAAAACAGAAGAGAGCGCGGTGGCAAGGAGCCGGGATGTCGTCTTGGTCATCAATGTTGCTGTCTCTATCGTTTGGATGGTGGAGTGAGCCATTCGCTTTAATGTGAGCGGATCAGAAAAGTTTGTGACGGAATGAAGGACAGGGGGCAATAAAAAAGGATCATCCACAGCTGATTCCTTTTGTCTCACCATTCAGGCTTTGGCCTTGCCGACGTCGAGCGTCTTTCGGCCTTCAGCGAGGAATGAAGCGTCGGATCTCGCACAATCCTTGCGGGCACGCTCATTTCGATCTAAGGCGCTGGAAGACAGCATTGCGCTGCGTGAGGTGGGATTTCTATGATGCGCTCGGCAATGGTTTTGGGCGTTGGCATATGTGTGCTCATCTTCTCTGCTCTTTCCAGCCTTGCGTCATCTGGACGCGTTGCGCTGGTGATTGGCAACTCGGCCTATAGCCGGGTCGAAAAGATTCGGAACCCGGAAATGATGCGACTGCTATCGGCGCAGCGCTTCGGCGAATGGGTTTCGAGGTGACGGTCGTCCATGATGCGACAAAGGTTGAATTCGATTCCGCTCTGTCGACGTTTTCCGATGTTGCGGCCGGGGCAGATATTGCCGTGGTATTCTACGCCGGACACGGAATGGAGCTTAACGGCTCCAACTATCTCATTCCGACAGATGCCACTTTAAGCACAGATGTGCAGGCGACCTCTGAAACCGTGACGTTGGACAACGTTCTGGATGCTGTTCGCAGCGTCAAAGGTCTTCGCATCGTCCTTCTCGACGTATACCGCAAGAATCCCTTTGTGCTGAAAATGAAGCCAAACGGAGCCAGCCGTTCCATCGGACGAGGGCTTGCGGGGATCGAACCAACGCCGAATTTGCTCGTCAGCTATTCGGCGGAGGCGGGCGCCACTGCAAATGGCGTCGATTCCGATCACAGCCCCTATACCGAGGGCCTGCTGAAGTTCCTAGAGATGCCCGGGCTTGAGGTGAATTTTCTTTTCAGACGCGTCTCTGCCTATGTCCGAAATAAAACCGATGGCCAGCAGACACCGTTCGAATATTCCAGCTTGCCCGAGGAACCTGTCTATCTCAGCCCATCCTCCGCCACCAATTTGCCGGCTACCAAAGCTCAAATGGTTCTCTATGAGGAGAGAGTTGGGATGCCGGAGCCGACGGCATTGGCTGGCTCGGTGACTTGGTCAATCGATATGCGGACTGACGCCAAGGGCCACTCCGATCCAGTCGTGCGGGGCCACATGGAAATTCCGCAGCGTAACCTGACGGCTGTACTGACGCTGGAAAGAAATACGGATCMATCGATCGCTGCGAGCCATCTCTTCGAACTATCGTTTCAGATCGCGGCAGGATTTGAAGGAGGAGGAATTAATAGTTGGACGAGCATGTCGATGAAGACCACGGAAGGCGCTCGCGGTGACATGTTGATAGCCGTGGCCGGCAAGGTCACTGACACTCTCTATATGCTGGCGCTCAATGGTTTGCCTGATGCTCGCGCCAAAAACATCGAATTGCTTTGTAAACGCCGATGGATTGATTTGCCGATCTTTTATCAGAACGGCACACGAGCGCTGCTGACGCTTGAAAAGGGCGAGGATGGTGAGCGTGTGTTCAATCAGGCAATTCAGGCTTGGGCGTCAGATGATCTGGCCCGGACTGATGGCGGCAATGCTCAATAGAAAGATGGCAGCATCATATCCGGTCTACGAACTGCCGCCCTAGTTTTCAGGTTCAGACCGCGGCCCATGGTCACCAACGAAAGCCGCCTGACGTCAGTTCAAGCGGCTTTCTCCCATTCGACGATCGAATTGGCTCCGTTCGCTCGGGCGGTTTTCGCCCGAGGGTATCAGTCAGTCAGGCTCAGCCGAGCCTGCCTGCGGCGTGGGCGAGCATGGTGTAGACCTTGCCCGTATCCGAGGTGAGGTAGGACTGCGTCACCGTCCGGTTCGGGTCGGTGCGGGCGACGTCGGCGAGCAGCTTTTCGAAATCACCAATGTAGCGGTCGACGGCGGTGCGGAACTCCGGTTCGCGGTCGTATTTGCGCTTGATCTCGTCGAAGGTCTGTTGGCCCTTCAGCGTGTAGAGGCGGCGGGTGAAGACGTCGCGCTCTCCGCGCTGGTATCGACGCCAGAGATCGACCGAGGCGTCATGGTCGATGGCGCGGGCGATATCGACCGAGAGCGAGTTCAGCGATTCGACGACGTGACGCGGATTGCGGCTGTCGTTGCTGCGCGCGACCGGTGCGGCAGTTTCCGCCGGGCGGGCCGGAGCACGGGCAGCCGCCTCGTCGGCGGCCTCCTCACGCGATGCGCCACGCAGGAGGTCGCTGATCCAGCCGCCGCTTTCCGGACGCGCGGGCTCCTGACGGCCTGTTTCCTGGCGAGTGGGGGCAGGCTGCGGGGCGGCGCGCTGGGGAGCGGCAGCCGGCGCAGATGGTGCGATCGTTCCGCGCAGACCTGCCGCTTCAATCGGCGGGGGTGCTGCCGGCTGCGGCGGCTGGGCTGCGACCGGCTGGGCGGGACGCGGGGCAGGCTGCACCTGAGCGAGCGTGCGGGCGACAGGCTCGGAGATCTCGAGCTGCTGGCTGGAGCGGCCGACGAGCTGGGATATATCCTGCAGCGCCTTGATCTGCTCGGCGACGGCCCGGCGCATGGCCGAGGCGCTTTCCTTGGCTTCCTCGGGAAGATCGAAGGCGCCACGCTTCAGCTCGGCGCGAGTGGCGTCGAGCTCGTTACGGATGTCGGCGGCGGAGCGGCGGATATCCTCGGTGGCGCCGGAGAAGCGGCCGACGGCATCATCGATCGCTTCGCGCAGCGCTTCCCGCATGTTCTGGGCGGCACCGTCGGAGGCACGGCCGGCTTCCCCGAGCATACGCTCGACTTCCGACAGCGAGGCCGTGAGACCGCCGCGAATGCGATTGGAGAGATCGCCGGAACGGCGTTCGACATTGGCGAAGGTGCCGTCGATCGTCGTATTGGCCTCGTCGCCGGCGCGGGTGATCGCCTCGCGCATCGTCTCTGCCGCTTCCTGGGCACGCTTCTCGGTTTCGGTGAGAATGCGGCCGATATCGGCGAAGGAGGATTGCACACCTTGGCGCAGATTGCCGGTGACCTGGTTGGAGCGTTGCTCTGCCCGCTCGAACACAGTCTCGATCATGCTGCCGAGGCCTTGCATGGTCTTTTCGATCTCGGCGGAGCGCTGGACGAGGCCGACAGAGAGTGTCTGCAGCGCGCTCTCGCGCTCTTCGAGCGTCGAGGCGAGGTTGGACTGGGCGGCGCCGAGAAGCTGCGAGGCCTGAGTCAGGACCTTGGAGTGTTCGTCGAAGCGGCCGATGATCCCGCCGACCTGAGCCAGCGTCTGGCCCGAGATGTCGGAGAGGCGGTCGATCTTGCCTTCGAGGAGCCTGGTCGAGGCGGAGACCATTTCAGCGGCCTTGGTGGCGGAGTCGGCAAAGCGCGTGGTGGTGTCGCCGAGAAGGCCGTCGACGCTGGCCAGTTGTTCGGCGGAGCGGTTCATCATCATCGCCATCGCCGCACTGCTTTCCGACATGCGCTGGACGAGGCCATTGACGTTGCCGACCAGGCTATTTTCGATGGCGCTGACGGCATTGGCGACATTCTCGGTGCGGGCGGCAACGGCGCTGGCGAGTGCTTCGTTTTCGGCGCGCAGACGGTCGGCGCTGAGATTGGCCGCGGCGGTGATGCGGGCGGCGGCCTGCTCGCCGGCATCGGTGTAGCGGTCGATGATCGGGCGGGCCGTTTCGTCGAGGATGCGCGTCAATTCGACCGAACGGCCTGATAGCATCGAGTTGAGGTCGCGGGTGCGCTCTTCGAGCGTCGAGCGGATCGAGTTGCCGCGCGTTTCCAGTGCCCGGTCGATGTCGGAGAACGTCGTATCGATCTCGCGGGCACGCTCCTCGAGATTGGTGCGAATGGCGCTGCTGCGCGCTTCGAGCGCCCGGTCGACATCCGCCATGGTGGCGGAAATCTCGCTGCCGGCGCTCGACAGTGTCGAGCGGATGGCATTGCCGCGTGTCTCCAGAGACTGGCCGGCATCCGACAGCACCTTGGAGATGGCATTGACCTGCGTGCCGACGATGGTCTCGGCCTCGGCGACCTTGTTGACGATGGCGTTACCGGCTTCCGAGAAGGTCTGGGCGACGGCAGCGGCCTGGCTTGCCAGCCGGTTCTGAGCTTCAGCGACACGGGTGACGATCTGCGACGAGCGCTCATCCATGGTGCGGGTGAATTCGTCGCTTTTCGCATTGAGATCCTCGGCGAATTGCTGGCCGGTCTTGCCAAGCAGTTCGGTGGTTCTCGTCGCCTCGCCTTCCATTCCCTGGGCCGCGTCGGCAACCGCGCTGCGCAGCGTCGAGGCGAGACCGGCGGCCTTGCCTTCGATGGTGCGGTTGACGGCCTCGAGGCCGACGGTCAACGCACGGTCCATGGTGGAGAGGCGTTCCTCGATGCGTTCATTGCCGCGGTCGAGCGTTTCGCCGAGGCTCGCGGTGCGGCCCTCGATGGCGCCCGTCAGGCTGGTGGTGCGGCTGTCCAGCGTCTCGGCTAGATTAGCGGTGCGGCTGTCGATCGCGTGGGTGAGGTTTGCAGCACTGCCTTCGAGCGTCGCCGAGATGCGCCGAGTGGTATCGTCGCTGAGCGCGCCGAGACGGGAGACGCCGTCGGCAAGCACGCCGGACAGCTGGCCGGTGGCCGCTTCGACCTTTTCGGCAACGCCGCCGACGCCGTCGCGGATGCGGGTCTCGATCGCTGCGAGACCGGTTTCCACACGTGATCCGGTTTCTTCAAAACGGCCCGTCAGGCTTTCGACCGACCGATCGAGATGGGCGGAGAAATTCTGGGTGGAGCTCGAAATCGCATGTGCCGCCTCCTGGAAGCGGCTGGCGATCTGGCCGGCGCCGGCATGCATGCGATCTTCCAATGTCTGGGCGCCGGCATCGATCGCCTGGCGGATCGCGGCTTCACGGTGCTCCAGCGACAATTCGAGCATGCCGACACTCGTCGCCACCGATGTGCCGATGCTGGTCGCCTGTTCGGCCAGCGTATCGCTGATCAGAGCATGGGCCTGGTTCAGCGATAGGTCGATGGCGTTGGCGCGGTCTTCGAGCGTCGTGCGGATGCGCTCATGGGCAGAGGCGAGCCCACCCTCGATGCGCGCTGCGGCCTCGTCGGCGAGGCCTCCGAGCCGTGTATGTGCATCGGTCAGACGGCCTTCGATGCGGCCGGTCAAACCGCCGACGAGATCCTCGAAGCGGGCGCCGCCGGTATCGAGAACGCCCGAGAGGGCGGCGCTATGTTCGGAAAGCGCATTTTCGAGCCGCTGCTGATTGTCGGTATAGGCGGTGCGGATCGCATCGGTCTTGTCGGAGAAGGCGCCGGCGACTCGTGCCTCGGCACCGGAGACGGCCTCCATAATGGCGTTGCTGCGGGCTTCGAGCACACTGTCGAAGCGGCTCTGGTTATCGTCGAGCGAAATGGCGAGCGCCATGGTCTTTTCATCGAGCGTATCGGTGAGCCGGTCGTGGGTTGCCGTCACGGCGCCGATGATCGCGGCGGTGCGGTGCCCCAAGGCTTCCTCGAGGCGGGCCTGGCCTTCATTCAGCGAGGCGGCAAGGGCGGCGGCCTTCTGGTCGAGCACACCGTTCAGGCCTTCGTGCGTGCCGGAGACCGCATTGGTGATCGCTTCGGCGCCTGTTGTCAGCGTCTCCTCGAGACGGCTCTGGCTCTCGTTCAGCGAGATGGCAAGCGCCATCGCCCGGTCGTCGAGTGTCTCGGACAGGCGGTCGTGGGTGGCGGAGACCGCATTGAGGAAGGATTCCGAGCGGCTCTCCAGCGTGTCCTGCAGGCGGCTCTGGCCTTGGTTCAGGGAGGCGGCGAGCGCCGTCGCCTTTTCGTCGAGTGTGTCCTCGATACGCGTCTGAGTTTCGTTGAGCGAAATGGCGAGCGTCATCGCCTTTTCGTCCAGCGTCTCGGAGAGGCGATCATGGGTGCTGGAGACGGCATTCAGCAGAGCTGCGGAGCGGGTTTCGAGCGTATTCTCGATACGGGCCTGGCCTTCGCTCAGCGAGGTGGCAAAAGCTGCCGCCTTGCCGTCCAGAGTCTCCGAGAGACGGTCATGAGTGCCGGAGACGGCGTTCAGAAGGGCCGCGGAACGGGTTTCGAGCGTGTCCTCGATGCGGGCCTGGCTCTCGTTCAAGGTATTGGCCAGCGCCATGGCCTTCTCGTCGAGCGTCTCGGCAAGGCGATCGCGCGTGCCGGACACGGTGTTCAGCAGCGCCTCGGCGCGCGCTCCAAGCGCATCCTCGATGCGGGCATGGCGCTGGTCGAGCGAGGTCGTAAGGGCGGCCGCCTTGCTGTCCAGCGTTTCTGACAGGCGATCATGCGTGCTTGATACGGCGTTGAGAAAGGCCTCGGAGCGGGTCTCGAGCGTATCCTCGATACGAGCCTGGTTTTCGTTGAGCGAAATGGCGAGAGCCATCGCCTTTTCGTCAAGCGTCTCGGAGAGGCGGTCATGCGTGCTTGATACCGCATGCAGCAGCGCTTCGGAGCGGGTCTCGAGCGTGTCCTCGATGCGGGCCTGGCTCTCGTTCAGAGAGATGGCCAGCGTCATCGCCTTTTCGTCGAGCGTCTCGGCAAGACGGTCATGGGTACCGGAGACGGCATTGATGATGGCGTCGGAGCGCGTCGCCAAGGCTTCCTCGAAGCGGCCGTGATGGGTGGTCAGCGCCTCGACGAGCGCGCCACCGCGCTCTGCCATGACGCTGTCGATACGGCCGTGGGCCGTGCCGAGCGCTTCGCTGATTTCTGCCGCACGGGCAGTAAGCACGCCGCTTAGCTCCTCGGCGCGACCGCCGAAGGCAGTGGTCACCTGCTCGGTGCCGGCGGCAACGGCAGTCGTCAGATCGGTGGTGGTGGTGCGCAGAGTGTCGCGGAATTCGGCCGAGCGTGTCTGAAGGTTGTTCTGCAGCTCGGAGGTACCGGTCGCAAGCGTCAGCGCGATGTCAGACGTAGCGCTCTGCAGCGCCGAGGTCAGTTCGCCGGTGCGGCTGGTGAGTACTGTGGTGATTTCGTCCGCGCGGCTGCCGAGGGTGCTTTCCAGGACTTCGTGGCCGGTGGCGAGCGTGGTGGCGAGCGCCAGCGACTGGTCGGTCATCGACGAACCAAGGCGGTCGATGCCGGAATTCAGGATGCCGTCGATCGAATCCGAGCCGCCGGTCAGCGTCTCGTTGATACGGGCGAGGCTCTCCATCAGCTTGGTGTCGAGCGAGCCTGTGCGTTTGTCGAAGGCGCTGGTGAATTCGGCGACGCGTTCGTCGAAGGCGGTCGACAACTGGGCGACAGTCGTCTGCAGCCGCTCCTCGAAGAAGCCGGAGCGCACGTCGAGATCCATGACGGCGTCGTCGGCGGTGGTCTGCAGGCTCTGGCGGAAGCTTGCACCCTTTTCGTCGAGCGCGCTGTTCAACTTCGACAGCACGTCGTCAAGCGTGCCGCCGATCGTGCGTTCGCCTGACGTCAGGCTCTCGTTGATCTCGCGGGTGCGGGCGATCAGGATCTCATTGAGCTGGTGCGTACGCTCGTTCAGCGCCGCATTCAGCTTTTCCGTGCTGCTGTCCATGGTCGAGGCGCGCGTCTCGAACTGGCTGAGCAGCCTTTCGCCATGGTCGTTGAGATTGACGGAGAGGGCTTCGAGGCGGTTGTCGAATTCGGTGGCCAGCGCAAAACCCGATGCGTTCAGTGTCTGCAACAGGGTATCGGTCTTGGCTGCGAGCAGGCTGCCCATCGACTGCAGGGCGCTGTCCGACTTTTCCAGGATCGTCGCGGCGCGTGTATCGATCAGCGAGGCGAAGGCTTCGCCCGATGTGGCAAGCCGTACCGCGATCTCTTCGGTCGCAAGCGACAGCTCTTCCTTCAACTGGTCGTGTACGCTGCCGATCGAGGTGCGGATACGATCGGCATGGTTGACGATCGCTTCGCGCTCGGAGCCGAGTTCGTGGACGAGGCCGCGCACGCGCAACTCGTTGTCGGCATAGGAACGTTCAAGGGCATTGACTTCGGAATGGACGAGCGTTTCCAGCTCGGAGGCACGGGCGATGGTGCGCTCGATGCCCTCATTCATGGCAGAGACCTCACGGCGCACGGCCTGGCCGACCGTCATGATGCGCTCGGAGGCGATGGTTTCTGGCTCTGCCAGGCGCAATGCCACCTCTGCCATGGAGCGGGCGGCGTTGCGCATGTCCTGAGCGCGGGAGATCATAATGGCGAAGGCATAGAACATCATCACGGGAATGACGATGCCGACGAGGCCGGCGATGACGCCGGGCAGGGCGACGAGATCGGCGAGCGAACGGATCTGCCAGATCTGCGGAGAATAAAGCAGCGACATCAGACCGAGGCCGGCCATGACCCAAAGCACGGAAAACAGGGTGGCGGTACGCACCGCCGAGCGGCTGGAGGCGCCGTCAAAGGATTTCAGGATCGAGGCGGGCGTATTGCGGCTGGCATCGTTGGCGGGCGCGAAGGTCGGGCCCCTGGAAGCCTGCTCGCCGGCGGCACCGCGGCGGCTACGGCGCTGCGCTTCTTCCTGGGCCTGCTGATTGCGCGCATTTACTGGATCAGACACATTAGCCTCCGGGGCCTGGGGCGCGTCGCCGCGGCGAGACGGTACGTTATCCTTGCTGAAGTCGATCTGGAGCGCCTCGTCCAATGCCTTGAACGCCTTGTCCTCAATCGACTCGTTATATTTGTTGTTCGCCATTCGGGTATGCCTCGTTACTGTCAGCCGGCCCAACCGCGCATCCGGGGCTTCCGCCTCACCCGGGAACAACTTTGCCGTTCCAGCCTCCCATCCCAACGAAGGACGGATAAGCATGTCATTTCAGAGTAGATAGCCGCTTTTTCAAACGGAAGGTATCAAAACACTACCATTATCCACTCGCTCGGCAAAGGCGCGTACCATAAACCCGCTCCACCAGTATCGTAGTGACACATCTGGGCTCTTCACACAATTAATGAAGGCTTGAGATTCACGGCCCGTTAACCCGTTGTTAACATCTTTGAATCCTAGACACCGCTTAAAAACCAATAATTTAGGGATGTTTAACGGACGTTAACCATATGGCGAGATTTCCACCCTGAGTGTGCCGGAATTTAACGTGATAGCCACCCTCCTGACGCAGAACTGTTGCAACTGCGGACGACAGAGACGGGAGAATTGGCAATGGCAGCCCAGATGGCAGCATTGAACATCGTATTCGAGGCGCCGGATAATGCAAAGGGACCGTGTCCCTCGAAGGTCCGGCCTATCGATCTGGTCCATCTCGCAAAGCAGACGATGGGCGACAAGACGCTGGAAATCGAAGTCCTTCAGATGTTTGCGCGCCAGGCCCGTGCATGTCTACAGGATATTGCGAGCGGTGAAACCATCCGTATCGGGGCAGCCGCGCATCGGCTGAAGGGCGCGGCAAGCTCAGTCGGCGCGTTCCGCGTGTCGCAGACGGCGGAAGCGGTCGAGGAAACCGGCGGCGATGCCGGCGCGACGGCAGCGCTGGGTGCCGCCGTCATCGACGCCGAGAATTTCATCCTGAAGCTCTGCCGCGGCTGATCTCTAAGTCTTTATTTAATGCATGTCATTGTCCCAAAACCGCTGCACACTGTTGGACGACATGCAGGAGATACTGTTTTAACGAGGCCCGTTGTTCCATTGCGGAACCGCGGGTCTTTTTGCGACGTCCCGTATGACGCTTTGAAGACGGCGGGCGAAGGCCCGATCTGCGAGGCTATGGCGGATTTCGCCAATATTGACTGACGCGTCGAATTGTCGGAAGAAAATCCGCCCACCCACCTGAAGACCGGAAATAGTCCTAATGCCCAAACTTACCATCGTCGCCTTCGACGGCACGCGCTTCGACCTCGACGTCGACCAAGGCTCCACCGTGATGGAGAATGCCGTGCGCAATTCGGTGCCCGGCATCGAGGCCGAATGCGGCGGCGCCTGCGCCTGCGCGACCTGTCATGTCTATGTCGATGAGGAGTGGACGGAAAAGGTCGGCCAGCCGGAAGCGATGGAAGAGGACATGCTCGACTTCGCCTTCGATGTGCGCCCGACCTCGCGGCTGTCCTGTCAGATCCGGATGAAGGCTGTCTATGACGGGCTCGTGGTCCACGTGCCGGAACGCCAGGCCTGAAGCACGTCACGCTTCAAACGTCGCCGCAACATTCGATATCAAAAAAGACGCCCCGCGCGCTTGAGCGAGCGAGGCGAGGCGGGCGCATTACCTACGGATGAGGGAGGAACATCCGCGGCTTCGGAACGCGCCAGGAGAACCCAGCGATGAAAGTGCAGATGCCGTACCTGAACTTTCGAATGTGTTCATATTAACGCGTTCCGGTTGAGTCTGCCAGGATGAAAAATGACCATTCAATCGCTGGGGAGGGTGCAAGTTTCGCACAAGTTTCGTTGTGCAGCTAAGGTTTTCCGCTCGCAACCAGATTGAAAAAGCCTTATTTTTCGCCGGCCCGACCGTTGATTCGATTATTCAGCAACCTCAACATTCGCTTCTGAAAATTGACCGCCTCGACCCGGTCGAAGCGCGCCTGCTGCCGGTCGTGCTCCTCTATACCGCGAGCTGATTCGTTGGAGACGAGTTCCTGCATGGCTTCGCAGCTGCGCTGCTGGCGTAGCGCCCGAATGGCGCGCTCCATGGCGCGGGCCTGATCGCGGGCGATCTCGGCATGGCGCTCCTCGTGGCGCTTGATATCGCTCGACAGCGCGTCCCAGATCATCGACAGCTCCTTGCTGGCGCCCTTGCGGCTGCTCCAGCGCGGCAGGATGATCTGGGTGTGGACCGTGACCTTGACGTTGCCGACGCGGCAGCGCCCGTTATCCTGGATGTAGGTTGCCTCGCCGCCGAAGCGAATCTTCGTGGCGCCGGGATGGCGGGCAGAGGAACCGCTCGCCGTCGGGCCCCGCCGGCTGAGTTCGCGGTCGAGCTCATCCGCTGTTTTGCCGCGAATGTCGAAATAGGAATAGCTTTTCGATGCGATCACTTCGGCTGCCACGGGGCTGCAAAGGGAAAGAGCAATGGAAAAGGCGATAGGAAGGACCATATAACGCACTGCAAGCGGCATTCTGTACGCAACCCGTGTTGAAATCGACAGGAGCTTGGGGCATAGCCACCGCAAGCGCAATATCGGATGGCGCTTTTTTCGTCCTCAATGGGATAAGTCTGGTGACAGGGCTCGAAGGCAGTATATGGCGTGTCGGCCATGGCCGGGAGATCGAACTCGGCCGTCGTTCGACGATCATGGCGATCATCAACGTGACGCCGGACTCCTTTTCAGACGGCGGTCGCTTTGAAACCGTCGATGCGGCGGTCGAGCAGGCGCTGCGGGCGGTGAGCGAGGGTGCCGGCATTGTCGATATCGGCGGCGAATCGACCCGGCCGAACGCAGCAACCGTCAGCCCTTCCGAGGAGCAGGCGCGCGTGCTGCCCGTCATCGAGGCGCTACGCGGGCGCACCCAGGCGCTGATTTCCATCGACACCTATCGCGCCGAGACGGCACGGCTTGCGATCGGAGCTGGCGCCCATATCGTCAATGACGTCTTCGGGCTGCAGAAGGAGCCCGATATTGCCAATATCGCCGCGGTGACCGGAGCCGGGCTCTGCATCATGCACACCGGCCGCGATAGGGTAAAACTCGTCGATGTGATTGCCGATCAGGTACATTTTCTCGAACGGTCGCTTGCGATCGCCGCTGCATCAGGCGTCAACCGCGACCGCATCGTACTCGATCCGGGCTTCGGCTTCGCCAAGGAGACGGCGGAGGAGAACCTGGAGCTGATGGCGCGGTTTTCTGAACTTTCCCGTTTCGGCTTGCCGCTGCTCGCCGGCACGTCGCGCAAACGCTTCCTCGGCGCGGTGACGGGCCGTGAGGCACAGGACAGGGATGCGGCGACGGCTGTGACCAGCGCGTTGCTCAGACTTCAAGGGGCTGCGGTTTTTCGGGTGCACAATGTCGCAATCAACAGGGATGCGCTCGATATCGTCGATGCTATGCTCAATGCGCGCCAGGAATTCGAGAGGAAGCGGCCGACATGACCACCTACACGATCACGCTGCAGAACTGCGCCTTCTTTGCGCGCCACGGCGTGCATGACGAGGAGGAATTCCTCGGTCAGCGCTTCTTCGTCGATGCCGAACTCGATGTCGTCGCCGGCGAGGCACTAGAAAGCGATTCGATCAACGATACCGTCAATTACGGCATCGCCTTCACCGTGATCGAGCAGATCGTCACCGGCAAGCGGCGCTACCTGATCGAGTCCCTGGCGCTCGATATCGCCAAGGGGCTTTGTGAGACATTCCCGCAGATCCGGCGGGCGAAGATCACGGTGCGCAAGCCGAACGCACCGGTGCCCGGCGTGCTCGATTTCGTGCAGGTGAGCGTTGAGCACTTTGCCTGAGGCCGCATTGCAATCCGCCACACTCGGTCTCGGCGGCAATATCGGCGACCCCGTGAAGGCGATGGCGGCGGCGCTGCAGAGGCTGGACGGACGGGACGACTGTCAGGTTACGGCGGTGTCGCGGCTCTATCGCACGCCCCCCTGGGGAAAGACTGACCAATCCTTCTTCTTCAACGCCTGCGCCGCCGTCGAGACCAGCCTGGAGCCCGAGGCTTTACTCGATGTCTGCCTGTCGATCGAACGTGAGATGAAACGCGAACGCATCGAGCGTTGGGGACCACGGACGCTGGATATTGATGTGCTGACTTATGGCGACGTGATCCAGGACGCGCCGCGGCTGGAACTGCCGCATCCGCGGATGACCGATCGCGGTTTCGTGCTGATGCCGCTTGCCGATATCGCGCCAGGTCTTCTCGTCAGGGGCAGGGCGGTGAGTGACTGGCTTGATGATGCCGAGGTGACCGACATCGAGGTTGCCGACAACAATCGAGACTGGTGGCGGAGCGCCTGAAGCAGGGAAGCTGAAACGGAAAACGGCGGGAAACCCGCCGCTTCAGGAAAATCCGCTGTGCGGTTTGTCTACTGGATAGAACCGACGGCCATCTCGTCGACCTGGCGGGTCAGCGTCAGGCCAATAACCGGGATCATCTGGCTTTCGACCTTGACCGAAACGGTGACGTTCATCGTCTTGTCGTCGCGCACGCGGGCGATCATCGCACCATTCAGCTTGGCGCGGTTGATGCCGACAACGACGGTATCCTCGCTGACGGCGCCGGAGACGACGTCAAGGCCCTTGCCGGCGGCACCGTCGAGGAACTTGCCCTTGTAGCTCGAGCCCGACTGCGAGATGACGGCGGTCATCGGCTGCTTGAAGACGCCGACGCGGCAGGTGCCGTCGAGCTTGATGCCGGCGCTGCTGTCGCCGGTGGGCTCACCGATCAGGTTGCAGGTGAATTTCGTGCCCTTGTACTTGCCGGCGACGATTTCGCCGGGACCCTTCCAGGAGCCGGCGACGGAATCGAAGAAGGCCTTGTCACGGGTTGCAGCGGTGGCTGCCGGAGCGACATCTGCAACGGGAGACAATGCCGCGGCGGCCAGGCCGCATACGATGAGAAACTTGCGCGAATACATGGATTTTCCTTGGCAAACACCACTCACGAACTGGCTGCAAGTTTTGCCGAAGAATGGTTAATCCTTCCTTTCGATTGTGCCGAAATGCAAGGCAATACAGGGTTTTTGCGCGGTGATGATTTTAAAATTTCGTCCCTAGAGCATTGAATCTGCTCAAATTTCTCTGGCATTACCTTAGGGGAGGCGAAAGCTGCGGAATCGCTGCTTCGTTCAAGGATTGTTGCCGCGCGGCGACATGGAGGGAGTGAGATCGCCGATGAAATCACCGATTCCCGGCCGCTTCAGGGCGTGGAAGGCAAGCGGGCGGCAGAGATCCATCGCCGCGATTCCGATGCGGGCGGTCATCAGGCCGTTGATGACACCTTCGCCGAGTCGGGCCGAGAGCTTCGAGGCAAGCCCATGGCCGAGCACCTGCTGGACCAGGCTGTCGCCGACGGCGATCGAGCCGGTGACGGCCAGGTGCGCCAGCACGTCACGCAGCAGGCGGAACATGCCGAGCGTGCCGGGACGGCCGCCGTACAGCTCGGCCATAGCGCGGATGAGGCGTACCGCCTCGTAGAGCACATAGAGCAGATCGACGACGGCGCGCGGGCTGACGGCGGTGACGATCGAGACACGCTTGGAGGCGTTGACGATGAGCGCCCTGGCCTTGCGATCGAGGGGAGCGAGCAGTTCGCGTTCGGCTAGTGCAATCAGATGTGGGGGATCGATGACCTCGCCTTCGGTCGCCTTCAGCGTCGCGCGACCCTTCGATGTCTCAGGATTTGCCGACAGCAGCGTGGTCAGCTGGGCGACGACTGCGCGCGCCTTGGCCGGCCGAGTCTCGAGTATCGCCGCCTCGGCTTCGGCCTTGATCTTCTGGACGGCGGCAAGGCGCATCATGCCAACGGTTTCGCGGATGACGAGGGCCAGCACGGCAAGGATGCCGATTGCCAGCACGGCAAGGGCTGCATAACCCAGCCAGTCGGCGCGGGTGAAGAGATCGCGGATCAGGCTATCGGTCCAGAGGCCGATTGCGAGCGACAGCAGGATGCCGAATGCGCCGGCGGCGATCTTGCCGAAGGAGGTCCGACGTCTCAGCGGCGTTGCAACGGGGACCGCGCTCAGATCCTTCTCTGGATTGAGGAAGGGATCGTCCTCGTCAGGTGTGACAACGATATTTTCGGAGAAGCTTTCCGGCTTGCGCCGCCGCTCTCCTTGCCGGCCGTTGTCGCGCAGCTCGGCAGCCTCGTCCTCATAGTTGAAGGCAGCGGGTGCGCGGCGCGGCGGATCGGACGGGGGCTTGCTCATGCGAGACGGTCTCCGAACAGGAACTGCATGGCGCGGTCGAGGCGGATATGCGGCACCGACAGCTTGATGCCGCCGCCGGTTTCCTCGAGTTGCGGCGGGCGGAATCTGACGACGTTGACATCGGGCAGTTGCAGACCGGTGTCGCCCGCGGCGAGGCGATCGAACAGGCTTTCCGGATCCTCAGGCAGGTCGCCGGGGAAGATCGCGGTCTTTCTCTGGCCGTCAAAGCGCTCGCCGGCGATGGTTTCGCCCTCCATCGGCGTGCCGACGATGACCGGCAGTTCATGGCCATCACGTTTGACGGTCGCTTCGCGGGTGGCGCGCACGGAGGCAAGCGCCATGACGTCGATTCCGGCGCCTGCCATGCCGATGCGGTCGATGGCGCGATCCACTAGGCGGCGGGTCAGGGCATCGAGCCGGTCGTGGCTTTCATGGTGGAGATGGTCAGCCTTGGTGGCGGCGACCAGCACGCGGTCGATGCGGCGCCCGAGCAGGGAGGAGAGCAGCGAATTGGTGCCAGGGCGGAAACAGGCGAGCACATCGGTCAGCGCGCGTTCCAGATCCTGCACGGCTTCGGGGCCGCGGTTCATCGCCTGCAGTGCATCGACCAGGACGATCTGGCGGTCGAGCCGGGCGAAATGTTCGCGGAAGAAAGGTTTGACGACGACCGATTTGTAGGCCTCGTAGCGCCGCTCCATCATCGTCCAGAGCGAGCCGCGGCCGGGACGCCCGTCCGGCGGCAGCGCTAGCGGCGCGAAGGTCAATGCCGGCGACCCGTCGAGATCGCCGGGCAGAAGCAGGCGGCCGGGCGGCAGGGTGGAGAGCGAGCGTTCGTCGGCCTTGCAGGCCTTGAGATAATCGGCGAAGGCGGTGGCGAGATCGCGGGCGACCATCTCGTCGGCACCGGCATGGATATCGGCGGTGCGCGTCAGCGCCAGCCATTGGCGTGACAGCTCGGAGCGGACGCCGGTTTCGGCAAGCGCAATCGTCTCCTCGCTGAAGGTACGATAATCCTTGCCGAGCAGTGGCAGGTCGAGCAGCCATTCGCCGGGATAATCGACGATATCGATCGACAGGCGGCCGGGCGAAAACAGCCGGTTCCAGCCGCTGGCGCTCTGATAATCCAGCGTGATGCGCAGTTCGGATATGGCGCGGGTCGAATCCGGCCAGATACGGTCCTTCACCAGTGCGCGGATATGGTCCTCGTATTGAAAGCGCGGCACGGCATCGTCAGGCTGCGGCTCCAGCCGCACCGCCGAGACGCGGCCGGATTGGACCGGCTCGAACAGCGGCAGGCGGCCGCCATTCAACAGATTATGGACCAGCGAGGAGATGAAGACCGTCTTGCCAGAACGGGAGAGGCCGGTGACGCCGAGCCGCACGGTCGGATTGACGAGGCCGCTCGCCCGATCGGCGAGATTGTCGAAGGCGATGCGGGCGTCATCGGCAAAAGATGTCAGGCGTGGCGGCAAGGCGCGATTCCGGTTGGTGACTGCCCCGCAATATAGGGAGGGCGCGCCGCCCGCAAAAGAAGCGGCGCGAAAGTCTTCAGACGACCACGAAATCGGTGAGGCGCCAGACGGCGGCGGAAGCATCGTAATCGACGACGGCAAGGCCTGCCGTCGGGAAGCCGCCGGGAAGGGCGCTTACCATCGCCTCGTGACCGATCAGCGCCTCCAGCGCCTGCTCCATGGTTGGATTGTGGCCGACCAGCATGACGGCAGATTCGTCCTGTGCATCGATGATCTCGAGATAGGTGTCGACCGTGGCATTATAGAGCGCGTCAACATAACGAACCTCGAGCGTGAGGCCCATCGCCCGGTACACCGCATCGGCGGTATCGCGGCAGCGCAGCGCGGTCGAACTGATCAGAAGATCGGGACGGTAGCCCTTGTCGGCGGCCTTGTCGGCGATGATTTCGGCATCGCCAAAGCCCTTTTCGTTCAGCGGCCGGTCGAAATCGCGCTGTCCGGGTTCGGCCCAGGCGGCCTCGGCATGGCGCAGGAGATAGATGCGGTTGGGCGGAGGCAGGGGTACGGTCATGGGCAAATCCAGGATCCAGCGGGCCTTTTCAGTAGCGGTTGCAATCGGCCGGCGTCAACAGTCAGCGCTGCTCCAGCTGCCCAAAACGCGGCTGATAACACGGCGTTTTGAAGGCGAAGCAAAAAACGCAAGCCGGAATAATGATGAGAAAATAGTCTGTTAGCCGAAAACTGTGACAGATTTAAAAATCTGTTTACCTGTCGTATTTGGCTTGAATCGCGACTAGCGCTTGGGATATACACCCGGCCAGATGAGATGTTCTTCAGGAGAATCGCGTTGAGTGAGAAGATCGATCTTAGCAATTACGTTCCCTCGGAAGAGGAAGAATTCATGAACGTAAACCAGCGTGCCTACTTCAGGGCGAAGCTGGTTGCATGGAGAAATGATATCCTTAGAGAAGCGCGCGAGACACTCGACCATCTGGCCGAGGAAAGCGCAAACCATCCCGACCTCGCCGACCGGGCGTCGTCGGAAACAGACCGGGCGATCGAACTTCGCGCCCGTGACCGGCAGAGAAAGCTGATTTCGAAGATCGACGCGGCACTGCAGCGCATCGAAGACGGCACCTACGGCTATTGCGAGGAAACTGGCGAGCCGATCGGCCTCAAGCGCCTCGACGCCCGCCCGATCGCGACACTGTCGATCGAGGCGCAGGAGCGTCACGAACGCCGCGAAAAGGTCTATCGCGACGAATGAGAGTTTTCATGCAGGCATGAGAGCAGAATAAGCGCCGCGATCTGATCGCGGCGCTTTTTTGTTATCCATTGTCCTCGCGTGTTGGGGAACAAGCCACAAAGGCCCGGGATCGAGCCGTTGTGGCCGCAGATTCCGTGATTACAGCCGATCTCCTGATGCCAGAGGTTTCCACGATTGCTCTCGATCGGCCTGCATGGCGAGGTCGATCACGATAAGGGTGCCATTCCTGATTCGTCGCCGCATGACGTTTGATCGGTCAGGATCTGTGCGAACCATGCCTTCATCATGAAGAGCCTGCAGCCGCGAGCGCGAAACTTTCAACTCGGACGCGAGCAGACGGTCAAGCCGTATGCTGGTTGGAAACGGGACTATCAGTTCGATTGCCAAACTCGTCCAATGTGCAGTTTCGCGCTGGATTTCTTTCGCGATTTCAAATTCAGCAAACTCGTCCACACGTTGCGACTTGTGCCGGAGAGCATCCAGGTTGAAGGTTTCCGCCCGGATCCAGTCCGGATCGTTGGATTGTAACGCGTCAAGGATTGCAGGGTCGATGTCGCGAACATTGCGGCGCTCGATGATTGGCCGGTTCCATGTCCTTTCACAGGTCAGGCATTTGTAGATAAGCCAAGCATCAAGCCTGCGACCGTTGGCGTTGAGCCGGATCTTGCCGCTGGATTGGAAGGCTCTCAGGCCTCCGCATCCACCGCATGCAATCCAAGGCTGGGGAGCTGTCTTTGGAATAATGGTCCATCGGACCTGAAGCGTATTGCACATACCGTCTTGGTCTTCCGCTCGGAAGTCCACCAAGATGGTGCATGAGAAAACCCTTGCGGGCGCGGTGTGGCGATGTTGTGGGCGGCTGAAGAGCTGAGACAGCGGAGCTGCACATGGCACATTGTAACAATGCCAAACCGGTCTCTCGCCACCACCCGATGAACATGTTCGCATGCCGCCAGCGTGTCGCTCTGCGGCAGTACGGGTGAAACTGGAGTGAGACCGGTATTTACTTAGGCAAAGTGCAACCTCGAATGCGCCGACGCTCTTCAACCCTAGGGATAACAAATGATCGGCATGAAAGGCAGCCCCCAAGCCGTTCGGGAGCTGAAAGCCAGGGAAATGCGGCTTTTATGCAACGTGATGATGAAGGAAGGGGCGCTCTGGTAATTCGACGTCAGGCAGGCGCGTTTGCCTTCACTTGTCGCGATTGACACTCATTTCGCCGAAGATGCGTGCGACTTCCTTCTGCAGTTCGGTATCGGCGCCGGTGATCGGGGCAAGCTCGGGATCACGGCGTGGCAGGTTGCCTGGCTGCGGCACGGCTTGGCGGGGCGCCTGATTTGCCGGCGCCGGCACGATGCGTTCGGCCGTCAGATTGCTCGACATTTCCTCTTCCAGCACCCGCTGGAAATCATGACGGATCGCCGCTGCCGGCTGCGCAGCCGCCTCGTCTTCGGCCGTTGCAGGTGCGGCGCGTGCGGCCGCCGGCATGTGCTGGACGGACGGGGCTGAGACCTCGGGTTCGATTCGCTGTTGCGGCAGCACGCGCTGGCGGGCGGCATCGAGGATCTCGGCGGCACTTGAGGCATCGTGAAACGGTGCGGGCTGCGCGGCTGGGGGAGCGGCGGGGCGCTCCGGCGGGCGCGTCTGGGGCGGGACGGCACGCAGAGGATTGTCGCGTTCGGCCGACAGCGGAGCTGTCACAGGCTCTGCCGGAAGAGGGCTCGTGACCACCGGCGGTGCCACGGCAGGCGGGGCCGGTGGTTGGGCCGACGGCTCTGGGCGCGGGCGCGGCTCCGGCGAAACCGGCGCAGAGAAAGTGGGTTCGGCGGCCGGCTCGACACGGGCTGCGACCGGCGGGCGTGGTGGCGAGATCGGCGGCGTTTCCGGCCGCGCGACGGATATCGGACGCTGCTCGACGGGCTGCGGGCGGCTGGCACTGTCCGGCTGTTCGGCCGCTGCGGGGAGGATACGGCTCTCGATGACGATATCGCTCGGGCCGCCGATCATGATCAGGTGCTCGACGTCGTCGCGGCGCACCAGCACCAGACGGCGACGGGCATCGACGGCTGCGGCATCCAGCACTTGCAGCCGGGGCTGCCGGTTGCGGCCGCCGCGCACGAAGGGCGAGGGCGCCCGGCTGCGGATCACCCAGAGCACGATGATGAGCAGGAGAAGCGCCAGACCGACGCCACCGGCGGCAAGCAGGAAACGGCTGCCATAAGCTCCGACAACATCATCCAACATAGTCACCCACTCCATTTCGCATTCGGCACATATTGACGACTTTTCCGTTCCTTAGGCAAGGCCCGCCGATCCTGTCCAGTCACGGGAGAACGCGATTTCGTGTTCCGCTGCTTGGCACTCGACGACCTTGCGCACGGGCAGCAGCTGGGCTTCTGGGGCAGATGGCGCTGTTGCCTGTGAATTCAAGCAGTCTTGCGGACTAGCGGTGTTTTTGCCGACGCAGCAAATTGCTAAGAAGGAAAGAGTGCCTGATTCCTGCTTCGTGTTCGTGCTACGAAGCGGGAGGGCTTATGTGAGGAATACATGACGAAACCGCGTCAGGCCGACGACTATAACGCACCGCTTGTGGATCGTGGGGGGCGTTCTGGCACGGTCTTGCGCATTCTTCTGCTGGCGCTCGTGCTGATCGCTGCCGCCGGCGCCTTCGTCTTCTTCAAAAAGTCGCTCGACAACGAGGTCGTGCTTGGCGGTCTCGGCGTGCTCGCCATGGTCGGCATCTTCTTCCTGGTATCCTCGGTCATCGGCTTCATTGAGGTGATGCCGCAGCGCCAGTCCGACAGCCTGGCGCGCGCCTTCCTCAACAGCCATCCCGACGGAACGCTGATCACCGACGAAAAGGGCCGGATCATCTATGCCAATGCCGCCTATGGTGCGCTGACCGGCGCTCGCAAGGCGACCGAGGTGCAGACGCTGGAAACGCTGCTGTCGCGTCATCGCGAATCCAACGAGGCGCTCTACAGGCTGGTCAACGGGCTGCGCGAGGGCAAGGAAGGCCGCGAGGAATTCCGCCTGCTGCGTGCCGTCGGCCCCGGCAGCAACAGTTCCGGCGCCCATTGGTACCGGCTGAAGGCACGGCTGCTGCAGCCGGAGGAGAACGGCGGCAAGCCGCTGCAGATCTGGCAGATCACCGACATCACCACGGAGCGCGACGACCAGGAGCGCTTCTTCAAGGAATTGCAGAACGCGATCGACTATCTCGACCATGCGCCGGCTGGCTTCTTTTCCGCCGGCAGGAAGGGCGAGATCTTCTACCTGAATGCGACGCTTGCCGAGTGGCTGGGCCTCGACCTCACCAAATTCGTGCCGGGCTCGATGACGATCGGCGACGTGGTGGCGGGCGAGGGGCTCGCGTTGATTCAATCGGTGCAGGCCGAACCCGGCCTGAAGAAGACCGTGACGCTCGATCTCGACCTGCGCAAGAGCAATGGCCAGAGCCTGCCGGTGCAGATCATCCACAGCGTTACCTCGATGCGCGACGGCGCACCCGGCGAAAGCCGGACGATCGTGCTGGCGCGTGAAAAGAGCGATGCCGGCGGCCAGTCCGCTTCGGCCGCTGCCATGCGCTTCACCCGCTTCTTCAACAACACACCGATGGCAATCGCCTCGGTTGACGGCGACGGGCGTATCCTGCGCACCAATGCACCATTCCTGAAGATGTTCTCTGGTGTCGTCTCGCGCGATGACCTCGAAAAGGCGCCGCATCTTGAAACCATCGTGCAGGAGAGCGATCGGCCACAGCTCGCCGCGGCGCTGGCGGCGGCCAAGGACCGGCAGGGCGACATTGCGCCGCTCGACACCCGCACACCGAGCGACGAGGCGCGCTATTTCCGCTTCTATGTCAATGCCGTCATCGACCAGAGCGACGAGGCGCCCGAGGAGGCGGCGATCGTCTACGCCGTCGAGGTGACCGAGCAGAAGGCGCTGGAAGCACAGATGGCGCAGACGCAGAAGATGAATGCTGTGGGAACGCTCGCCGGCGGCATCGCGCATGATTTCAACAACGTGCTGACGGCGATCCTGCTTTCCTCCGACCATCTGCTGCTGCAGGCGCGACCGGCCGATGCCAGCTTCGCCGACCTGATAGAGATCAAGCGCAACGCCAACCGTGCCGCCGTGCTGGTGCGCCAGCTTCTCGCCTTCTCACGCAAGCAGACGATGCGGCCCTCGGTGCTGAACCTGACCGATGTCGTCGGCGACCTGCGCATGCTGGTCGACCGGCTGCTTTCCGGCACCAATGTCAAACTCGACGTGCAATATGGCCGCGACCTCTGGCCTGTCAAAACAGACCTTTCGCAGTTCGAGCAGGTGCTGATCAATCTCTGCGTCAATGCGCGCGACGCGATGCCCGAGGGTGGCACGCTGACACTGCGCACCCGCAATCTGACCGCCGCCGAGGTCTCCGCCTTCAACTACTCCTACATGCCGGCCGAGGACATGGTGCTGGTCGAAGTCGCGGATAACGGCACCGGTATCGCCCCCGAGATCATGGACAAGATCTTCGAGCCGTTCTTCACCACCAAGGATGTCGGCAAGGGCACCGGGCTTGGCCTCGCCATGGTCTACGGCATCGTCAAACAGTCGGGCGGCTACATCCAGCCGGAATCCGAAGTCGGCAAGGGCACAACCTTCCGCGTCTTCCTGCCGCGCCACATTCCGGAGCCGGCGGTGGCCGCCGAAGCGGGCTCGATCGACGGCGCCATCGCCGGGGCCGAAGTGGTGCCGCTGCCGGTATCGCCGCATCAGCCGGAGGACCTGACGGGATCGGCCGTCATCCTTCTCGTCGAGGACGAGGAGGCTGTGCGCCGCGGCGGCAAGCGCATGCTGGAAACGCGGGGCTATACCGTGCACGAGGCGGGCTCGGGCGTCGAGGCACTCAGCATCTTGGAAGAACTCGACGGCAAGGTCGACATCGTCGTCTCCGACGTCGTGATGCCCGAAATGGACGGTCCGACGCTGCTGCGCGAGCTGCGCAAGACCTATCCCGACATGAAGTTCATCTTCGTCTCAGGTTATGCCGAAGATGCTTTTGCCCGCAACCTGCCGCCGGAGGCGAAATTCGGCTTCCTGCCGAAGCCCTTCTCGCTGAAGCAGCTCGCTGTTGTGGTGAAGGAGACGCTGGATGGGTGAGTGAGGTGCTGTCGGAGGGCACGCTCTGCCCTGCCGGGCATTTCCCCTACAAGGAGGGGAGATCGGCTGGGTGCACTGGCTCCCTAACCAAATATCCATGCAGCTCGGCGAAACGTTGATGCGATGCGAAGGTTTTGCCGCTTGTAATCTCCCCACCTGTGGAGGAGATGCCCGGCAGGGCAGAGGTGGGCTGGAACGGCACCACCTCTCTGCTAAAAATTGATACCTGCCAGCCCGTAAACCTTCATTCACTCAACGCAACCGCAATCTCAGCCGCAAGCCGCGCATTATTCTCAACAAGCGCGATATTGGTCTTG
Organism: Rhizobium sp. P1_B8; assembly: GCF_056406515.1. Classification (NCBI taxonomy): domain Bacteria; kingdom Pseudomonadati; phylum Pseudomonadota; class Alphaproteobacteria; order Hyphomicrobiales; family Rhizobiaceae; genus Rhizobium; species Rhizobium sp. P1_B8. Next base: position 59,701 of record NZ_JBFTZZ010000013.1, on the reverse strand, counting down.
AGGCTCTGGCCGTCCGTCAGGTCGAAGATGGTGGAGAGCAGATAGGGCGTAACCGCCTTGCCGGTGACTTCGTCGCGCTCGGCGCTGTCGAGCGCCCGCTCGATATAGATTTCCATCTCCTCGCGTGCGATCTCGTCGGCCTCAGGCACCGGATTGGCGACGAGCATGCCGCCGTCGACGCCGAGCTGCTCGCGCACCGTCTGGAAATTGGCGATGGCGGCCGGGCTGTTCAGCGACAGCGGGCTGCGGATGCCCGAGGAGCGCGACCAGAAGGCGGGGAATTCCTCGCTCTCATAGGTGACGACCGGCACGCCGCGGGTTTCCAGCACTTCCAGTGTCTTTGGAATGTCGAGGATCGCCTTGGCGCCGGCGCAGACGACGATGACGCCGGTGCGCGCCAGTTCCTCGAGATCGGCTGATATATCGAAGCTTTCCTCGGCGCCGCGATGCACGCCGCCGATGCCGCCTGTGGCAAAGACACGGATGCCGGCGCGCGCCGCCGCGATCATCGTCGCCGCGACCGTGGTGGCGCCGGTGCGGCGCTCGGCGATGGCGAAGGCGAGATCGGCGCGCGACACCTTCATCACTTCGGTCGCCTTGGCGAGTTGCTCCAATTCCGCGGCTTCAAGACCGATATGCAGCGTGCCGTGAATGACGGCGATCGTTGCCGGCACTGCACCCTGTTCGCGGATGATCGCCTCGACGCTGCGGGCCATCTCGATATTGCCGGGATAGGGCATGCCGTGGGTGATGATGGTCGATTCCAGCGCCACCACAGGCGCGCCGCGCTGCTTGGCGCTGGCGACTTCCTTCGAATAGGCGATTGGCAAAAGAGGGGAGATGGGCTTGGTCATGGTCTTGTCCTGTGATCGACAGAGCATGATGCCGAAAAGTGTGAGCGGTTTTCGGACGACATCATGCTCAACTATTTAATTAGCCGCTTCAATGCAGAATTCTGACCTTGGGAACAAGGGCAAGCGCCTCATTCAGCAGATCGGGCGTCAGATTTTCGTTGACGGCGTGCCGCGACTGCACGGTCAGTATCGCGGCCGCGGTGCCGTGGCGGACGGCTTCTTCGAGCGGCAGGCCTGATATCAATGCGGCGAGTGTGCCGGCCGCAAGAGAATCGCCGGCACCCGTGACATCGGCGACAGTGTCGGCGATCGGCGGCTGCAACGTCACGGCGCGGCCATCGCAAAGCGCGACGAGCTCGCGCCGGCCACGGGTGACGACGGCGTTCCTGATGCCAATTTCGTTCAGCAACGGCGGCCAGCCCGCAGCCTCCTCCGGCCGCTCACCGGCAAGGGCGGCGGCTTCAGCCTCATTCAGGAACAGGTAATCGATATCCCCGATGCAGGGTTTCAGCCTGACGACCTTGGCCGGCGAGATGGCGATTGCCGCAACGGGCTTGGCGAGCGAATGCGCCTTTGCGACGATCGCCGCGATCGTCTCTTCCGGCAGGTTGGCGTCAAAGAGGATGAAATCATGGGCGGCGAAGGCCTCCCGCACCCAGCGGATGGAGAGACGCCGCGGCACGAAGAAGCGGTAGAGATCCATGTCGGCAAGGGCGATCACCAGATTGCCGTCCTTCTCGATGATCGCCGTGTAGCTCGGCGTCTTGCGGTCGAGGAAGACGAAAGGCCGGTCGTCGATGCCGGAGAAATCGGCAGCTTCTCCAACCGTCTCGCCCATCGGATCGCCGCCGCGCGGCGAGATCATCGTCACCTGAAAACCGAGCCTTGCGAGGTTGCGCGCCGCATTGAAGCCACCGCCGCCCGGCTCCTCGAACCAGGTGCCGGGATTGCTGGCGCCAGGCGCCGTCTCGCCCGAGATTCGGCCACGCCGGTCGATATGCGCACCGCCGAGAACAAGAATCTTTTTCTTCATCCGATCCGCTCTCCCGATGCCCGAAGGACGAATCGATACGGTGCGCCCTGCCGCGGCCGAGTCGGCACTTTTGGCCTAAGTCGTTGCTTTTCATTGATAAAACAAATGCAGAACACGTGTCGTTTTACCTTTTTCTTTCAACTATTTGATCGCCTGTTGCGAGAATGGAACAAATAGGGTACAAACTCGACATTGCTTGAGCGGCTTCAATAACCTAAAGGTGGATCGGATGTCTCAGAATTCATTGCGGCTGGTAGAGGACAAATCGGTGGACAAAAGCAAGGCGCTTGAAGCGGCACTCTCACAGATAGAGCGGTCGTTCGGCAAGGGCTCGATCATGAAACTCGGCTCCAACGAGAATGTTGTCGAGATCGAGACGATCTCGACCGGCTCGCTTGGCCTCGATATTGCACTCGGCGTTGGTGGCCTGCCGAGGGGCCGCATCATCGAGATCTACGGGCCGGAAAGCTCCGGTAAGACGACGCTTGCACTGCAGACGATTGCCGAAGCACAGAAGAAGGGCGGCATCTGCGCCTTCGTCGATGCCGAACATGCGCTCGATCCCGTCTATGCCCGCAAGCTTGGCGTCGACCTGCAGAACCTTCTGATCTCGCAGCCCGATACCGGCGAGCAGGCGCTCGAAATCACCGATACGCTGGTGCGCTCCGGCGCCGTTGACGTTCTCGTCGTCGACTCGGTCGCCGCACTGACGCCGCGCGCCGAAATCGAAGGCGAAATGGGCGACAGCCTTCCCGGCCTGCAGGCACGACTGATGAGCCAGGCGCTGCGCAAGCTCACCGCTTCGATCTCCAAGTCGAACACCATGGTTATCTTCATCAACCAGATCCGCATGAAGATCGGCGTCATGTTCGGTTCGCCGGAAACGACGACGGGCGGCAATGCGCTGAAGTTCTATGCTTCCGTGCGCCTCGACATCCGCCGCATCGGCGCTGTCAAGGAGCGCGAAGAGGTGATCGGCAACCAGACCCGCGTCAAGGTCGTCAAGAACAAGATGGCGCCGCCCTTCAAGCAGGTCGAGTTCGATATCATGTATGGCGAGGGTGTCTCCAAGACCGGCGAACTGGTCGATCTCGGCGTCAAGGCCGGCATCGTCGAAAAGTCGGGTGCCTGGTTCTCCTATAACAGCCAGCGTCTCGGCCAGGGCCGTGAAAACGCCAAGACTTTCCTGCGCGACAATCCGGATCTCGCCCGCGAGATCGAACTGTCGCTGCGCCAGAATGCCGGCCTGATCGCCGACCGCTTCCTGCAGAATGGCGGACCGGACCCGGATGACGGCGATGGCGATGCCACTGCGGAAATGTAATTTTCGCGCTTAAACTCATCGGACAGTTCCAACCGGCCGCATTCCTGATGAGAATGCGGCCGGTTTTGTTTGTCTGCTGGACAGTGGCGGGGGCGAACGTTAAAAGCCGATGAATTTAAATTTACCTGCCTCCGGCAGCATTGAAGGGCATAGCATGAGCGGTGTGAACGATATCCGGTCGACCTTCCTCGACTATTTCAAGAAGAACGGCCATGAGATCGTTCCGTCGAGCCCGCTCGTACCGCGCAACGACCCGACGCTGATGTTCACCAATGCCGGCATGGTGCAATTCAAGAACGTCTTCACCGGCCTCGAAAAGCGTCCCTATTCGACGGCGACGACTTCGCAGAAATGCGTGCGGGCCGGCGGCAAGCACAACGACCTCGACAATGTCGGCTATACTGCACGCCACCTGACCTTCTTCGAGATGCTCGGCAACTTCTCCTTCGGCGACTATTTCAAGGAGAATGCGATCGAGCTTGCCTGGAAGCTCGTCACCGAAGGCTTCGACCTTCCGAAAAACCGCCTGCTGGTGACCGTCTATTCCGAGGATGAAGAAGCTGCGACGCTGTGGAAGAAGATCGCCGGCTTTTCCGACGACAAGATCATCCGCATCCCGACCTCTGACAATTTCTGGCAGATGGGCGATACCGGCCCCTGCGGCCCGTGCTCGGAAATCTTCATCGACCAGGGTGAGAATGTTTGGGGCGGCCCTCCGGGCTCACCGGAGGAAGATGGCGACCGGTTCCTGGAATTCTGGAACCTCGTCTTCATGCAGTTCGAGCAGACCGAACCCGGCGTTCGCAACCCGCTGCCCCGCCCGTCGATCGATACCGGCATGGGGCTGGAGCGCATGGCCTGCATTCTGCAGGGCGTTCAGAGCGTGTTCGACACCGATCTCTTCCGCACGCTGATCGGCACCATCGAGGACACGATGGGCGTCAAGGCGGAAGGCAGCGCCAGCCACCGCGTTATCGCCGACCACCTGCGCTCCTCGGCCTTCCTGATCGCCGACGGCGTGCTTCCGTCGAATGAGGGCCGCGGTTATGTGCTGCGCCGCATCATGCGCCGTGCCATGCGCCATGCACAGCTGCTCGGCGCCAAGGAACCGGTGGTCTACAAGCTGCTGCCGACGCTGGTGCAGCAGATGGGCCGCGCCTATCCGGAACTGGTGCGCGCCGAGGCGCTGATCTCGGAAACGCTGAAGCTGGAGGAAAACCGCTTCCGCAAGACGCTGGAACGCGGCCTGTCGCTTCTGTCGGACGCGACGACGGATCTTTCCAAGGGCGATATGCTGGATGGTGAGACCGCCTTCAAGCTCTACGACACCTACGGCTTCCCGCTCGATCTGACACAGGATGCACTGCGTGCCCGTGAGATCGGCGTGGACATCTCCGGCTTCACCGATGCGATGCAGCGCCAGAAGGCCGAAGCCCGCTCGCACTGGGCCGGTTCCGGCGAGAAGGCGACGGAAACCGTCTGGTTCGAGCTTAGGGAAAAACACGGTGCGACCGAATTCCTGGGCTACGACACCGAAACGGCCGAAGGCGTCGTGCAGGCGATCGTCAAAGAGGGCGCGGTTTCGACCGAGGCCAAGGCCGGCGACAAGGTGCAGATCGTCGTCAGCCAGACGCCGTTCTACGGCGAATCCGGCGGCCAGATGGGCGATACCGGCGTGATCTCGTCCGACCACGCCAAGATCGAGATTTCAGATACGCAGAAGCGAGGCGAAGGCCTGTTCGTGCATCAGGGTATTGTCATCGACGGCGTGGTCAAGGACGGCGATGCGGTCGTGCTGACGGTCGATCATGCCCGCCGTTCGCGGCTGCGCGCCAACCACTCTGCGACCCACCTGTTGCACGAGGCTTTGCGCGAGGTGCTCGGCACCCATGTGGCGCAGAAGGGTTCGCTGGTCGCGCCCGAGCGCCTGCGTTTCGACGTCTCGCATCCGAAGCCGATGTCGGCCGAGGAGTTGAAGATCGTCGAGGATATGGCGAACGAGATCGTGCTGCAGAATTCGCCGGTTACCACGAGGCTGATGAGCGTCGACGATGCGATCGCTGAAGGCGCGATGGCGCTGTTCGGCGAGAAATACGGCGATGAAGTCCGCGTCGTGGCGATGGGCGAGGGCGTGCGTGGCGCCAAGGTTGGCAAGCCTTATTCGATCGAACTCTGCGGCGGCACGCATGTCGGGGCCACTGGCCAGATCGGCCTGATCCGCGTTCTCGGTGACAGCGCCGTCGGCGCCGGCGTTCGCCGTATCGAGGCCGTCACCGGCGAATCGGCGCGCGAATATCTGGCCGAACAGGACGAGCGTGTGAAGACGCTTGCAGCCTCGCTGAAGGTGCAGCCGGGCGAAGTTCTGTCACGTGTCGAGGCGCTGATGGACGAGCGCCGCAAGCTCGAAAAGGAACTGGCTGACGCCAAGCGCAAACTCGCCATGGGCGGCGGGCAGGGCGGCTCGGTCGATGCCGTGCGCGAAGTGGCCGGCGTCAAGTTCCTCGGCAAGGCGATTTCGGGCGTCGATCCCAAGGACTTGAAGGGGCTTGCCGATGACGGCAAGACCAGCATCGGCTCCGGCGTCGTTGCTCTCGTCGGTGTGTCCGACGACGGCAAGGCAAGTGCTGTCGTGGCGGTGACACCGGATCTCGTGCAGCGCTACAGCGCCGTCGATCTCGTCCGAATCGCATCTGCCGCCCTCGGCGGCAAGGGCGGCGGCGGCCGCCCCGACATGGCGCAGGCCGGCGGCCCCGACGGATCGAAGGCCGATGAAGCGATCGAGGCGGTTGCCGTGGCACTTGCCGGCTGAACTGCCGCCTGACAACAGTTTGAAATTCAAACCGGCTGCGAGATCATGGATTTCGCAGCCGGTTTTGTTTTCAACGACGGTGGTCAGTCGATGTTCAGTTTCGCGGCTGCAGCGCAAGGCGACAGGCGAGCCCGGTGAAGACCGTTGCCAGGATATATTGCGGCAACTTGGGGAAACGGCTCGCTGATTGAAGTCTCGAACGGATCGTGCTTCCGAGGAAAATCACGGCGCCATTCACGACGAGGCCGATACCGTTCAGGACGCTTGCAAGTATCAGCATCTGCATCGTCAGCGATCCGGCTGACGCATTCACGAATTGCGGAAAGAGCGCCATGACGAAGAGCGCCATCTTCGGATTGAGCAGATTGGTGGCAAGGCCTGCAAAGAAGATACGCCGGCCAGACAGCCGCTTCAGCGTCGATGCCGGCTGAAAGGCGGCGCCTTCCGAGCGGACCGTCTTGTAGGCGAGATAGAGAAGATAGCAACAGCCGGCCCAGCGCACTGTTTCATAGGCGGCAGGCACGGTCATGAAGAGCTGTGACAGCCCGAATGCTGCGGCAAGGGCGTGGCAATAGGTGCCGAGCGCGATTCCGGCATAGGTCAGGAAACCGGCAGCGCGTCCCTGGCCGATACTGCGGGAGGCGATCAGCAGCATGTCGGGGCCGGGCGTGGCTGTCAGCACCAGCGCTGCGGCGGCAAAGAGCATTAATGTTGAAAAATCCGGCATCTATCATTCCTTTTGGGTTCGAGCCGGATTTCCGGTCTACGCAGGATTCGCCGAAGGTTCAAGTCCGCAGGATTTGTCAAATCGGGTTATGGTTCTCTCAAGCCGATCGATTTACACGAGGTTCCGACATGAATGGCGAAACGGCATGGGCACTTTATGAAAACCGTCTGAGACGGGTTTCGGCCTATATTCACGACCACTTGGATGAGGAGCTGGATATGGAGCGCCTTGCCGAAATCGCCTGCATGTCGAGCTATCACTGGCACAGGATCTACCGGGCGATCTACGGCGAGACGCTGGCGGCAACCGTCAAGCGGCTCAGGCTGCATCACGCGGCGGGCGAGATCGTCCGCACGGAACTTGCCGTCAGTGAAATTGCAAAGCGATCAGGCTATCCCAATCTCCAATCCTTCAATCGTATTTTCAAGTCGGTCTACGGCATGCCGCCGGCCCGCTACCGGAAAGAGGGAAGCCACACAGCCTATGAGCCCTCACCTAACGGAAAGATCAAAGTCATGTTAGACGTTACCATACGCGAGATCGCGCCGATCGAGCTGATCGGCGTTGGCCATACCGGCTCCTACATGCAGATCGACAAGGCCTTCGAGATGCTGTTCGGCACGCTTTACGCCCGCGGCCTCGCCAAGCCCGACATGCGGATGATCGGCGTCTATCTCGACGATCCCGATCTTGTGCCGGAGGAAAAGCTGCGCTCGATCGCCTGCGTCACCGGCGCTTCCGACGTGCCGGCCGATGCGCCGTTCGAGCGGCGCGTGATCGACGGTGGCGATTATGCGGTGCTACGCCATAAGGGTCCCTATGCCAATATGCCCAAGTCCTATCAGTGGCTGTTTGCCGAATGGCTGCCGAAATCCGGCCGGCAGTTGAAGGACAGGGTCATGTTCGAGGAGTATCTCAACAATCCCCGCGACGTGCCGCCGAACGAGCTTCTGACGGATATTCACATGCCGCTCGTCTAAGGCCGTGGGGGGACCCGGCGGATCAGCCGCGCCCCCAAGATGCTCAAGACCACGCTCAGGCGGCCTGCATGGTCTTGATGGCTTCGTCATCAAGGGCGTTGGCCCGCTTGTAGGCCTCACGCTCGCTGATGCGGCCGACATAGTCGAGGAAGGCCTGGCGTCTTTCGATGCCGCCGAATCCGAGGCCCCAGCCGATATGGGAGCCGACATATACGTCGGCGGCGGTGAAGCGCTCGCCGGCGACATAGGTCGAAGCGGAGACGGCTTTCTCGAGTGTGTTCATGACGTCGCCGAAACCGCCGCAGCCGGCCATGCGCAGGCGTTCCTTCGGAATTTCGAAGCCGAGAGCCTTCATCGTCACCGCCGATTCGAGAGGACCGGCGGCAAAGAACATCCAGCGATAATAGCGGGCGCGCTCGTCCGGCCTCGGCGCCAGCGCCTTCTCAGGAAAGGTTTCGGCGAGATAGGCGCAGATCGCCGCGCATTCGGTGACGATGGTATCGCCGTGGCGGATCGCCGGCACCTTGCCCATCGGATTGACTGCGAGATATTCGGGCGCCTTCATGGTTTCGCCGAAGGTCAGGTATTCGGTGCGGTAGGGTTGGCCGATCTCCTCCAGCATCCAGCGCGCGATGCGGCCGCGCGACATGGGGTTCGTATAGAATACCAGTTCTTCAGTCATGACATCCTCCTCGTGTTCCCGTTATTCTACGGCCTTGCCGTTCCCCGGAATCAATAGTGCGGCAGGGCCTTTGTGCAACCCCAGACCGTTAGAGCGCCTTGCGGTACTGGATGAAACCCGAGCGCTCGGCGATCCGGTCGTAGAGCCGCCGCGCCGTTGCATTCGTTTCGTGCGTCATCCAATAGAGCCTGCCTGCGCCGTTTGCGCGGGCGAGGTCGGCGACGGCCTCGATCAAAGCGGCACCGGTGCCGAGCCCGCGCTGACTGTTGTCAACATAGAGATCCTGCAGATAGCAGGTCCATTGCGGCAGCCAGCAGGAACGGTGAAAGATGGCATGGACGATACCGACGAGACGGCCATCGTCGTCAAAGGCACCGAGCGCGTGCATCGGTTCTTCAGGATCGTGGAAGCGAGTCCAGGTGAGGTCCGTGGTTTCAGGCGGGATGACCACTTCGTAGAAGCGCTGATAGGCCTCCCACAGGGGCTCCCAAGCGGCGCGGTCCGAGGCTTCAAGCGGCCGCAGGATGACCGTCATCGGTTCATTCTCCTAAAATGAAAACGGCGGGGAAATCCCCGCCGCTTCGATGTTATCTTGGAAAGGCCGGCTTACGCCATGGCCTTCTGCAGGTTCTGGTCGATCTTGTCGAGGAAGGCGGTGGTCGAGAGCCACGGCTGGTCGGGGCCGATCAGCAGCGCCAGGTCCTTGGTCATGAAACCGGATTCGACAGTGTCGACGCAGACTTTTTCGAGCGTCGAGGCGAAGCGGGCGAGCTCGGCATTGTCGTCGAGCTTGGCGCGGTGCGCCAGGCCGCGGGTCCAGGCGAAGATCGAGGCGATCGAGTTCGTCGAGGTTTCCTGGCCCTTCTGATGCTGGCGGTAGTGRCGGGTGACCGTGCCGTGAGCGGCTTCGGCTTCGACCGTCTTGCCGTCGGGCGTCAGCAGAACCGAGGTCATCAGGCCGAGCGAGCCGAAGCCYTGGGCGACSGTGTCGGACTGGACGTCGCCGTCRTAGTTCTTGCAGGCCCAGACGTARCCGCCRGACCACTTGAGCGCCGARGCGACCATGTCGTCGATCAGGCGGTGTTCGTAGGTGATGCCGGCTTCCTTGAACTGATCCTTGAATTCGGTCTCGTAGACTTCCTCGAAGATGTCCTTGAAGCGGCCGTCATAGGCCTTGAGGATGGTGTTCTTGGTCGAYAGATAGACCGGCCACTTGCGCATCAGRCCGTACATCATCGAGGCGCGRGCGAATTCGCGGATCGATTCGTCGAGGTTGTACATGGCCATGGCGACGCCGGCGCCCGGTGCGTTGAAGACTTCCTTCTCGATGACGGTGCCGTCCTCGCCGACGAACTTGATCGTCAGCTTGCCCTTGCCGGGGAACTTGAAATCGGTGGCGCGGTACTGGTCGCCGAAGGCGTGGCGGCCGACGACGATCGGCTTGGTCCAGCCGGGAACCAGGCGCGGCACGTTCTTGCAGATGATCGGCTCGCGRAAGATGACGCCGCCGAGAATGTTGCGGATCGTGCCGTTSGGGCTCTTCCACATTTCCTTGAGGTTGAATTCCTTGACGCGGGCTTCATCCGGCGTGATCGTCGCGCACTTGATGCCGACGCCGTATTTCTTGATGGCGTTGGCGGCGTCGACGGTGACCTGGTCGTTGGTGGCGTCGCGGTTTTCGACGGAGAGGTCGAAATAATCGATGTCGAGGTCGAGATACGGATGGATCAGCTTGTCCTTGATAAGCTGCCAGATGATGCGCGTCATTTCATCGCCGTCGAGATCGGCGACGGGATTGGCGACCTTGATCTTGTTCATGTATCTGCCTCGTTCGAGCTTGAATGGGGACGAGGTCCCGGGTGGGTGATGTGATGAGGAGCGCTATAGCCTGAAGCGCTTGGGCCGGCCGGCCTCGCATGGCTGCGTTCGCCTGCACTTCGAGAATGCCGCCCAGTTCTTCTCGCTGGCGCCACGGGCTGGCCTCGCCAAGACCCGCGTCGTGATCACGCGCTGATCTCGGCTCAGCGCCAGACTCTGAATTCGGCATCTGATCCGTTTTGCGCGCCGATCCCGGGTCAGCGCCCCGATGTTGGCAGATCCCGTTCTATGCGCTGATCATTCGCTCCAACTCATCCATGTCGGGCACGATGATATGTCGGAAGTTCTCGATGCGAATGACGCCGCTCTTGCGCAGCCTGGTCATCTGGCGACTGACGGTTTCGATCGTCATCCCGAGAAAATCGGCGATCTCGGCGCGGGACAGCGGCAGGTCGAAATCGGTGCTCGTGGCGGTCTGCGGTTCGGCGTGTGTGGCGATCAGGTAAAGCAGGCTTGCGACTTTCTCGCCTGCGGTGCGTCGGCCGAGCGTCAGCATCCATTCGCGCGCGGCGTCCAGCTCCTTTAGCGCCTGATCGTGAAGGCTGCGCTGCAGTTCCGGCGCTTCCGATATCATACGGTCGAGCAGGTTGCGGGGGAAAACGCAGATTTCGGCATCGGTCGCAGCCTCGGCCGACAGCGTGCTTTCGCGCACGAATGGCCTGCCGACGAAATCGGGGGCGAATTGCAGGCCGACGATCTGCTGGCGTCCGTCCGGCATCACTTTGCAGAGCTTCACCACCCCGCGCATGATGTTCGAATAGGAAGAGCTTTCCGAGCCTTGAGCGATGATCTCGCAGCCCGCGCCGACCGTGCGGCGGAGCGAGTGGCGGCCGAGCTCCCGGAGCTGGCTGTTGGACAAGGCGCCGCAGACGACGCCGTGCCGCGCCTGGCAGGAACGGCAGGCGACGAGAGTGCCGGCGTCCGAAACGTCACTGCGTACGACGTCCATGTCCTGATCCCTTCGAAATCCGCGTGTGGCGGGCGTGGCTGCGCATGCCGGGCATGCCCGAGATGATTACGCCGCGATTGCGGGTTCGGCTATCCCGTTTTTCCGGCACGGCTTGATGATTATCAATTTCGCCGGGACCGCGCTTTGATCCAGATCAAAGTTTCCCTGCCATGGCTGTTGTTTGATGCGACTGCCTCGACACGATGCCGTCCGAAGAATCCTTCAAACTTGAACAACGGAGCAAAGGTCTTCGAATCCTGGCGACGAAGCCGTCGACGTCTTTGCGCACGAACTTTTCCCAAAATTGCATGAGGGTTACTCGCGACAGCGTCGCCCCATGCCCTCGCCAGCCGGTTTCCAATTGACAATGAAGTATGTTTGTGCGACGTACGTACTAACACTACGAGGGCAGCTGGCGCGGCCCGAACGCGATCGACGTTGTGTCAGATGACCTCCTGAAGGAACGGGCGGATGACCGCATACCTAATCGGAATCGACGGCGGTGGCACGAGCTGCCGTGCGGCAGTCGCCGGTTCGAACGGAAATATCCTTGCGCGGGCTCAAGCCGGGCCAGCCAACATCCTTTCCGATCCGGATACGGCGCTCGACAACATTGCCAGTGCGACCCGCGCGGCGTTTTACGCAGCTGGCATCAATGCGCGTAGCATCGCCTCGGCGCGTGCAGTTCTGGGGGTCGCGGGCAATAATGTCGGCGAGGCCGTTCACTACGTGAAAAACAGGCTACCCTTCGCCGAGGCGGACATAGAGTCAGACGGACTGATCGCGCTACAAGGCGCGCTTGGCGATAAAGACGGAGCCGTCGCCATTTTAGGAACAGGCACGATCTACATCTCCCGCCACTGTGATACGGTGACCTACACCGGCGGATGGGGCTTTACTGTCGGCGACCTCGGCAGCGGCGCTCGTATTGGACATGCGCTTTTGCAAGAATCGCTGCTCGCATACGACGGCATCCATGTCATGTCCGCGATGACCGCCTCGGTCCTTGCGGAATTCAAGAATGACCCACGTAATATCGTCGAGTTTGCACGGCAGGCAAAGCCCGGCGCCTTTGGTCGCTATGCGCCGCGCGTATTCGAGCACATCAAACAGGGCGATGCCGTCGCCGCGCGCCTGTTGAAAGAAGCCGCTGTTTCAGTGGACGAAGCACTTGATCGTCTAGTCGCTCGAGGAACGCAGAGGATTTGCCTGCTCGGGGGATTGGGGCCGCTCTATTCGTCCTGGATCGCTGCACGGCATCAAAGTCTATTGGTAACGCCCGAAGGCGATGCACTGAGCGGGGCCGTGGCCTTGGCGGTTTCGCGCTTCGGGCCCCTGAAAGCGATCGAATGAGTGACAGACTTGCGGCCATGCTTCCAGGATGGGGCATAGAGATCAACGGTGCCGGTCCGCTCTACCATAGACTTCGCCTGGCGCTTGAAAAGGCGATCCTGTCGGGTAAACTCAAAGAGGGCGACGTTCTTTATCCCGAACGAGACCTCGCTGAACATGTCCGCGTTAGCCGTGTAACGGTCCGCAAAGCAATCAACCATCTCGTCCAAGACGGATTTCTGGTCCGCAGGCGCGGCTCAGGAACCTTCGTAGCCGGATCGGCGGTCCGCGCAGATCAGCCTCCGTCACGCGCGAACCTTTTGACGGGTGACATTTCCTGGCTTGGATCGGGCACGAAAGTCGAGTGCATCGAGCGCAGCACGTCTCATCCCGCACCCGAGGAGATGATGACACTCGGCCTGTCAAGCGACAGTCGCGTCGTGCGCATCACCCATTTGCGGAGCTCGGCGGGCCAGCCGCTTGCGATTGAACGCATATGCATTTCCTCCGAGTTCCTGCCCGCCGCTCGTACCGTTACCTCTTCCACCTGCAACACACTCGCGGACGCAAACTTTAGACCCATTCGTGCGATCGAGCGCACTTTCGCACTTAACATCGAAGATCCGGACGCCACCACGCTTGGCGTCGCGATCGGAACGGCTGGTCTTTTAACAAAGCGCGTTGCCTATCTTGCTTCGGGCCGCGCGATCGAATTCAGCCGCTCACTTTTTCGAGGCGATGCCGAAGGTTTCGTCAGCGAGCTCACCTTTCTCGAAAACTGACCTCTCTTCTTACAAGACAGGATCCTATCATGCAGGCCACCTTCGCTGCCGCCGGTGCGGCTTTGCGTTCCGAGAACACCGCGCTCGTCGTCACGGTCGCGTGCTGCTTGTCCGACTATCCCGCCATCTCATTGAGATGTCCCATCGAGCTGAGGGCGAAATTACCCGTCTCTTCGATTCGGCCGCCCCTCGCCTCAATCTACGGTGTCGGGCTCAGCTTTGATCGAGGCGCTGCCTTGCCCAGGCAGCCACGCCCGTGATCGCTGCGTCGATCGCTCTGACGAATAAGCTTCCGCTTGGGGAACCCGCAAAGGCCAAAGGCATGCTTAGCACAAAGGGCGGCTTGTGTGGTGTTGACCCCGGGTTTGAGTTGAAGTCGAGCTGGATAGGTGGACCAAAGGTATTCGAGGCAAATGGCCATGGTGAGTTTTGAACAAATTTACACCGGTAAAGTCGATGTTTCCGCTCGAAACCCTAGTGGGCTTTAGCTGAGTGGGACTCGCGCCATGAAGACAGCAATGCTCTCTCCGATTGAACGAACCTGTCTCCACTGGATATCGAGGGGGTGGACTGTGGCTGATATCGCGTTGATCGAGGGAAAGCGTGCCGCTGAAATTCAGGCATGCGTGGAGCGTGCGGTTATTTCGCTCAACGCCGAATCATTGGAACAGGCGCTTGAGAAAGCGAAGCTCACGCGATCAGACTGATCCCATCATGGTTGCGGGCGCCGGACGCTTTCACCTTGCCTTTCATCCGCTTGTAAATGCACCGTTTCGGCGACCTCCAGGTCCTCAGCAAGATCGCGCCATCGGTTTTTGAAAAGACGGAGACAATGGCTCCTGCGGTCGGTGCGGAACGTAGCTGAATCGAAGTGGCCACGAACGCAAGCCAATTTGCGTGTTTGTATGGATCCTTGCTCTCTTCCGGATTCCACGATCAACCCGCTGAAAGGTCCGCTAGGAAGCTGCTGCCGCGTCGCGCTGATCGCGCCGGTCCCGCGCCTTTGAGGAGTCATTCAGCGGGAATTGGCCGGGCTTGAGCCCTCTAAAGTCGCTCGATCTTTCCTTTGTGCGGTCCCACGCCTTCCAGCTCTCCCGCGACCTGATGGTCACGGTCTTCGCAGCCGACGGCAAGTACGGCGTTCTACCCTCTGACGAAATCGACGCCGACGACGATCTTGCGATCGTTCACGATTCTTTCCGTGGTTCTGGCGTGCCGCTTGCGAACTGCAGACGCAAGGGAGGCTTCGCCGCGGTCAAGCATTGCATGATCCGACACTTGTCAGCCGCGCCCTTGCCGCCTTTGCTCTTCGCGGCTGGCCGAAGGGTGCCCGCGAAACGAAGGGCAAAGAAAGGCAACGAGGGCCAATCGCCGGGCGATTGGAAATCAAATGAAGAGAAGAGAAATAGAAGCGCTGCGCGAACGGGTCGGTTGCGCGGCGGTTCTCGAAAGGGCGAGCTTCGCCATCGACTTCGAGGAAAGCAGCCGGCGGGCGATTAAGTTTCGCCGTGGCGGTGAAATCATCATCGTTACGCATGAGGGGCGCGGATGGTTCGATCCGCTCAGCGATGCGAAAGGCGATGTGTTCGGGCTTGTCGAGCATCTCGATCATGTCGGATTTATCGAATGCGCCGAACGGGTCGCAGATCTCGTCGGTTTCACGATCACCGAGCCGGAGTGGCAGCCATTGAAGCCTGATGGAGGATACGACCTCTCTCTCCCCGATCGTTGGCAGGCGCGCCGCCGCCCATGGCCCGGGTCGTCGACATGGTGTTACCTCAATGGCGAGCGTTGCCTGCCTGCACATTTACTCCGCAACGCGATCAAAGGCGACCTTCTTCGAGAAGGCCCGCATGGCAGCCTATGGGCAGCTCATTCGGACGATGTCGGCGTTGTGACTGGCTGGGAGGCGCGAGGTCCGCAATACCGAGGGTTCGCCTCTGGAGGGAACAAGATTCTTTTCCGTCTCGGGCCGCCTACTGCGTTGCGCCTGGCCGTCACAGAAGCCGCGATCGATGCCATGAGTCTCGCGGCCATCGAGGCGTTGCGTGACGGCACGCTCTATCTCAGCACCGGCGGCGGATGGTCGCCGGCCACGCAGGCCGCGCTGAGGGAATTGGCCGCCAGACCTGACGCCCAGCTGGTCGCTGCGACCGACGCCAATTCTCAGGGGGATCTGTTTGCAGAGCGGTTGCGGGCGCTCGCCGAGGATACCGGGTGCGACTGGACGCGGCTGCGCCCGCCCAAGGAGGATTGGAACGAGACCCTGAAAGTCAGGGAAAAGCAAAAACTGGAAAGAAAGGAAAGTGGCGTGCCGCAGCGCCAAGGGAAGGCTTCGCCCGGCGGAGCCGTCCCTTGACCCGGCCGGTCGCGATGTCGCCGGCTCGGAAGGGGTCATGAAGGACTGAAGGGGATGGCGAGGTCGAGAGGACGGCGCTGCACTTCAGTCCGAAAACCTCCAAAGGCGCCGCAGATGATCACCTCTCCCGCAACCGCCAAGGTTTTTCAGGGCGTCGCAAGCCGCCAGCAGATGTTCCGCATGTTCGATCGCCACGCGCAGCGCCCAAACCGTTGGGATGGTGATGCCGCACCATTCTACGCAGGCGAATGGTTCGAGATCGGCGAGACCGAGTATGATTACATGTTCGAGATCCTGCCGCCATTGTGGGTCCGAGGGTCGATGTTTGCGATACGCGAATACATGACCGGCTCGGTGACATCCGTGTTCTTTGCGCTCAGGATCGACGCGGCCATTCGATATTTCCATGGCTATTGCGATCTTTCCGACAAGGCATCCGTCGAAACGATGCGCGTCGCCATCATCGAGCGCGAAAGCCGTCCGGTCCATGACGCGGCAAGAGCGGCTCGAGCATATCTGGAGCACGACTGCCGACGATTACCGCGGCTATGCCGGAGACAAGTGGCCGCAGTCCGCTCGCGGCAAGCGCACCGTCGTGCTTTATGGCGGCAACGAGGGCACTTTCCTGAAGCTGCTCGAGGAACTCACCGACGGGAGAGCGCTGTGAAGCTGCCGGTGCATCTTCGCCACCTTCCCTCCCCGATTGCCGCGTGAGGAGGACGCCTTGTTCACTTTTAGCGTGGTCGACGTTCGTGCAGTGATCGCGCGCGGACACACCGACGCGGCAGCCAATGGCGGTTTCCGCGATCCTCACTATGGACTGCTTCCGGATAAGGACGAACGGCACGGCCTGTGGATCGTCGGCGATGAAGGCGTCTATGTGCTTTCCAACGGAAAATTGGCAGAGGGCCAAAGGGCACTCGCGGTCTATGCCGACGAGTGCGATCCGAAGACCAATCCGGACTACCGGGACTACAAGCGCCGTATTTCGGGGAGACGACGGCATCGTCTTCATCGACGCTGAGAGACTGGAAGCCATGCTTTCCACAAACCCGGAAGCCACGCATCTGCGGGCGGAGTTTGCGCGGAAACAATGCAGCGCTCCGTAATCACGCGCTCGTAGCTCGCGATCGCTGCCGCCGGACGAACCAGGTCCAAATTTCCTCACCTCAATTTCATCCGCCTTCGCAGCCGCGGGACCTGTCCCGTGGGAGATGGCGCACATCCTCGAAAAGGAGCTTTCATGTCCCACGATCCCTTCACCCTCGATATGTTCGGCAGCAGCGCATTGTCGTCCGGCTTCGGCCTGGGCGTCACCGCGTTGGTGGGTGTTGTCACGTTAAGTTTTTCTGGCTGGAAATGCCAGCGGCTCGTGGATATTCAGGCGACACAGGCCGCAATTTTCCATGCATCGAAAGCTTCGAGCCGATGGTAGCGAATTGTTTGCGCTGTGCCGCGACGGGACGGAACCGAAAAGCAATTGCGGGTCGCTGAGTGCATGGAGACGAACCGTTGCAACGTGCCTAGTGATCGGTGGCCTTGCATGGTTCGTTCCCGTTTTCGAAACGGCAGATGGCTGTTCTCGGCCCGATTATTGAGGCCATTGTGCGATCAATAGTCAAGGCCGGGTGCCACTTCCGCCTTTGCTGCACCGTAGGAGCGGAGCTTATCGGTGATGATCCGTTTGGGAGCAAAGCCATAGCGCTTCATTAACGCCACCAGCACGCGCTTCGCTGCATCCCTTTTATCACGCCGCTTCTGCAATATCTCTTCCAGAACAGTGCCATGTTGATCGACCGCACGCCAGAGCCAGGATTTCTCTCCAGCGCATTTCACGACGACTTCGTCCAAATACCAAATATCGCCGAGGCGCGCCTGCCGCCGCCGCAAGTTGCGTGCGATCTGGGGTCCGAACTTGGCGATCCAGCGGCGGACTGTCTCGTATGACACGTCGATTCCACGCTCGAGCAGCATTTCCTCAACTTCACGCTGACTAAGGTTGAACCGCAGATAAAGCCAGACGGCGTGAGTAATGATCTGCGGGGGAAAACGGTGACGCTTAAAACTGATATCTGATGTCTGCATTGCCGAAAATTATGCGCAACCCGTCAGGCAGGCAACCGCAACCCAGTTAACGTGACAATACCCCAAGGGGCGATGTCGATCGCGCCTATGTGTGGCGTCCACCACCATGGACCGGCACCGCACCCCTTCAAAGCCCGAAACGGCTCCACAATGCTCTCTCTTCCGCCGCTTCGACAAGCCCTGTCGCGAGACCGGATGCAGCACCTTCGAGCGAGACCGGCGACACACCTGGAATACGGCGGCCGAACAGGCCGCGGCCGGCGGTGACGAGCTCCAGTTTGGTCTTCTGGCCGTAGCGCCTCTTCAATTCCTGGCGCATATCGCCGAGGCCATCGATGAGGCCGAGCTCGAGGCCGCGCGTGCCGCTCCAGAACAGGCCGGAAAACACCGTCGCATCGTCCCTCAGCTTGCCGGCGCGACGTTCGCGCACCATCGAGATGAAGACCTGGTGGATTTCGAGCTGCAGGCTCTTCAGATACTCGATATCCTTTTCCTTTTCCGGCTGGAAAGGATCGAGGATCACCTTGTTTTCGCCCGCCGTATAGACGCGGCGTTCGACGCCGATTTTCTTCAAGAGCTCGGGAAAACCGAAACCGCCGGAGACGACGCCGATCGAGCCGACGATGGAGGTGGCGTCGGCAATGATCTCGTCGCCGGCCAGCGCGATCATGTAACCGCCCGAGGCAGCGACATCCTCGACGAAGACCAGAACCTTCTTCTGCTTCTCGCGGGCGAGCTCGCGAATGCGGGTGAAGATCAGGCGCGACTGGACGGGCGAGCCACCCGGCGAATTGATGGAGATGGCGACCGCCGGTGCGTCCTTCATGGCGAAGGCCTTTTCCAGAACCGGAGAGACATTGGCGAGGTTGAGGGTTGGCCGGAACGGGCCGCCGCCGGCGACGATTGCGCCCTGCAATTTAACGACCGGGATGGTGAGCCCATCTTTGCGGAACCGTTTCGGCAGCAACTTTCTCAAAAATCCGGCCATCTCTCATCCTTCGCTTGGGTCGCGCGATCTTCACCGCAACGAAAGTCCGCATCGTCAGGGTGTTAGGTCGTGTCATTTAGGCCTCTTGTCGCTACCCGGGGCACACTCCGGCCGCTCGTACGCCACATCTAGACGGCACCTTGGCGTAGATCAATATAAAACAATAATATATTTTGTGATATACATGATTGCCGCGCTCGAATGCGATTCTGTATTTTGGTTTTTTGCGGTACAAACAGAAATACTTAGTTCGTTAAAGTATTAATACAAATATCTCGAAGGTTCGATCGCAAGATCGGTAGTTGGTCCGTGGGAAGGTTTAAAGCAATTATGTTCGCGTACCAACCTGTCAAGCAGCCCGATGAGTTTCCCCCTCTTGCTAGACAACCCCAACAAATTAGGTGGGTAAATTAGATCCTCACCTCGGAGGTGATGACCAATACGCTCGTCTCTCTAAACCTCACCTGACAGACTAAGATCCGCCCTTTCTGCAACGCTCACCACCACGGCTCTTTACCGAGGCGTCGATGAAACAACGTGACATCGCGCTTGGAACTTCTTCTCGGCGAGAAGCTGCGCCATAAAGCGGGGGATTGCTCTCCCTGCGTACCACGACTTCATCGAGGTGTCAGACAGAGAGTCCGCGGAAGCTTGACTTGCGGTTGATGGTATACCATAATACGAGAAGATAAGGTGAACCGGCGGTCAAGTCCGCGGTCATCCAGTGGAGACAGTTCTCATTGAAGGCGTCACATTCGCCTCCACACTCGTTAGGAGGGAGATCGTGCCCCGATATTGATGGGACCATCAAGGTGTGGTGGAATGCGTTTTAAGGGCCTGGACCTAAATCTTCTCGTCGCTCTCAATGCTTTGATGACCGAGCGGAAGCTCACGGCAGCGGCGCGCAGCATCAACCTTAGTCAGCCAGCCATGAGCGCAGCCATCGCTAGGTTGCGCGCCTACTTCAATGACGAGCTGTTTGTGATGCAGCAGCGTAGACTTGTTCCGACCCCGCGAGCCGAGGCGCTCGCCCCTGCAGTTCGCGAAGCTCTACTGCAGATTCAGCTCTCTGTCATTGCGTGGGATCCATTAGTCCCAGCGGAATCTAACCGGCGCTTCAGAATCGTACTGTCCGATTTCATGACGCTCGTATTCTTCGAAAAGGTGATAAAGCGCGTAGCGCGAGAGGCACCCGGCGTCAGTTTTGAATTGCTTCACATCAATGATGATCCGGAAGAGCGTCTGCGTAGTGGAGATTTGGATTTTTTGATTTTTCCAGATCAGTTCATGTCAGCCGCTCATCCCAGTGCGAAGCTATTTGAGGAGAAGCTCGTATGCGTCGGCTGCCCTAACAATCAGCAGCTGCGCGGGAAGCTTTCCCTCGAGCGATTCATGTCGCTGGGACACGTCGCGGCCATGTTTGGACGTACTTTGAAGCCATCCATTGAACAATGGCTGTTGCTAGAGCACGGTTTTAAGCGGCGTATCGAAATCGTGGTCCAGGGCTTTAACGCGATCCCGATGTTACTTCAGGGGACGAATCGGATAGCAACCCTTCCCTTGCGGCTCGTCAGACATTTCGAACCCACCATCCGCCTCCAGATCGTCGATCATCCGCTGCCTTCCCTCTGGTTCACGGAGGCTGTGCAGTGGCCCTTGCTTCACAATTCCGACCCCGGAAGCATCTGGATGCGCGAGATAATGTTCCAGGAGGCTTCGCGCATGGATGCCCCGGCGGAAAGCTCGGCAGACATCGACACGCCTATGTTTGACAGCGTCGCTGCCGAATGGTGTGCGGCTTGAGCCTGAAGATGCGGATACGCAGTTTTGTTAGCGGTGCTCGAAACCCGGGACGTTACTATGTTCCGGCTGGGTGAAGATCTGCGTGTCTGCTGATCCGGTCGTGGATGGAAACGAAAACGCTGAAGCTGTCGAGATACTTTGAAGCGCTTCATGATCCTCTCCCGTCGTCGGATGGGTTGATGAGGATTCTCCACCCTATTATTCAGTCGGTTGTGAGAACGATGATTGAGGCCTGGTGTGCTCTCTCGTTTCGCCGCACCATAGGACGTAGCTTGTCGGTGATCATTACACGGGGCGGACGGTCTTGTGTTTTCAGGAGCTTGCGCATCAAGCGCTTTGCCGCCCGGTTCTTCCGAAGTGGTGGGCCCTTGTCCTAAGAGACAGTATGCTAGCATTCAGAGGTCCGCTACTTCAACCGAAATGCTGGCGAAAACTCGTCAGTCACTCTGCCCCACACCGACCCCGTTTGAGGATCGCCAGGACTCCTCACGGAGTAATGGCGGTAGCCATTGGCGCACCGCCACCGATTTCCTGAAGATGGGGCAATTACGAGCCAGCCTATTGGGTCTTTGAGAATTTGAACCATTATGTTGGAGATTTTCGTCGTTGTCCGCGAAATGAGCAGTCAATGGCGCCCGCATCTGGTCACAATATGATGTCATCTGCAGCGTCCGAAAGGATGGTTTATCACTCAATGCTTTCAAAACTGATCCAGATTGCCATCGTGTTCCCTGCGCTGGTGCTTACCGCTTGCTCAAACACCGAACCGCTCCAGACGTCCACAGGTGCTCCGGTTGCTGCGGCGGCAGTTCCGATCACTGACCAAACGGTGATAGCCGAAACCGTGGGTCGGGCGACGGTCGGTTCTGATCCGCTAGCGTGGGCCAACCCGTCAACTGGCAGCGCCGGGGTGATCGAGCAGGTCCGGCCGGGTACAAACAATCCAAATGGATGCCGCGACTTCGTCACAAGCAAGCAAAGTCTCGAGGGCGTGACTCGGTTCAATGGTGTCGCTTGTCCATCAGATGGATCTTGGAAGATAAACGGTTCGTCTGGCTTGCATTAGGAACCAAGTTCGGGGATCAGCGATTGCTCTTGAACTCAATCTCCTTCGCAGAACTCAATCAGAATTTCGGCCTGTCGCAAATTTTCTGGTTAACCGCATGTCGCCCATCGGCAGAGCTTTTCGGCTGCGAATGTTGGGGAGCACAGACTGCCCTCTGCGCGCTCGAGAAGGCGGCGAATGCGAAAGCCGAGAAACTTGTGACCAAGGGCAAGCCACTCGATCTCGAAGAGCTGATCCGCACCGGGGCCGCGGTAAGACCAACATGCCAAAACTCAATTTTCCGCACAGCCTAATTGAGCGCCTGAGCTGAGAGCTTGATCGTCTCGGAAAACGCGAAAGCCTGCCGCAGGAGGAGGTGCGGCAGGCTTTTCTAATTGAACAGCGGCTGGGGGGAGTCCGCTGTTCCGTCAAGCGCCCCTTGGGCGGAGGAATAGGTCCACCTGAGACACGAAGCTTCGCGAGTAAGAGGAGCATCGCTTCGATGGTCAGAAGATAGCAGAGGCTACCCCTATCCACTGCATTTTCATGCAACGCGCTCGAACTAGGGCCGGCCAAGCTCTGTCATCCGGTTAAGAACACGGACGCCAATCTTCGCTTCAGTCTTCTGATTGTCAAAATGTCGTGCTTTGAGTTTGGGCCCGATCACAGCCTAGTCCAACCTGCGCGAAGATAGGCTTCGCCATATTGGGCGCTTGTCAGCACCAACTCGGTTTGAGAAAGGCCCAGCTGAGGATCGGAGAGCCTTCCATGGAGATGGACGATGCCATGGAACCTGCTGCTTTCAGGCGCAGGAATATCCTGTCCCGCGGCACTCTCGGCGGTCGCAAACTCCGGCGAATATGACTGCATCAGCGATCTTTCGAAAAACGTGTCAAGGTTAGTCGTGACGACCGCCGGCTTTTCGACTTTCGTTGCGCCAGATCTGGAAAGTCCGGCATCTGTTGCCACAACCGTGGTCGGGCATCTTGGACGTTCTTCTCGACCTGACCCTTTTCCCAACCCGCGGCGGGATTGCAAAACTCAGGGGCAAAGACGTAGTGGTTCGTCATCGCGAGGAAACGGATATTGACCTGCCGTTCCTTGCCACGGCCGACACGATCGACCGCGGTCTTCATGTTGTAGTAAATGCCGCGACCAGGCACGCCGCCGAACACGCGGAACCCGTGCCAGTGAGCGTCGAAGAGCATCTCGTGCGTCTGCAGCAGGTAGGCCCTGATCAGAAACGCCCGGCTGTGTGATAGTTTGATGTGGGCAACCTGCAGCTTCGTGCGCTCGCCGCCTATCACGGCATAATCTTCACTCCAATCGAATTGGAATGCTTCGCCTGGGCGGAAAGACAGAGGAACGAATATGCCGCGGCCCGCCGTCTGCTGCTCAGTCCGCCAGTCACGGGCGAACGCGGCGACCCGACCATAGGATCCGGTAAAGCCGAGAGCCATCAGATCAGCATGAAGCTGCTTCAGCGTTCGGCGCTGCTTGCGTGACCTCCCGGCCTCGGTCTTTAGCCAGCCAGCAAGTTTGTCGGCAAAAGGATCAAGCTTGCTCGGTCGTTCCGGTACCGTGAACGTCGGCTCGATCGTACCGGCACTCAAATACTTCGCGATCGTGTTGCGTGACAGCCCAGTGCGCCGGCTGATCTCTCGGATCGATTGCTTCTCGCGCAGCGCCATCCGGCGGATGATGTTCAAAAGTCCCATGTGGATCACTCCGTTGCCCCCGCCGCTCACCGCGTTGGGGGAAGGTTCACATGGCTCAATTCTCAATGGAAATTATGCGCCTAACCGGCTCACTTCTGCGTGGAAACCAACACACTAGTTACGAGAGTTCTGACAATGTCGTACATCCGGGTCTATCTGGTCTTGTTTTCAAAGCACTTTGCCATTTTGGCATGAGGTTTGCCTAGGTGATTAGCGGATTCTTCATCGCCACAGATGGCAGCTCGAGCCTAAGCGGGGTGGAGGAGATCAGTGTATGGAGGTGGACAATGGCTTACAACAATGATGGATCGGCGACAACACCTGGCGAGTATGGGCAGGTGGGTCGCCACCGAGCTAAGCTGAATAGCTCTTCCCGAACGGGTCATAATATATCGGAAGCAATCATCCTCGCCGCTGGAATGGGAAGACGTCTCGGTCATCTAACCGCCAATCGTCCGAAGGCGCTTATCGAAGTCGCCGGCGAGCCATTGGTGTCACGCCTCCTCAGTCAAATGCAGCGGGCCGGTGTCTCGAACGCAACAGTCGTGGTCGGCTTTCTCGGCGATAAGTTGATCGCGCACGTTCGCAGCACCTCGGGAGCGATGAACATCGATATCGTCGAAAACCCTCGATACCGATCTGAGAACAACATTACGTCCTTGGGCCTGGCGCTTGTCCCTGGAAGAGCCGTTATCCTATCGGATTGCGATGTTCTCCTTTCCGACTTTCCCGCCCACTGGTTGCAGCCGGACGGTGCTGACATAACGGTTCCTACCCGCCCACTTCGACCTAAAGAAACGGGGACTGTCTTGCGGCGGGGGATGGATGGGGAGTGGTACATAGTTGTCACGCGCAACTGCGACGAAACCCTTCCAAGCGATCGCAAGACGATCAGCCTATACCTCCTTCGCTCGAACGAGTTTGTACTCGATTTCCATCGAAACATGAGGGACGCGATTTCGGGAGGCGAAACGGCACTCTACTATGAGGATATCCTCGCTCGCTCGCTCGGTTCGAAATACCGGCTAGGGATTATCGAGACAGAGAGCTTCGACGTCACCGCGTTCGAGATCGACACCCCAGAAGACCTCGAAGAAGCAGAATCCTGGGTCGCGGCTGCCGGCAACAACTGGCTACGATCATCATAAGAGGTTTATCATGTACGCGAGCGGCTTTGCAATTGGCCACCACGGCGAAATCCTCCAAGGCGTTTTCCGAGGCGAAGATAGTCGGCTGCACCGAGGCTTAGTGACGCTTCCCTTCCCACCTCGGTACTCGATTGCCGTCGCTGAGCCGATTGATGGCATCGAAGTCCTCGTCCGCCCTAAGCACAAAACAAAATCGGGAGCGGCGGCGAGGCTCCTTCTAGGTGGGATCGGGTATACTGGCAGGGGAATCAAGGTCACCGTGAATTCGAATATTCCAGAAGGATTCGGCTTAGGCTCATCAACAACGGACGTTGTTGCGACCATCCGCGCAACGGCTCGACTGTTTGGACTGCAGCTAGAGGCTAGCACGATCTTTCGCCTAGCTGTTCGAGCCGAGGTGGCCAGTGACGGCACCATGTTTACTGGAAATCCCAGGCTCATCTGTCCGCGAGAGGGCACTGTGCTCGAGCGCTTCGAAAGCAGAATACCCGAGTTCTCGCTGATCAGTGTGAACGTAGCTCCTAACCACCCCGTTGACACATTAGCCCATCCGCCGACCAGATATACAGGGGACGAGATCAGGGAGTTCGGAGACCTGCGGAAGCTACTACGGCGAGCGCTAGAAAACGGGAGCCTTGGTGAATTGGGGGAAATGGCCACGCGAAGCGCTGTCATTAATCAGCGGTACCTGCCACAGCCGCACTTCGATTCGCTCTTGGAACTGTCCCAATCCACGAACGCCTTCGGCCTTCAAGTTGCGCACAGCGGGAGGATGGTTGGCATGTTCTTGGATCCGCGATTGGAGAAAGAAGATAAATCTGTCGAGCACATCCAACGCGAATTGCTGCGGTTAAACCTGTCCTCCGAATTTTTCAGGTCTGGCCAAACATCCGTTTAAGATTGTTGGTGAGGAGAGCATAATGACGATTGATGGTCGGGTAATTGGTGGTAAGGGATTGCAATTTAAGCGGCTTGCTCGGATTAGTTGCATGAGCGGCAGAGGAGCATCGTTTGTTCCAGTTGGGACTCGACAATGCACGAGCACCGATCTTCGCCAACAAGGCTACGAGGAACAATCATGACCAACGTATCGTCGATGGAACAAGAACGCCGCCAACCCATAATGGGAATTCTCCTGGATCCGCCGAACGCGATAACGTTCGTCGGAGCTCTTTTAGCAATGTCCGCATGCGCGATGGCAGTGATGGGCAAATACAACCTCGCCCTGATATGCGTTCTCTGGAGCCACCTGGCAGATTCGTTGGATGGTCTGGTTGCCCGCAGGATGCACCATCGCCAACCGGGGATGAGCGATGTCGGAAAGGCGATGGACGCGTTGGGAGATTTCCTATCCGCTGGTGTCTTTCCCTTGATCTTTCTCGCGTCATTGGGTGAGGCGGCACCATTCCCGACGTTCGCGGGGCTACTCATCTGTGCCGCGGGCATTTTGCGGCTGAGCTACTTCGAAGCGTTCGGACTGTCGGGAGGCTCTTTCGTCGGGGTGCCGCTGCCCCACAACATCCTCGTATTCGCCCTGTCGTACTACCTCGGCTCCCAAATCGTAACGGATCACCTGATCCTGCTGATGGGCGCCGTTGCGGTCATCATGAGCGGGTTACATCTCTCGTCGATCCGATTTCCAAAGATGAATGTGACTTGGATTGTCCTTTCGGCAGTCTTCATTACCGCGATGAGCGCTCTTCTCGCTCTTCAGTAAACAAATGTCTCAGGATCGGTCTCTATCCTTGCAATTCTTTACTACCGAATTCGTTCGATGCTTTACGTCGTCGTAATCCCGACAATACCACCCTTTTGTGACACCGTTTCACATGAACTGCCGCAGGTCACGAAAAGACATCCGGCTAAGCAACAAAAGCACAATTCGAGTTTGGCACGTCATTTTAGCCATCGAACAGGAGAGGATTATCGTGGACGCAATGTTTGGCTCGATCGGCATGCCACTTGTCGACCCCGTACTATTTTCCAGGATGCTGAAACACCGGGGAAGTTACGTCGACACGATCAAAGAGGCCGACATTTCACTAACCACGGTCAGTAGGTTGCCTGGTAGAATCTTCAAGGATCCAGAGTTGATGGTCTCCTATACCGGATCCCCTTCTGTCGAAGGAAAACAGGTCTCGATGGCCGCGGATCTTGCGGAGCTTTACGCACTAGGCAAGCTGGACGCCCCAGATGCAGTAAATGGTCACTATTGCATCGCACTGGTCGACATACCGAAGCAACAGGTTCGTTTCCTCCGTGACAACATCGGGGTCAACACCCTCTATGTCACGCGGATCGGAAGGGGCCTAGCCTTCTGCACTGAATACAAATGCCTTCGGGCATTGCCTGGCTTTGATCGATCAATCGACCTGGAAGCGATCAAGGGATTCGAACGAACCGGGTGGGTGCCGAGCGGGCTAACATTCTTTTCCGAGGTAAAGCCGGTTTTGCCCGGAAAATGGTCGAAGGTCAGCTATGAAGACAATTCCTTTCCATCGGAGGCGGCATCATCGATCACGCCTGCGATAGCGGATGCTTTCGTACCGGTGGAGGTGGTCGCAGACGCTTTGCTGAGCGCTGTGGAAAGGCTCGGCGCCGATCAACCGCCAGCGGTGGGCATAATGCTGAGTAGCGGAGTGGACTCAGCTCTAATCGCAGAGTTGGTCGCTCGCTCCATGAAGCAAATCACGGTCAAGTCGTTCACTGTTGGTCACAACGGAGGAGACCCCGAGATCGAAGGCGCCCGGTTGACCGCGTTGGCTTTGGGACTGGAGCATCACGAACTATTTCTGGAACCATCAGAATTTTCACGACTGCTTCCAGAAGCGATGTGGGCGATGGAGAACCCCGGGGGCTATGACGAGTATCCATGCTTGTTCGGGCTTTGCGAGATGGCAGGGTTGCATGTCGATGTTCTATTTTCTGGCAATCTCTCGGATACATTATTTGGAGGCATGAACTTCCACACACAGTTGTGGAAGAGCCTTAACGGGCGGCCAACTGATGAGGAATCGGCCCCAAATGGAAGCCTTACAATCCTCAAGGGGGCAGCAAGCGGCACCCACGCGACGCTGCGGACGCGGTCGCCTTCTCACGGTTCCTTGCATGCCGAACTTATCGCCACAATGGATAGGCGGGACGAGCGGATGGGTGCCCAGGAAATGCTAGCCGCTCGTTTTGGCATCGATCTGCGCATGCCGTATGCCGACACCCACGTCGTCCGAACCGCAATGCGCATTCCTGACGCCCAGAAGGTCAACGACAAAGGCAATAAGCTTATCCTGCGCCAAGCGTCGGCGATGTTTTTGCCCGAGGAGATTGTAAAGCGACCGAAACGAATACAGCAGCTGATGTATGACAGCGCAATGCGGACTTGGTTGTTGACGACATTTGATCTCTTGTTCAACTCCGCCGCGGCGCAAAAGCGGGACGTCTACGATTATGAAAATCTGGCTCTGGTAAGGGAAGAGCTCGTGCGCGAGGTCACCCGTAGTACCGTTCAAAACGCCTGGAAAGCCATTTCGATTGAAACTTGGCTTCGGATGTTCGCGGACGAGGAGCATTTCGCCCGCGCCATTACCGACGAAAGTGTAAAACCGGAAGCGGTCTTTTCGCCCGCCAGCCCCTAATTAGTCGGCCTGAACAAAGGCTTAAATCATTGATCTTCTGGCGGTTGGGAAGATCTGGAGAAGTATCCGATTTCGCCATGAGAACGTTAAGCGCGGCCCTGATGAAGCACGCCAAAGGGGCCAGTTTGGCCAGGATGAGGCGCAGATTGTGACCTACCCCGACGAGCAGCGCATTGATGGTGTTGCCATCGTGCCCGAGAAGGAAGTTCCGGTCCAGCCTGCCATCGGTCTTCATATGGCCGATGGTGGGCTCGATGGCCGATCGTCGTTTCAGCTCCCGTCGCATGGTCGGCGTCAGCCCGCGCCGGCTTCCGGCAATCATCACCGACGCCGATCCGGTGTAATCATGACCGCGATATTCCTCGACGTAGATGCGATCCGGATACCACCCATGGCAACAGCCTGGTCGACGGGAGGTGAGAGGGTGTGCCCGCCATAGGAATTGTCTTCGAATGCCTTGGCCGCCAGAACCAGCCCTTCGCGGTCCGTCGCCGCGAACCCTACCTTGCAACCGAACTCGAATGGCGCGCGAGCCTTGCCCTTCGAGAAGCAGACGACCTCGGGAGCATGCAGCGCATAGACCTTGTTCTTGTCCTTCGGCTTTTGCGCCAGCAGCCGTTCGATAAGACCGAACAGCCGGGCAAAAGTCCGCTCCAGTTCGACGTTGCCGGCGACCTTGCGGCCAATATCGCGCAAGACGCAGCCAAGAGAGATGCGCAGGCGCTTCAGTTCGCGGCGCATGCGGCGGAATTGCCGGGCATGGGCATAACGGCCGGCGCGCACCGCCGCTGCTTTCGTCAGACGCGTATCGCTCTGCCTCAGCTCGATGCCATGCTTCTTGGCGTGACGGACCTGTATCTGCAGAGCCTTCAGATACAGGATACCGTTCACACCAGAAGAATGAGAGGAAACCCTACCCTGCTCGCCGCGAAAACCGCGTCATGACGTTCATCATGGCCAGTGCGCCCCAAGTGATGGCAAAAGACAGGATGGTCAGGGCCGCAGGCTCATAGGCTTTGCTCATGCCGATTTTTTGAATGTAGGTGCCGAAAGCCGGGCGCGTCAAAAGGCTAGCAATCACGAATTCCCCCATCACGACCGCGAAGGTCAGGAATGCGCCTGCCATGACGGAAGGCAAGATGTTCGGGAAGATCACCAGCCTGATTGTCGCGAATGGCCGAGCGCCGAGAATGCCAGCGGCGTCCGTCAGCGTCTGAACGTCAATCGTCTGCAAGCCGGTATCAATCGTGCGGTAGAGGTACGGCAGAGATAATGTGGTACAGCCGCAGATAAGCAGGATGCTCGCACCAGCGCTGCTATCGGCCAGCGGCAGCACCGACGATGACGAAAACAGCCGCAGATAGCCAAAGACAAGCACGATAGGCGGCACGACCATGGGCAGCATCACGAAGATTTCCACCACAGGCCGCAGCCATTGGAGGCGCAACCGGACATAATAGGCCATCGGAACCACGATGATCGTGCCAAAGATAATCGTCAATACTGCTATTATCAGCGAATAGAAGAAGCTGGCCGCAAATTCCGGGTCTAAGAAAACCGACTCGTAAGCCTCAAGCGAATATACGCCGCGCCGGATGCTTAATGAAAATTCCGCCGTGCTGAAAAGCGGCATCAGAAAGAACACTGCGGCGATGGCGAATATGGTCCAAGGGGAATAGCGCAGGACGAATTTCATTTCATCCACCGTTCGGAGCGCACGCGAAGCATCAGGTAAAGAGAAATGGTCACCGTCATGACAAATACCATGAGCAAGGCTAGGACGGCGCCAAGCTGCTCGTTGTGCAGCACGTCGCCGCGAATTTGCGCGTAGAGCAAGATCGGGATGACGTTCACCGCCGTTCCTGTCAGCGCGTAGGCCGTTGCGACGCCCCCGAATGCATTGGCGAACAACAATGCCAACGCCCCGAGGATTGTTGGCCAGAGGATTGGCAGGCCAACAAAGCGCCAATACTGGGTAGCCGTGGCACCCAACATCTCGGCCGCCTCACGTGTCTGTGTGGAAAGCCGGTCAACGGCGGGCATGATGATCGTGAATGCAATCGGGACCTGAAAGAACAGGTAGGTAAGCGTCAAGCCGGAAAAGCTGGCAAGCTCAAAACCTGCCGCGTAAATGTCGATGCCGAAGGCCTTCCGTAAAAACACAGTCACGAGGCCAAGCCGCCCCAGAGTGGCGATGAAGGCGAAGGCAAGGGGTATGCCTGAGAAATGCGAGGCCACGCCGCAAAAGCTCATAACGGCGGCCTTCACCTTCTGGCTGGTCATGCGCCGGCCAACGGTGAGGGCCAGTACGAGCCCGAGCACCGTTCCAAGAACGGCGGTGACGGCGGAGATTTTGGCCGAAGCCATGAAGGCGTCGGCAACCTCTGGCGTGATGATCTCCGCGAAGTTCGCTAACGTAAAACCTCCCTGCTTATCAACAAAGGCCGTGGCCAGTAGCGCCGCGGTGGGCATCACCATCATGACGATGGCAAACATGAAAAACGGGGCCGTGGCAAGCAGTGCGGGCCAGTCAATGGACTTGAGGGATGAGGTACCTGCCAGCCCGGCGCGAATGCCACTCGCGCCGGGCTTGCCGTGTGTGGACTGTGGTTTCAACTTATTTGCTGCCTGCGCCTACGGTTGAAGTCCATTCCTTGGCAATCACTTCGCCGGCTTCCACTAGATGGGACAACTCGGGAAATACTAGATTGTTACCTGTCGCCGGGAGCTTGGTCAGCATGTCATCGGCAATTTTGCCGGATTTGCGCATGGCGTCAAAGCGGATGGGGTGGCAAAGGCCCTTGAGGTAGCCAAGTTGCCCCTCGTCGGAATAAAGGTACTCCATCCAGAGCTTGGCGGCATGCGGATGCGGCGCGTACTTGCTGATGGCTTGGGCATAAACGCCAGCCACGGTAAGGCTTGCCGGGACAATGGTGTCCAGTGGCGGATTTCCCTTGAAATTTTCGGCATAGGTGATGCCGTTGGAATCCCAGCGCGTGGTAATTGGCGTTTCGCCCTTGGCGATGGATGCTGCAGAGCCGAAACCGGAAACGAGATTGCCGGAGTCCTTCAATTGGCGATAGAACTCGAGCCCAGCGCGGGCTGCTGCCGCGCCCGGCTGCGCGCCGGCTGCAAGGCCCGCGGCATAGACGCTCAGGATGGAATTGTTGGCGGTTCGCGGGTCAGCAGGCAGTGAAACGCTCTTGCGATAGGCGGGGTCGAGAAGATCAGCCCAATCGGCTGGAGACTTTGAGATAACGTCCTTATTCACGACGAAAGAAAGCACGCCGTAATAGTCGCCGTACCATTGCCCTTCGGGGTCTTTGGCGGTGGCCGGGATTTCGTCCCACGTTTGCACCTTGTACGATTGCAGCAAGCCCTCTTTCTGCGCAATGGGGCCAAAAACAAGGCCCACATCGATGACATCCGGCGCCTGCGAGCCGTTGTTGCCTATATTAGCCTTGATCGTTGCCAATTCTTCACCGGATCCGGCAGTCGGGCTGAGTTCGTTTACGGTGAGGCCGTATTTATCTTTAAAGCCTTGAATCAGCGCAGCATAGCCGCACCAATCATGCCCGAGGGCAATAACCGTCAATTGCCCTTCGGCCTTTGCAGCCGCGACAAGATCATCCATTTCGTCAGCATGCGCGCCAAATGGCATGGCCAGGCAAGCGACACCTACAGTCAGATAGGCAGTCATCCGTTTCCTAATCATCCGGTTTCCTCTCGCGGGAACTAGCAATTAAATGAAGCCTTGCCGACTAACGGCTACTCTTTACAAGAATGTGACAATATCTGGCATAAATTGGCAATTACAGAAAATACGTGCCAGGAAAGTGCGCTTTTGCTTGGAACACATAAGGTGAGATGAAGGAATGGCAGGCATTTTCAGTGTATGCGCGCGAAAACTGTCATGAAAGAGCCGTTGACAGATATTTGAAAGGCAATTATTCCCAAAAATGACAACATATCGGTTGTAAGCGCGGCCGACTCCATCGTGTAGAGTGAGGAATTTGTGACGAAACTACCGGCAGCAAGCCGCCTGCAAGCCATAGCTGATATGCTTCGCACAGGCGAAGGCATCGGAATTGCCGCAATGGCCGAGCGCTTCTCGGTGACGATGGAAACCGTCCGTCGTGATCTGGTCCTTCTCGAAAAGGACGGCCTGCTGACGCGGGTGCATGGGGGCGCAATCCCAGTTTCCCGCGCCGCGCCGCTGCCGTCGCGGCTGGCCAGCCTGAGTGCAGAAAAAGCCGTGATTGGAAAGCTGGCAGCGCAAACCGCGACCCGGGACGGCTGGATATTCATCACCCACGGCAGCACAGCACTGGCCGTCGCAAAGGCGTTGAACGATGGCCCTGCGGTATCGGTCATGACGAACATGCCGGCCATCGCGGAAGTGCTGCAAAGCGGCCTCAAGCACCGGGTCACGCTCACCGGGGGGGAGTACGACTATGCCAATGGCGCGCTAATGGGCGAACAAGTACTAGAGGCCATTTCCGAGTGCATTTTCGACACGGCCATCATTGCAGCCTACGGCGTTGACCCGGTGCATGGCTTGGTAGAGTCAAGCAAGTACCTGCAACGCTTCAAGCGACTGCTGTTCGAGCGCAGCCGCCGTCGCATCTTCGTTGCTGACCATAGCAAATTCGGCGCATCAGGAGCTTATGTCTCGGCGTCCCTGTCGGACATTGGGACCATCGTCACCGACGAGCCACCGCCCGCCCGCTTTGCGGATGGGTTCAAGGATGCAGGTGTGCGCGTGGTTTATCCACAAAAGAACGAAACGAACAACATGGAAGAAAACACCAATGGCCAATAACGCGCGCCATGTCGTGGTGCTGGGAATTGACGGCCTGCGGCCCGATCTGGTCGCTGAAAGCACCATGCCCCATCTTGCGGCGCTGGCCAGCGACGGAACGTGGAACCGCCGTCATACCACTGTGTTCCCCAGCGAGACGCGGGGGGCGCTCACGGCCTTGGCCACTGGCGCAACCGCGCAGGTGAACGGGATTGCCGGAAACCAATTCTATATCCGGGGGACCAGCCCCGATCAAGTGTTCACAGAAACCACGCATGATTGGTGGGCGGCGGATGAACGCCTAGCGGGCAACCTGGTGAAAGTGCCCTCGATCTCGGAAGTTCTACACCAAGCGGGACGGCCGTTTGCGGTCGTCACGTCGAGTGGCCCCGGCGTTCTGCCCGCGCTGAACTGGAAGGGCCAGCAGCGCGGACAAACCGGGTTCAATGTCCGCCATCCCCAGATCGGCTACCCGCATTCGTTTGCCGCCCGCGCCCATCGTTCCCTGAAAATCCCGGCCGGGGGCATCTCCGCCGATGGACCAATGACGGCGTTCCGGGTATTTGAGCGCGAAGTATGGCCCTACGACAAGCCCGCCGCCACCATTCTATGGTGCACCGAAGTCGATAGCGTCAGCCATCTGCACGGCCTGCAATCGACCCAGCTACGAGAGATTATGCGGGCCTGCGATGATGTAATTGGAGAGCTGCGGGCATGGCGGGACGCCCAGCCGGAGCGCGACAGCATCACGTTGTTTATCGTTTCCGATCATGGCCATGTGACGATCGGCGGCACAGTCAACGTGGCCGACGCTCTTTGTCAGGCCGGTTTCAAGGCGGCGGCATCGTTCAACGATCATGCAACGCAGGTGCTTGTTCGACCGGGCCGCGCCGTGGGCCTGTGGCTCAAACATGATGACCCGGCCTTACTGCGGGACATACGGGACTTCATGATGGAACAGGTATGGTTCGGCGGCGCATTCAGCCCTGCCAGTGAACCGGGCAGCACCAGCGGCACGGTGGATGGCAGTCTTGCGCTGGAACTGTTGGGTGCGGGCGGCGAGCGCGCTCCTGGCCTGTTCGTGCACCTCGGGAAAACGCCTGCCGACAATCAGACCGATCAGGCCGGGCATGTGGATTCGGTCTTTTACGACCCCGGCGACAACGATCTGCGGATAGGCGGCGGCACGCATGGGGGGCTGCATCGCGGCGAGTTCACGGCCGTTCTCGCGGGCTACGGCGCGGGACTCGCGCAGGGCCGGGTTTCAGATGCTCCGAGTTCAATCACGGACATTGCGCCCACAATCCTGTCACTGCTGGGCATCGACGCGCCGAAGACGATGACAGGCCGCGTGCTGGGCGGCGATGCGCCGGAGAGTGAGGAACTGGCATACGCGGAGATTCTCTCTGCCGGCGTCCACAAAACCACCTTCCTGACGGGCATCGAGCGGCAGGGCCATTTCCATGTCAGCGAAGGTGGGATTCAGTAGGGGCATCCTACAGAAGGGCTGGCACCGTAAACTTAAGGCTGTGAAAACAAGATCTGGGAGTGAGGCTTTGGTTCATTCGGCGTGAAGGCGGGCGATTTGGCGCCATGCTTGCATGGCAGTTGCTCGCAGTTCTCGATGGTGGGTGGATGGAATATCGTGGCGGGGAACGTTAAAGAGGGGCCTGTCGCAAATTTTTGCGCTTAACGGTATGTTGACCGTCGGAGGAGAAATTTCCGCTCCAAATGTTGTGGAGCGTACGGATGATTCTAAATGCTATTGCCGAAAAGCTGAAGCGGCAGTCGAAGGATGATTTCGAAGGCAGGCATTTCGAGGCATGGCTGATCGTAAATGCGGTCACCTGGTATTTGAGATATCCCCTGAGCTATCGTGATCTGGAAGAAATGTTCGAAGAGCGCGGCTTCGAGGGATCATAGCACGATCAACCGCTGGGTATTGAGCTATGCGCCGATGATCGAGAAGCGTCTTCGCCAGTTTCGCCGGCCGCATTGCGGATCGGTTCGGATTGACGAGACCTACGTTAAGATCCGCGTCAAATGGCGCTATCTGTACCGAGCCATCGATAAGCATGGCAACCCGGTGGATTTCCTGCTTTCTGCAAAGCGAGATCTCGAAGCCGCCAAGCGGTTCTTCCGCAAGACGCTGAAAGATCAACCCTTACTGTCGCCGAACAAGATCTGCACAGATGGTGCCAATA
This sequence comes from Rhizobium sp. P1_B8, assembly GCF_056406515.1. Taxonomy (NCBI): domain Bacteria; kingdom Pseudomonadati; phylum Pseudomonadota; class Alphaproteobacteria; order Hyphomicrobiales; family Rhizobiaceae; genus Rhizobium; species Rhizobium sp. P1_B8. The sequence continues at coordinate 24,568 of NZ_JBFTZZ010000013.1, read as the reverse complement.
CCTTCCCGTCGGCGATCAAAGCTTCGGTTGAAGACGGGCTCCTACAGCCCGCCCCCGTGCACTATGCGACCAAGCACCTGCAACAAGGCATTGAGAGCGATCATTTCCGTGTGAAAAAGAACATGCCGAAGATCGGCGGCTTCCAATCCTTCAACACGGCGCGGCGAACGATTGCCGGTTTCGAGCCGATACTGTGGTTGAGAAAAGGCTTCGGCTTTTCCGGCGGCTGGACGATCAACGAGCAAAACAATTTGGTTGCGCGCCTCTTCGGACTTATAAAGGTTAACAAAACATGAAAATAGCGTCCTTCAGGGGATAGCCGCGGCCTCTGTGGAAGTTTGCGACAAGCCCCGCTGATGAAGGAAATCCTCACCCTCGTCCAGCTTCAACAGGAGTATGAGATCGTCATCGCCTCCATTGGTGGCTTCGAACTCGTCTACGATGGCAAGCGCTTCGGCAAGTCTGACGGTTATCGCTACACCACCATGCTTCAGCGCACGGGCGCGGACTACGAGATCGATCTCGCCGTCACGGTGACGCCGCTCGGCGCCGTCTTCCGCCTCGAGCATGCGTTGGATGATTTCGACGGGAGCGGGAACGCTATCGCCAGCGGCTGGAGGAAGCGCGCCGGCGTCTTGCTTCCTACCAGTCCCGTCAGGGTGGCGATTTTGCCTTCGCGAGTGAGCTGGCCGAAAAGCGTCGCCAGCTCCGGGAGGTTGAGGCCGAGCTCGCAGCCGAGGCCTGCGAAGCAGGTGCCCCTACCAGGGAGGCAGCCTGATTTTGGAAGCAGTGCAGCATATGCATAGGTGCATTGCACAATAAATGGTTTTCCATCTGATCAAAATATCATCATAGTGCACACAGCTGATGCACATGGCGGTCTCCTCCCAGTGCCGCCGCAACAGCTGTTCCCCTCTGGAGGTTAAATAACCTTCACACTTCATGGGCCTCGGTTCTTCCGACGGCCCATTTTTTTGTTCCCGCTCAACCCAGATTCCGAGCTCTGTAGCAGAGCGCTTATCAGAAGAAGTTGGGAAAGGAGAAGGGGAAAGGGAAGGAAAACCGGTCGCAGATCGGTCCTCCCGCCGCCGCTGGCGCTCAACCGCGGCACTCCGCATCCCGGCCACTCGTCTTTCGCATGGCTGTTGGCCCCGCTTATCCTTCGCGGCAGGGCAGCTCGCCCGCAGTTGCGCCGGTCGGGCCGCTTTGCGGTCCGGGAGGTGTCTTCAGAAAAAAATGAAGACAGGAAGGACCGGCAGAAGGCCGCGTCCGCATCCCCGGAAAAAGGAACATTCCCATGCAACTCATGAAAGTCGATCCGCGTGCGCTGAAGGACAATCCCGACAATACTCGTCAGTCGAAGTCGACGCCCCAGGCCGACGCGCTGCTGCTTGCGACCATCAAGGCTGTCGGCGTCATCCAGCCGCCCGTCATTTTCGCCGAAGCCAGCGGCAACGGCTATGTCATCGAAGCGGGCCACCGGCGCACGCGCATGGCCATCGCCGCCGGCATCGAGGAAATCGATGTTATCGTCGTCGAGGCGGCCAACGACAATGGCGCGATGCGATCGATGATCGAAAACATCGCGCGCGAGCCCCTCAATCCGGTCGACCAATGGCGGGGCATCGAGCGTCTCGTTGCACTCGGTTGGACCGAGGAGGCGATTGCGATCGCGCTGGCGTTGCCGGTCAGACAGATCCGCAAGCTTCGTCTGCTGGCCAATGTCCTGCCTGCGATGCTCGATCACATGGCCAAGGGCGACATGCCGAGCGAGCAGCAGCTTCGCACGATTTCCGCGGCGTCACTCGACGAGCAGAAGGAAGTCTGGAAGGCACACAAGACGAAGAAGAGTGACACAGCATCCTGGTGGGCGATCGCCAACGGCCTCACCAAGACCCGCATGTTCGCGCGCGATGCGAGTTTCGGCGACGATCTCCGCCAGGCCTATGGCATCGAATGGGCGGAAGACCTGTTCGGACCGGCCGACGAGGATAACCGCTATACCACCAACGTCGAAGCATTCCTCGGTGCGCAGCAGGAATGGATGAGCAGCAATCTTCCCAAGAAGGGTTCCATCGTCGAGCTCAACAATTGGGGCCAACCGCAATTGCCGCCGAAGGCGGAGCGTGTCTACGGCAAGCCCGGCCAAGGCGATTGCACCGCCATGTATCTTGATCGTGAGGGGAAGGTGCAGTCCGCCCATTTCCGGTTGCCGGAGATCAAGAAGGCGAAGGGAAAGGGCGATCCGACCGCCCCCGGCGGCGAGGACGAAAACGAAGGTATCGACGTTGCAGCGAAGACCCGTCCCGACGTGACCCGAAACGGCCTCGAGATGATCGGCGATTTCCGCACAGACGCTCTGCACGAGGCACTGGCACGAGCGCCGATTGAGGACGATACCCTCATGGCGCTGCTCGTCCTCGCATTCGCCGGGCAGAACGTCTCGGTAGATTCCGGCTCCGAAACCTCTAACCATGTCTACGGCTCCAGGCGTTTTGCCCGGCACGCGGTCCCGATGATAGGTGAAAGCGGCGAGCTGGAATTCGACACGGATACGCTTCGTGTCGTGGCCAGGTTGACACTGATCGACGCACTGTCGGCGCGGACCAACCGCACGGACAGCGGCATTGTCGCCCGGATCGCCGGCGATGCCATAGGCGCCGACACCTATCTTCCGAACATGGGCACGGAGGAGTTCCTCGCGTGCCTCTCCCGCCCGGCGCTGGAAGCGTCCTGCGGCGGCACCAGTGTCGCCCCCCGCCCGCGCGTCAGGGACACCCGGGCTGCCCTTGTCGAGCACTTCAAGGAAGAACGCTTCGTGCATCCGGCAGCCCTCTTCGCACCCGATGACGCAAAGCTGGCCGAGTGGCTGGCCAAGAACATGGAGCATGGCAGCGAGGACGAAGATGCACCTGCCGACCGGCCGATCGGCGGCATCGAGAACGGCGCCGACGGTGGGTCTGATCCGTCGATCGAGGATCGCGCACTGGTCAAACCGCATGTTCCGGAAACCGAGGACGGCGGCAGCGCAGCCGACACCGAGATCGAAGACTTGGACGATGCCGCCGCTGACACCAGCACTGAGGATCCTGATACCGCTTACGGAATTGCGGCAGAGTAACCCTCCCCCACAACGTCATATTGATCGATACCGCCGCCGGCCATCACCGGCGGCGGCTTTGTTTCGTCACCTCAAAATAGGAGAATACGCATGTCCGCGTCTTTGATTTATGACCTCACCCCATGGCTCGATTGTCGTCTGGTCCGACGGCACGCACCGCCCGCCCGAGCGCCACAGGAAGAAGCTCGCCGCCTGGGAAGAGCGCAACAGCAAGGGCCGCCTGATCCGCAAGCAGGGCAAGCGTGGCATCGGCAATGTCGGCCTGTCGCCGGATTTTACGCTGCATGAGGGCGATTTCGGCGCCAAAGGCGTCATCACCATTCGCATCCACCGGACGTCGTTCTCGCTCGACACCAACCTGACATTCAAGGTGATCGAGCGCCCGCAGCTCGGCCACATCAGGGTCGTCGACCTCGCCTGCGAAAACGCCGAGCTCGTCCACCTCGCCGCCAATCGCCAAGCCGCGGAGGAATGGTTGACGCAGCATCGCTATCCCAATGCCGTGCTGGAAGAGGTCACGGCCGATGAAGTGGCGGCCGCCCATGTCGAAGGGAGGGTCGCGGCATGAACACGCCTGCTCTCCAAGCCAAAGCAGCTTCCACCCTTGAAGGTTCAGGGGTGGAGTTTGGCCGCAGCGCCGATGACATGCCGGTTGCCCGTGTCGGCGATCTCGTTTTCGCCACGGTGCCGGGACGTGACGGCCAGCATTTTCTCGCGAGTGCCTGGCGCGTGTCACGGCCGTCTTCCGAGCTCAAGCGCTACGACTTCTACTCGCATCATGGCGCCGTTGCGGATGAGGCGGAATTTCGGGCACGGATGTTCGAACAGGCGGAGCACGTCCCGAGACCTCTGGGCGCTCGCCCGGCAGACTGTCCGGATGAGCTGCTCCACCCCATGGGGACCGTCGCAGGGCGCCACCGTCTACGCGGAGGGTATCGTATCTCACACCACGGCCGGGCATGGCGGGTTCAAGTTGTCCAACGATCGCAACCGCAAAATCCATGTGATGCTTCGTTGCGCCGGTGGTTGGTACGACGAAGGTGCCGCGTGGGCCGCGGTTGGCCTCGCCTTTCCAGAACACCTTTACGAGATACGAGCGCAAGTCCGCCGATCGGACGATCCGGGATTTCTTGCCCGATGCCTGGGAATCGATTTTCGGCCGAATCCCACGAGAAGGATCGCCGCGCCTTTGAGCGCGAGCATGCCGGCGACTGGATCGTCATCTCCGCGCTACGCTCAGATCACCAACCCGGCATGACCGAAGTTATCGCCACGATTGGTGGCGTCCGTGCCGTCCACGCGGAAGAGCGCCGCTTCTTTGTGCCAAGCGACGAGTACGAGGTCGGCCGATTTGGCTTCGTCATCGATACCGCGCGACATGCTGGCCATGACGGACCGTCGTCGTTCATCAGTTGGCAGCCGCGGGTGACCAGTCCATGAATCCGGTCAGTTCTCGCGTTCTTCTGTTCCGCATTGAGGCGGCGCGGCGAGAGACGCGCCACCATCTCGATTGCATTCACCGGCACAACACGGGCCGGGCGAACGCATAGCGGTCACCGAGAAGGCGAAAGCCCGCTCGCACCGCCGGGGCGGGTCGCGGTGGACGCGCTCCGACGAGTTGCTGTTTCACGATCACGTCGAGCGGCGAACGGAAATCGCTGCCCTGGCTCGCAAACTCCAACGTCAGGAGCGGGCGATCGCCACCATGCGTATGTGCTCGGCGATGATGTGGGCAATGCGGCGGCGTGAGCCCCGGCCGGATGGGGCTTTCGTGGCGGCTGATCCGAGCGGGAGGAAGGGTTGCGGGGGCTATCGGTCGCAGTGGTTTCTGTCCTTCGGGGTTTCTGAGTCATAGCCCGACCCCTGCCGGCCCGCCCTTCGTTTTCGCTGCGGTCTGAACCGGCGGCCGGTCGTTTCAAGGCCGCTGGCGCGCCGCGGAGCGGCCGGTGCAGCCTCCCCCGCAAAATTGCTCCGCGCCCTTCGCAGGGCTTTACCCCGCTTGTTCGCAAACCCGTTTCGCTCGTCCGGCCGTCCCGGACCTGTGAAAGCGCCCGTCCTCAACCGATTCCTGTCGACCGCATCGAAGGGCAGACCGGCAGGGGCCGGAGCCGCTTCGGTGAAAACCACGAAAGGAAGATCCCATGTCCAAGCCCGCAACCAATCGACCTGCCGCCCGCGTCGTGCCGCTCCGCAAGGGCGCCACCCTTGAAATGGTCAGGCTCACATGTCCGGACACCGCCCAGGCAATGCTGATCGCCGAGAGTTTCGGGACCGCGGTGGTCGACAGCGACGGCATCCGTGAACTCCACGAGCGCCTGATCATCGAGACCGCCGATAGCCTCTCGGACGGTCTCGGTGAGAAGGCGATGCAGATCCATCTCCAGCGTATCGTCGGTGCCTATGTCGGCTCGGCGCACGGCGCCGGCCAGTTCTACAGTCGAGCAATCTCCGAAGCCCGAGACGCAACCGCCAAATCGGCAAACGATGCCCGCGACGAGGATCTCGATGGCCCGGTCGGTTACGACGGCGCCGCCCAGCGCAAACGCGAATTCGCCGCCGACATGGGCATACAGTCCCACGCGTTGCGGATGGCCGCCGAGGGCGCAGTCGCAGCTTACAGCCACGTCATCGGCGAAGCCTGGAAGCCCTTCGACCGCCCGGTCGAAAACCTGGGCCAGTCGCTCGACCGCAAGGCGGCCGAGGCACAGATGGCGGCTCTCGGTTGAGCCGCTTGTCGCGCGGAGAGCTTCGGCTTCGCCATCTCTTCCCTCTTTGACCTTTAGGCCGGTTCCTTTCGGACCGGCCTTTTTCTATGTCACGAAAGAAGAGAAGGAAGAACACGGACCCCGCCCGCCACGCGTCCCGTCCCGCTCGGCGGTCCTGCAGGAGCCGGCGCCTGCCGCAACGGCTTTGCCGTCCTTCACTCCGTTACGGCCGTTCCGGTGCGGCCGGCCTCCTGATCGCTCCTGCTTTCGGACCTCCGCGACGGGGCCGCGATGGCGCGGCCTCCAAAACGGAGGATAATGACATGAGCAGGAAAGCCGAAGGCGAACGCGCCGACATCTATGCGCGGATCACGGATAGGATCGTCGCAGATCTTGAAAAGGGTGTGAAGCCTTGGATGAAACCCTGGCACGCGGCCACCACCAATGGCCGGATCACCCTGCCGCTGCGCCACAACGGCCAGCCGTATTCGGGCATGAACATTCTCTTGTTATGGTCGGAGGGAATGGCGCGGGGGTTCACTTCCCCCATGTGGATGGCCTTCAAGCAGGCGCTTGAACTGGGGGCGGCGGTGCGAAAGGGCGAGACCGGTTCGACGGTCGTCTTCGCCAGCCGGTTCACCAAGTCCGAGGCGGACGGCAGTGGTGGAGAAGTCGATCGAGAAATCCCATTCTTGAAGGCTTACAAAGTGTTCAACATCGAGCAGATCGGCGGACTGCCCGAACACTATCGTCACCCACCGACCCCGGTGCTCGATGCGATCGAGCACATCGAGCACGCCGATTGCTTTTTCCGCAACACGGGCGCTGTCATCCGCCATGGTGGAGCGCAGGCCTATTATTCCCCTATCACGGACCACATCCAGATGCCGCCGTTCGAAACGTTCCGCGACGCGGCGTCCTACGTGGCCACGCTCAGTCACGAAAGTTGCCATTGGACTGCGCGCCCCGATCGCGTCGATCGCGATCTTAGCCGCTATGCGAAGGACAAGACCGAACGCGCCCGCGAGGAGCTGATTGCGGAGCTCGGGAGTTGCTTCCTATGCGCCGATCTCGGGATCGCACCGGAGCTGGAGCCACGGCCGGACCATGCGTCTTATCTCGGCTCGTGGCTGAAGGTTCTATCTGACGACAAGCGGGCTATCTTCCAAGCTGCGGCGCATGCCCAGCGTGCTGTCAGCTTCCTGCACGGTCTCCAGCCCGTTCAGGCCGACGAGAGAGCGGCAGCGTAGGAGACGTCAAGGTCGGTCGTTGTCACCCGCAACGGCCGACAGCTCTTTCGGCGCTCTCTCCGCGAGCGCGTGCTCATCGGACGTGAGGTCCAGCCTCCCCCAGATCGATAGTTTCCGATCGTTGGCTTTCAGCTTTCGGGACTGCTTGATTTCGACGGCAAACGGCTTTGTCTGCCGACGCATAGATCCTCCGGGCGACCAATCGCGGCCCGACAATATTGCGTTGATGAGAGGAGACAACTGCCCGGACGGCCGAGTTTGTCGCATCCGAAGTCGACGCTATGCTTTAGAGACTGGGGAACGGCTTCGCGGCCGGGCTGTTCTGCCGGGGCAACGCACGGCGAGGGCCATGATCAAGTTCCTTCCACCGCTGTCATGGGCCACGTCCTCCGCGGGCTCGATGAGGCATGTCTGATCGGAGACCGGCTTCGCCTCGATCGTTCTCCCGCAACGGCCGTGCGCAACTTTCTCCCCCTGCGAACTGTGTTCGCTTTCCTCGCGCGACAACAAAGTTTCTCCGGCCGCCCTCCATTTCATTGCGGCCTTTCAGGTGCGGTCCGATCGCCCCCGATCCTTGCGACAGCCATCGACGCCGCGAAGGGCGCGGCCCGATACAACCGAAAGGAACAGACAATGGCTACCATCGGCACCTTCACCTCCACCGAAAGCGGCTTCACCGGCTCGATCCGCACCCTCGCACTCAACGTCAAGGCCCGCATTGCCCGCATCGAAAACCCCTCCGACAAGGGTCCGCACTTCCGTATCTACGCCGGCAATGTCGAGCTGGGTGCCGCCTGGCAGAAGCGCTCCAGCGAGACCGACCGCGACTACCTCTCGGTCAAGCTGGACGACCCGAGCTTCCCGGCGCCGATCTACGCAACGCTCACCGAGGTCGAAGGCGAGGACGGCTACCAGCTGATCTGGTCCCGCCCCAACCGGGATTGAGATCCCACCAAGGCCCCGCCGCCTAAGGCGGGGCCACCAGGCCGCTTTGAGAAAGCAGGCGACGGGCGTCGAGCCCGTTTCCAGCTTTTTGGGTGCCGTACGGAGAGGTGGGGTCTGCTCATATCAAGCCAATCGTGCCGTGGAGCCGGGCCAGCCTCAAGGACGAGCGGTCCCCCCCAAAGTGCTTGACGCATTTCGGCTCCTCCACTCACCGCCGCTGGCGGTCGCATGCGCGATCCTTGACCCTGACCCACCGCCACGCCGGCGGGCGTCATCTTTCTCAAACATCAAGGAGATGACGACGATGACGATCGAACAGCAAATCGAAGAACTGCGCGCCGAGTTGAACGCCTGCATTGAGCCCGCCGAACGCGGCCAGATCGAAGCAGAGCTCGAAATCGCCCATGCCGAGCTGATCGTCATGCTTGTCCAACAGGACGGTTCCATCGAGGCCGAGCCGCCCTTCTGAGGGCCGCGTATCACCAGCGCTGCCAGCCCGCAGCCATCCACAGCACGGAGGGCAGCAATCCGCTTCCGCTCTCCTTCCGCTCTCCTGTCATCGACATCGGGGATGTTGCATCCCGTCCGTCACGCCGCAATCTGCCGGCGCCAGAATTTTCCCCGCCGCGTTGCGGCTCCTCGCGGGAGCAAAATTCGGGCGCCGGCAGGTCCGCCACCTCCGTTTCGGCCTTTCAGGTGCGCCCCTCCTTGTCCGTCATGCGGCCCATCCCCGCGACGTCCGCATTTCGAAAGGACAAAATACCATGCAACAGCTCGCTCAGTTCCTCGCCGCCACCGGCCGCCGGCTCCGCGTCCTCGGCAAGGTGATCTGTCACTTCTTCCGCAAGGGAAAACTGGGCCTGAAACTGGCCATCAAGATCCCGTTCCTGGTCGAGATCGAGGCGTCGTTCGAGACCGACTGGAACCGGCGCGAATGACGCGCCATCAGGGGACCGCTTCGGCGGCCCCCTGTTTCGCTACTTGAGCGATCGGAGACGATTGGGGTCAGCTTTGGAAATATCGCAGAGTGGCTCGTGGCCGATAGCCGCGAGCACGTTTTTGTTTGACCAGGTCGAGGAACAACCGAACCGCTTCCTCTTCCCGTTCGAACACATGCTGCTTCTCCTGGCCGCGTTTGCCGATCCTCCCCCATCGTCGGGTCAGGCAAGCCTCTCCGAACATCGTCGGCCCGATCTCCATGGTATAATACCGCGCCATGTTCTTGGCTGGATCCGTTCGTTCGACATAGAGCTGGTATGGTTGCGAAATCATGCCGGCATGATCGTCACACGCCGCCGCTACGTCCAACGACATATGTGAATCCTACAGGTGCGACCGATTCATTTTCGTGAAGAATGGCGTTCGGGCGAGGCGCCGATGGCGCGCGGCTCTAGTCGCACTGCGACCGGAGCCCGCACGCGGTCCCCGCCCAGTCGGGTCACGATCCTCTCGCAGCAAGAAGCATGGCTCTGCCAAACGTTATTGTCCGGAGACAGCCGGAGCTTCCCGTAGCCATCGGAGATGGCAAGCGGTCGCGTCCTTTCAGGACGCGGTTCTATCTCTCTCTGACGCCCCACTTTGCACCCGCCGTGTCGGGTAGCAGCGGGGCATTGCTGCCCCGCCGCCCCCTAAGAACCGGGCGTGCGGATCACTTCGCACCCGGCTCAAGCCATTCTCCAGCGCCACGTTGTGACACCGGGCTCCCCGGCGGTATGTTTCGCGTTCTGACGGTGGGCGAAGTAGGTATCCCATGTGGGATCGAACGGGTTCGCCAACGCCGGGATTTTGGCGTGCCTCTTGATTGAGACAGCCGCTGCGCGGACAAGCCCATACTTGGCGTCTTCCGTGCTGAAATCCCATGATTGGCTACCGTTGACCTGGAAATACCTTCTCCTGATCCACCGTGCTCCTTTGTTGGGGTGTCGTCGGCACGCCCATCTCCAGAGCATGCCCCAGATGTAGAAGTCTATCGAAGAGAAGGTCGCCTTCGCCACGACATGGCGGTGATACATCGCCCATCCCCGAATGATCGGGTTCAGCATTTGTATCAATCCCTCCTGCGCGATGGCAGCGTTGCCTTTGATAATTCTCCGGACCTTATCCAGCAGCGCCTTGACGCTGTGTTTGGACGGCGTGATGAGGAGTTTGCCGTTGTACTTTCGCACATTCTGGCCCAGAAAATCGAAACCATCCGCAATGTTCGTGATTCTGGTTTTCTCGTCCGAGAGTTCCAGTCCGCGAACAGCCAGGTATTTCCTGATCGCCGGCAAGACCTTGTGTTCCAGCACCTCTTTCGATGCACTGGTTACAATAAAGTCGTCGGCATAACGGATGACGTGGGGTTTGGCTTTTCGGTACGTGGATTTCGACGATCCCACGCTTGCATCGACTGCGGCCTCAAGCCCGTCCAACACTCTGTTAGCGATTGTGGGCGAAATCACGCCCCCTTGCGGGGTTCCCGCCCGCGTCTCGAACAGAGTTCCCTCTTCAATGTATCCGGCTTGAAGCCACTTCCGCAGGATCGCCTTGTCCATAGGCATATGCTCGAGGATGTAATCATGGCTGATTTCATCGAAACAGCTTTTGATATCGCCCTCTAGAATCCACGTGGCGGACTTTCGTCTTGCCAACGTGATGAAGCAATGCTCAATGGCGTCGGCTGTTGAGCGTTTGGGCCGAAATCCATAGGAATTCGGGTCCGCCAAGGTCTCCGTCACTGGTTCCAGCGCAAGCTTCCATAAGGCTTGCATTGCGCGGCACAGCATACGGGGTATCCCGAGCGGGCGCTTCTTGCCGTTACTCTTGGGAATATAAACGCGTCGCAACGGCATCGTACGGTAGCCGTGATGCCGCAGCGACATTACTCCCTTCCATCTGGCCACCGGGGTTGTCCAGATTTCTCCGTCCACTCCCGGCGTTTTCTTCCCGCGATTCTCCGTCACCCGCTTCACAGCCAGCATCTTGCCGCTGTGCGAGCGGGTCAGCAGACGTTGCAAGGCTTTTACCTTACCCCATCGGCCTTCGCGAGTGGCCTTGGCGATACGCACTTGAAGTCGCTTCACGGTTGCTTCAATCTGCGACCAGTTTGTCTGATCCCACATCTGCCCTCCGTGCGAGGACGCACCAGCATTCGCTGCTTTCGCATCGATTGCCGTCATCTGCTTTTCCTCGTCCAGCAATTAGTCATGTTCTCTCGCCATGAATGACCGGGCGGAAGTCTGCCCACTTTCGTGTCGGGCGATGTTGCAGCCCGTATCTCGACCATTACAGCCGGGCCTTCGCTTTCTCCGCCTTCCTTTACCCACAACACCAACAGCGTTCCTTACGGTTCGCCTGCCGTTACCGGCAGCGCTATGGGCTTACCCTGTTCCGCATGAATCTCAGAGCCAGTCGGACCCTTCCTTTTCGCCAGCAGCTTTCCGTCCATGGAGGTCCAACCGGAAAGGACCACACCTTGCTGCACACCTTTTGGTTCAAGCCTGTCAGCACATTTGGCTTGTTCCTTGTTACGGCGTTTATCGGAAGTTCACTTGTGTTGGTCGTCATTGCTCATCCCTTGCACCTCACCGCCTTTGTGCTGGCAGTTTCCACTTCGCCTCACGGTTCGGTGAACCGGTCACCCGGTGGTTACGTTGTCCCCGAAGCTCCACACGGAGTCGTTGCCAACTTCGCATGTTCGGGTAGGGAACGACCGATGGAACGGTCGGTTTCGTAAAGTTCACATCACGTGGTCTCCTCTCGAAACAGAGATTCATGCGACTTTCAGGTCGCACTCCGGCGTCAAGGACATCGCGGCCCCTCCAATTTTCCCAACGCCGCAAGCGGCACAGAGAAAATAGGTTCCTCCGCTCGCCGCAGGGCGGCCGCGTTCCGCGGTCCCTGACCCCTCACGGACTACGGTGCCGACACCTTTCGTCAGAAAACGAAAAGGAGACTCTGATGACAAAGCATCAATTCGCTCGTGTGGTGGAAGAAGATCAGAAGCGGCCGGATCAACAGCCGGATTGGCTTGAACGACTGCGCCGAAATTTCGATGCGGAAGTGCATCTTCCCGCCGATATCTCGCGGGAGTTTCTGTCTGCAGCGCTGCTTTGGGCAGTCGACAACGAGGTCGATTTCGGTTTGTTCCACGAGGCCAGCGAGATCATCATTGCGCACTTCGGCGGTGATGAGATCTACCTCCCGTCGCGGTGGTCCGACAAACGATGGCACATCGGCCTTGAGGACAAAGAGCCTTTCGATCCGAGCGACTGAGGTCGAGACCAGAGGCGGCTTGTCGCCTCTGGTCTTTGCCTATGCACATGAGCCCCTCCAGCCGGATCGACCGAGCGGAGCGGCTATGAAAGGGGGGCTCTGCCGCCCCTCTCAATCTCACCCCATGAAGGAAGGGCAATGCCCCTCCTTCAAACTTCCTCCCATGGAGAAAGGGGACGGTTCCCTCCTCCCTTTCCCCAATCCCCTATCCCTCTCCCGTGCAGGGAAGGTGATGATGGCTGTCACCCGCCCTGGCACCAGCCGTGTCGGGCACCATCCCATGATCGGGCAAGCCCTTCCTTAATCAAGGCATCGCCCAGCGAATTGCCTGCACGAAATACGGTTCGCAGTTTGCGTCCATATTTGTCTTCGTCACGGAACCCGGCCGCTAGCGAGAATTTTCCAGCGTTGAGCAGCGTCAGCAGGCGGGATTTTGCCGCCTCACCCTTTATCCGTTCCGCCTCGCACCGGGACGGCCGGAGTTCAGGCGTATCGATGTCGGCGATGCGGATTTTCTCGCCGTTGAACCAGAATGTGTCGCCGTCGACGACGCAGTTTGCTCGATGGCTTCCGTCGCAGATCGAAAATGCGGTCGACAATGAATCCGTCGTCGGTTTCTTGGCCAAAGTGGCGAGATCGGGGAGAACGTCGGCGCCGCCATAGGCAAGCCAACCCCCAACAGCAATGATTACGGTGCATAGAACTGCCGTCGAGCGTTTACGCCATCTGTTCCGCCCAGATCTCAGCAGTCCTCCACCCGCGCGCTGCCGGTCGCGACCGCCTCCGGCCTTCGGCGGCTTTCTGAACGGAACCACATTCGATTTCGCCACTTTCCGATCCCCTCGTTTCGTCTCAACCTATGTCGGACCCGGTTTCATCTGCGTTTACGGAGGAGCTGGCTCTGGGCTGCGGTGTGGCCGGCAAAATGGTGCGCGACGGGCGGGGGCAGTCGATCCCGCCTCCCCTTCGGGCCACTATGTTGAGGCTCCTGCGGCTGCCCTGTTTTCCTCCCGTCACGCGACGAGAATTCCCGAAATCCCGCCCGCCGGGCGTCGCTATGCTGATTTCTCCGATACTCTTCATTTTTCTGGATCAGCCTTGCTCGGTTGCACCGCGCGCCGGCTTGGATCAGGCAGGCTTTGGCGTATCCCCGACCATGTGAAACCTGTTTGTGCCGACGCATGCCTTCATGTCGTCGCGCCGGAACCAGATGGCTCGTCCGCATCGGAGTGGCGCGTTTCCTGCGGTGAAGACGATCTGTTCGTCGGCGCGCATGCGCAAAACTTCATGCGGCTGGATGAGTGGTCTGGCGGCGAGCTGCTTCGACCGTGTCCGCGATGATCCCTTTGCCTGGAAACTCCGGCTCACCTGGTCGATCTCGACCGTGGTCATGCCGCAGCGTCGGGAGATGTAATCGGCGGTCTCGGGATCGTTGATCGCGGCAAACGAAATCCAGCTGGCACTCTCGAACCACTTACTTGCCGCGTCGCGGCCGCCATAGGTTTCGCGCATCTGGCCGATCGACTGATAGATCATCGTCAGCGTGATGCCGTATTTGCGACCGGCATCGCGCGCGGTCTCTATGATCCGCATGTAGCCGAGGCGCGCGACCTCATCGAGGAGAAACAGGGCGCGCACCTTGATCTGTCCGTCGCGATTGTAGATCGCATTCAGAAACGAGCCGATGATGACGCGCGCAAGACCGGAATGGGTCTCCAATGTCTTGAGGTCTATGTTGATGAAGACGTCCGTATTGCCGGCCGCGATGTCGTTGGTCGCGAACTTCTTTCCCGATACTAGCGCCGCGTAGTTCGGATAGGAAAGCCAGTGTGTTTCCTTGACCGCGTTGGCGTAGACGCCGGAGAAAGTTTCCGGCGTCATGTTGACGAAGGCTGCGACGTTTTCCTTCACAAAATCCGAGCCCGAATTGTCGTAGATGTCTTGCAGCCGCTTGCGCAATGTCGGCTCAGGTTCCGATAGATTCATGCGTACCTGCCGAAGCGTCTGGTCGTGCCCGTCCGTGTGACCGGACAGGCAGACATCGGCGATCAGCGCTGTCAGCAGTTGCAGCGCCGATGCGCGAAAGAAGTCGTCACGGACACCACGCACGCCGCCGCCGTCGCTCATGATCCATGAGGCGACCGAGGCAATATCCTCTTCCTTCGTCCCGCCGAAACGACCGACCCAGTCCAGGACGTTAAAACCGATGTCAGGCTTCCTTGGATCGAGGACGAATACATCCCTTCCGGCTCCGCCGCGATGCACGGAGACCATCGGTGCGACCTCGTTCGAAGGATCGAGCACGATCAGCGTGCCGCCCCATTTGAGCGCCGTCGGGATCGTCACCGACGTCGTCTTGAATCCACCGGAACCGGCAAAGACGATCCCGTGCGACGAGCCGAACGAGCCATCGAAGCACAGCAACGGCGACTTGCCGCCGGCGCCCCACGTCTCAGCGCTGTCGGCGCGAAACGCTTGGCTCCCGACACTGTCCTTGTCGATCCGATAGCGCTCGCCGATGACGATACCACCGGCATCGGGAAACAGCTTTGCTGCTTCCGTCAGTTTCATCCAATCCGCTTCGCCATGGAGCGCCCGCTTGCCCTGAATGCGTTTCGGCTCGGCCCGTGCGAACGCCGCATTGCCGATGAGCACAACGCGGAGTGCGAAGCAGGCACACATGAGTGCTACGCCCGCTCCGATCGCCGTCGCTGGATCGAGATAGGCCAAGACCGACTTGTCGGTGTTAAGCGTCTCCGTGAAAGCGGCAAGGCGCATCGTTTCGCGGGTAGCCGCGATCAGGATCGTCCCGCTGCATCCGGCAAGGACACCCCAACCTGCCTGCTTGATGTTGATCGAGCCGGCGCTCGAAAACAGCAACAGAATTCCGATCGCCGCACTCGCCACATAGGGCAATGCGATGCCCGTCCGCCCCCATGCCAGTCGCGCGGCCTCGGTCTTGCCGAAACCGGAAAGCCACTGCTCGATCCCGGTCATTCCGATGACGACCAGGATCATCAACGCCGCAGGCATGACGGCGAGCGCAATCCTATTGATCGTCATTGCCGAAGGCCTCCACGCCGATTGCCGTGAGCCTGGACCGCTCAGTATCGTCACTCTTGACGCGGCGCACTGCATCGACCAGCGCGCCCAGCAACAAAGCTCGCTTCTCGTAGCGTAGACCGGCCTTGACGATCAGTCCGCCGAGCTCGATCTTTTCCCGCGTGTCCTTCTTGCGGGCGTCGGATGTCATCGTCCTCGCCATGCGTTCAAGCCTCGCCAGCGCTGCCCGCGCCCGCGCCAGACGTGACCGGCGCGGTTTGCTGCGAGACGACGGCTGCCCCTCCCCTTTCTTTTCCGGCCGTAGCGCCCTGCCCTCCGCGAAATCGCTTGGTCAGTTGCTCAAACGCTGCCTGAAGCTCCGCCTCGTCGATCTCGATCTCGCCAAGGCCCGCCTTGAGCGCGATCCGGCCGATGCGTTCCGCTTCCCGGGTCTCGGCGATCTTGAGCTGTTCCTGCAGCTTGGCGATTTCGTCGCGAAGTTTCGCGGATGGCTTCTTCATGTCCGTCTGTCTCCCTGGGTGCGAAAGCTTGTCTTTCGAACCCAGTTTTTCGGACCGGAGTGCGGAACGCACTACTGTGAATCCTACAATCGCCAAGGGCGATGCTTTCGGGAATGATCCCGGCCGTTCCGAAGGAGCGGCTTCCAAGGGCGCAATTATACGTCGCTGGCGCGACGTGTTGCTGAGAGAGCCCGGTGGGGGCGCTGCTCCCAACGAACTCTTTGATTTCGTTCGCAACCGGGAGAGAACTCCGCCGTGGCCGTCCCTCACTTCTCCGTCAGCGTCGTCGCCCGTGGCTCCGGCCGCAGCGCCGTCCTGTCGGCCGCTTACCGGCACTGCGCCAAGATGGAGTTTGAGCGGGAAGCCCGGACGATCGACTACACGCGAAAGCAGGGGCTCCTGCATGAGGAGTTCGTGATCCCTGCCGACGCGCCGGAATGGGTACGCAGCATGATTGCCGATCGCTCGGTCGCCGGCGCGTCCGAGGCCTTCTGGAACAAAGTGGAGGGCTTCGAGAAGCGATCCGACGCGCAGCTCGCCAAGGACGTCACCATAGCCCTGCCGCTCGAGCTGACGGCCGAGCAGAACATCGCGCTCATGCGCGACTTTGTGGAGCGGCACATCACCGCGAAGGGCATGGTCGCGGACTGGGTCTATCACGACGCCCCCGGCAATCCTCACGTCCACCTCATGACCACATTGCGCCCGCTGACCGAAGACGGTTTTGGTTCGAAGAAGGTCGCGGTGCTCGGCCCGGACGGCAAGCCAATCCGAAATGACGCCGGCAAATTCGTCTATCAGCTGTGGGCCGGTAGCACTGAGGATTTCAATGCGTTTCGCGACGGCTGGTTTGCCTGCCAGAATAAGCATCTGGCGCTTGCCGGCCTCGATATCCGCATCGATGGCCGTTCCTTCGAAAAGCAGGGTATCGACCTCGAGCCAACCATTCACCTCGGCGTCGGCGCCAAAGCGATCGAGCGCAAGGTCGAGCAATCCGACCACAAGTCGGAGACCTCGACTCCCAAACTCGAACGCATCGAGCTTCAGGAGGAGCGCCGCAGCGAGAACGCGCGGCGCATCCAGCGTCGTCCGGAGATCGTGCTCGACCTGATCACGCGGGAGAAGAGCGTCTTCGACGAACGCGATGTTGCGAAGGTGTTGTATCGCTATATCGACGATGTCGCTCTGTTCCAAAGTCTGATGGTCCGCATTCTGCAAGGTCCAGAAGCGCTCAGGCTCGAACGCGAGCGAATCAACTTTGCGACAGGTAGTCGGACACCCGCGAAGTACACCACGCGCGAGATGATCCGCCTTGAAGCCGAGATGGCCAATCGCGCGATCTGGCTCTCCGGTCGCGCCTCTCATGGTGTGCGCGAGGCGGTTCTGGAGGCGACCTTTGCGCGCCATTCCCGTCTGTCGGACGAGCAGCGAACGGCGATCGAGCATGTCGCCGGGGCCACGCGGATTGCCGCTGTCATCGGCCGCGCCGGCGCCGGCAAGACGACGATGATGAAGGCTGCGCGCGAGGCGTGGGAAACGGCCGGCTATCGTGTGGTCGGCGGAGCGTTGGCTGGCAAAGCCGCTGAAGGTTTGGAGAAGGAAGCTGGCATCGTTTCCCGCACGCTGTCGTCGTGGGAGATTCGCTGGAACCAGAGTCGCAACCAGCTCGACGACAAGACTGTTTTCGTACTCGACGAGGCCGGCATGGTGTCGTCACGGCAGATGGCGCTGTTCGTCGAAGCCGTCACCAAGGCCGGTGCGAAACTGGTTCTGGTCGGCGACCCCGAACAGCTTCAGCCGATCGAGGCGGGAGCCGCCTTCCGCGCCATTGCCGATCGCATCGGCTATGCCGAACTCGAGACGATCTATCGTCAGCGCCAGCAATGGATGCGCGACGCCGCGCTCGATCTGGCGCGCGGCAATGTCGGCAAAGCGGTCGATGCCTATCGCGGATATGGGCACGTCAGGGGGTTGGACCTCAAGGCGCAGGCGGTCGAAAGTCTCATTGCCGATTGGAACCACGGCTACGATCCTTCGAAGACCAGCCTGATTCTCGCACACCTTCGCCGCGACGTCCGAATGCTTAACGATATGGCGCGCGCCAAGTTGGTCGAACGCGGCGTCGTCGCGGACGGATTTGCGTTCAAGACAGAGGACGGAACTCGCATGTTCGCGACCGGCGACCAGGTCGTGTTCCTCAAGAACGAGGGCAGCCTTGGCGTCAAGAACGGCATGCTTGGCAAGGTCGTCGAGGCATCCAGGAATCGTATCGTTGCCGAGGTTGGTGAAGGTGAGCACCGCCGACAGGTCACTGTCGAGCAACGTTTCTACAACAATCTCGACCACGGCTATGCGACGACGATACACAAGAGCCAGGGTGCGACCGTCGATCGGGTGAAGGTGCTTGCTTCCCTTTCATTGGACAGGCATCTCACCTATGTGGCCATGACGCGCCATCGAGAGGATCTCGCCGTCTACTACGGCAGCCGCTCCTTCGCGAAATCCGGCGGCCTCATCCCGATCCTGTCGCGCCGAAACGCCAAGGAGACGACCCTCGATTACGACAAGGCGTCGTTCTACGGCCAAGCGCTGCGCTTCGCGGAAGCGCGGGGCTTTCATCTTGTCAACGTCGCCCGCACGATCGCACACGATCGCCTCCAATGGGCCGTCCGGCAAAAACAGAAACTCGCCGACCTGGGCGCCCGTCTAGCCGCCATCGGTGCGGCACTTGGACTGGTCCGCGGCAGCAACAAACACTCCTTCCCGGACACAATCAAGGAGGCCAAGCCCATGGTATCAGGCATCACCACCTTCCCGCAAACGCTCGACCAGGCTGTCGAAGACAAGCTTGCCGCCGATCCCGGGCTCAAGAAGCAATGGGAGGACGTCTCGACCCGCTTCCAGCTCGTCTACGCGACGCCGGAAGCTGCCTTCAAGGCGATCGATGTCGATACCATGTTGAAGGACCAGTCGGTCGCGCAGTCCACCCTGGCAAGGATTGCCGGCGAGCCAGAGAGCT
This sequence comes from Rhizobium sp. P1_B8, assembly GCF_056406515.1. NCBI lineage: Bacteria > Pseudomonadati > Pseudomonadota > Alphaproteobacteria > Hyphomicrobiales > Rhizobiaceae > Rhizobium > Rhizobium sp. P1_B8. Next base: position 5,711 of record NZ_JBFTZZ010000013.1, on the reverse strand, counting down.
TTGGCGCGATCAAGGGCAAGACCGGTCTTCTCGCGAGCCGTGGCGACAAGCAGGACCGGGAAAAAGCCATTGCCAATGTTCCGGCGCTTGCGCGAAATCTTGAACGCTATCTTCGTGAGCGGGCCGAGGCCGAATTGAAACATGAGACGGAGGAGCGCGCGGTCCGGCTCAAGGTTTCGGTCGACATCCCGGCGCTCTCTTCAGCCGCCAAGCAAACGCTCGAACGCGTGCGCGATGTGATCGATCGCAACGATCTTCCGGCTGGCCTCGAATACGCGCTCGCCGACAAAATGGTGAAAGCAGAACTGGAAGGTTTCGCCAAGGCTGTGTCCGAGCGCTTCGGAGAACGGACCTTCCTGCCTTTGGCTGCGAAAGACACTGATGGCAAGACTTTCGAGACCGTCACAGCAGGAATGACGGACGGCCAGAAAGCGGAGGTCCAGTCTACGTGGAATTCCATGCGTACGGTCCAGCAACTTGCCGCTTATGAACGAACGACGGAAGCGCTCAAGCAGGCCGAGACGCTGCGGCAAACCAAAAGCCAAGGGCTCTCGCTGAAATGACCGGGGCTGCAACCCGCCGGTCGATGACCACGCAGCAACGACGATCCATTGTGGTTCTGTCGATGGCGGCGGTGGCCGCCATCCTGCTGGCGGTGACCGCCGTCGCCGGCGCCTACCGCATCAATCTGACACCGAGCGAGCCACTCGGCCTGTGGCGCATCATCCCGCTTCATCGACCGGCAGCAGTCGATGACCTCCTGTTCATCTGCCCGCCGGAAACGGCGGCGATGCGGGCAGCGAGAGCACGAGGCTATCTCCGTTCTGGTTCCTGCCCTGGCGGCGTCGCACCGTTGATTAAGACAGTGATCGCCGTTGCGGGACAGCATGTCGAAATCGGCGCCAGCGTAGACGTGGACGGTCGGGAAGTTTTCTCTTCCAGTGTCGCGCAACGAGATGGAAAGGGACGGCCGTTGGCGCCGTTTATGAGCGGCACCATACCGCCTGGATATGTCTTCCTGCATTCCGCATTCCCAGGATCCTATGATTCCCGATATTTCGGTCCGTTGCCAGCATCCGGCATTCTCGGGCTGGCGCAGGAGGTGTTCACCTATGTGCCGTGATTACCTTCGGCCGGCGCTGCTGATATTCGCTTCGATCGCGGTCGGCGTGGTGGGCTGGAGCGGATCTGTGCTGTTCTTACCCGTCGCCTTGGGGTTTCCCGTTCTTTGGTCGATCTCGCAAACGAGATCGGTCGCGGCACTCGTCTCCAGCGGATACTTCCTGGCCGCATCACGTGGTTTGCCGCAAGGCGTGGCCGCCTTCTATTCGTCCGATATTTGGCCCGGCCTGCTACTCTGGCTGTGTGCATCATTGAGCTTTGTCACGGTGCATGCTGTGCTTTGGACGATGAACGCGCGCACGCGTCCGTTTCGCTATGTCCTCGCAGCCATCATCATGGCCATCCCGCCATTCGGCATTACGGGCTGGGCTCATCCAGTCACGGCGGCGGGTGTTCTGTTCGCGGGATGGGGATGGTGGGGCCTTGGCTTCATGACAGGTGGCCTTGCGGGCCTCGCAACCCGTACTTGGCCAGCTGTCGCCATCGCCTTGACTGGCTTTTGGCTGTGGTCCGCCGCGATCTGGACCGACCCGAAACTACCGGAAGGCTGGCGCGGCGTCGATCTGGAAATGGGGGCTTCGCTCGGTCGGGACGCCGGACTTCACCGCCAGCGTGACATGATCGCAACGGTGCGTGGTGCGGCCAGCGATGGCGCCCGCTACGTGGTGCTGCCTGAAAGTGCGCTTGGCTTTTGGACGCCGACCGTGGAACGGCTTTGGGTAGGCGTCCTCCACAACGCCGATGCGACGGTGATCGCTGGCGCCGCGCTGCTCGACGCCTGGGGCTACGATAATGTCCTGGTCGCGATCGACAGGAAGGGCGGCCGCATCCTCTATCGCGAACGCATGCCGGTTCCCGGCTCGATGTGGCAGCCGTGGCGATCCTGGTTTGGGGAGAGCGGCGGCGCCCGGGCGGATTTCTTTGCGAACCCGGTCGTCTCCATCGGTGCCGGCCGCGGGGCGCCGTTAATCTGCTACGAACAACTGATCGTCTGGCCGGTGCTTCAGTCCATGCTGCACGATCCTGATTTCATCATTGCCGTCGGGAACGGTTGGTGGACCGATGGGACGTCGATCGTCGCCATCCAGCGGACTGCTGCCACGGCTTGGGCAAAGCTCTTCGCAAAACCGCTTGTTATTGCCTTCAACACCTGAGCGCAGAGGAGACACCATGCTCGACGCCGGCCTGATAAAAGAATGCGCTGACCCTTCTCTCAAGCCCGCGATCATCGAGCAATTCGTGATGGCAGCGGGCTCGGAAGACCCCCTCGCCGTCACTGTCAAATCGGGCGGCCGGTTAATACTCGTTCCGAAAGCGGCATCGGCCGAGGAGGCGATGGCGATCGTGCGCCAATACGCTGGTCAGGCGGTCGTCCGAGTCGGCCTGACCCAGTTTCCTGCTGGGGTTGGAGTCAAGGAGCCCGCTGATTTGAAGCCTGATTTCGTCGATCCTTGCCAGAACCTCCGCAAAGGCACGACGATGTTCGCCAAGGTTCTGAGGATCGTTGCGAAATGGTATGGCAACCCCACGAGCAAAGATGTCTTCCCGCAGATTTTTGATGATGCAGTCTACGTATGGAAGACCGGCGAGTTCGAGGGCGTGAGTGTGTTTCAGGCGGAGGATCCTGGCATACCCATCGAAGCGCCGCAGCAAAGCGATGAAACGCGTCCCGCCGAGTCAGTGGATGGTGAGGAAGCGACGCCGAAAGACGTACAGCCAGAGACGATGCGGGACGTTGGGTATGCGGGGATACGGATCGATCTTTCCCGCATTGGTGGTCAGCAATAGCGTTGAGTTCCCCTCGCATTGGCGAGGCATGTTCCGGCCAAGCCAAAAGTTAGGCGACTCCAAAGCGTGAAATTAGTGTGATGCATGGTTTGTGGTTGTGTATGCATCCGGTGAGGGCCGCAGGTTAGGCTGCTTGAGCGTTAAGTCCGTGTGGCTGCCAATTCCACGGGAGTAATTGCTCCAGCTTACTGATTGGCGTGTCGGCGATGCGGGCCAGGACGTCAGCAAGCCAAGCCTGGGGATCGATGTCGTTGAGCTTGGCACTCATGATCAGCGTCACTATCAAGGCAGCACGATCAGCGCCGCGATCCGATCCGGCGAAGAGCCATGACTTCCTTCCAAGTGCAAAACCCCTGAGCGCGCGCTCGGCGGCATTGTTCGTGAGACAAATCCGGCCGTCGTCGAGGAACGACACGAAGCCGTTCCAGCGCTTCAGCATGTAGTCGATCGGCTCTGCGACCGGAGAACTGCGCGACAGTTTTGCCCGCTCGGTTTGAAGCCAGCGGTGCAGTTCGCCGACAAGCGGCAGACTGTGCTTGCGACGGCGCTCCAGGCGTTCCGCTGCGGCAAGCCCGTTGATCTCACGCTCGATGTCGAACAGCGCATCGATCCGTTTGACGGCTTCCAGCGCCATAGGCGAGATCGGCGCGGCGCGGCTGCCGCGTTTGGCATTCGTGGCGATGTCGGCCAGCACGAAGAACTTGCGCCTCGCGTGCGACCAGCAGAGCGCCTGCGTCAGCGGCCCCGGATCGCGGTCTACCTTGAACAGCGGATTGTAGCCGCCATAGGCATCAGCCTGCAGAATGCCGGTGAAGGTCTTCAAGTGGCGCTCGGGATGCTCTTGTCGTCGATCTCGCGAAGCATAGTAGAGAGCCGCCGGCGGCGATTGCCCGCCAAACGGCCGGTCATCTCGGACATAGGTCCAGATGCGACCCCTATCGGTCTTTCCCTTCGCCAGGATCGGCACTGTGGTGTCGTCGCCATGCAGCCGCTCGGCAGCCAGGACATGCGCTTCCATCAACGAATGGAGTGGCTTCAGCGCCGCGGCGCAAGCGCCGACCTGATCTGCCAGCGTCGACAGGCTGAGGTCGATACCCTCTCGGGCATAGCGCTCGCTCTGGCGGTTCAGCGGTTGATGCTGCGCGAACTTCTCAAACAGGATCATCGCCAGAAGGCTGGGCCCGGCAAAGCCCCGCGGCGTCACATGGAAAGGAGCTGGTGGCTGGGTGATCTTCTCGCATTCGCGGCAGGTGAACTTCTCCCGCACCGTTTGGATCACCTTCCACTGACGCGGGATGACCTCCAGGGTCTCGGTGATGTCTTCGCCCAGCTTCGACAGCTTGCCCGAACCGCAACAAGGGCAGCTCGCCGGGGCCGCGATAACGACACGCTCGCGCGGCAGATGTTCAGGGAATGGTTTCCGTGATGGACGCTTGCGCTCGAAAGCCCTGACCGTCGAGGCTTTGGCCGCAACCTCTGCCGCCAGTTCGTCTTCGCCAGCGTCAGCCTCCAGCTCCTCGAGCTGCAGTTCCATCTGTTCGAGGAGTCGCGCCTTGCGTTCTGACCGGCTGCCGTAAAGTTCGCGGCGAACCTTCTCGATCTCCAGCTTCAACCGCGCGATCAGCGCTTCGGAATGCGACACGAGCGCCTTTGCGCTGGCGGCTTGCGCCTTGGCGGTCGCTGCCTCTGCCTCGGCAGCGATACGCCGGGCACGCTCCTCGGCCAGCAGTGCAAGCGCACTGGCAAGGTCGTCCGGAAGCTCATCAGTCGCGTCGCTCATGGCAGGATGGAATCATATTCGAGTCCGCCATTCCAGTGCTTTTGCTCATCCTGCCGATGTTGGCCGCCAGGTCTTTTGCGGCATCCGCCAGTCTATGCCTTCGAGCAGATAACCGAGCTGGGCCGGTGTGATCACCACCGTGCCGTCATCGGCTGACGGCCAGATGAAGCGGCCGCGCTCCAGCTTCTTCGTGAATAGACAGGCTCCTTGTCCGTCATGCCAGATCACCTTGATCAGACCTCCACCGCGCCCCCGGAACACGAACAAATGTCCGCACATCGGATCGCGCTTCAGCGTCTCCTGCACCATCAGCGACAGACCGGGGAAGCCTTTGCGCATGTCCGTGTGACCGGTCGCCAGCCAGACCTTCACACCACTCGGAACCGGGATCATCTCCGCCCCAGCACGACATCGAGAATGCGGCCCAGCGCGTCCGTGTCGATGTCGCTGTCTACGCGGATACGACGGTCCCGACCGAGTTCAATCGTCACATCGCTGCGCTTCCGGCGGGACTGCGATGGGGTGGGTGGCCCCGAGGGAATGGGCGAGGCTGGAAGCGCGGCCTCGGACACGACCACCGGCACCAACGTGCTCGCTGTTTCCGTCCTCGGCTCCTCGATTTGACAAAGCTCCTTGCGCCAACGGAAGAGCTGGCTGACATGGATACCGGCCGCACGGGCAATCTCGGAAAGCACTGCACCTGGCTCGAGACAGGCTGCAACGAGCCGCTCTTTATCTTCCTGAGACCAGCGCCGTCGGCGCTCGACAGACGTGATCACTTCAATCTGATGCTTCGTCATAGGACTACTCCTAGTGTTTGCACTAGGACTTCCGATGTTCGTCTCAACCTCGCAAGACGGCCCTCACCGGACGCTCTGATGTCCGTTGTCAAGACTCTGGACGCACGAGACCAACCGCTCGGCGGAGCGGTGGTCAAGGATGCACGCTCATAGGTGGAGACGGGACCTGAAGGACGTCGGTGATCAAGCTCTGATGCGCGGATTGGATACCGCATTCCCGA
>NZ_JBFTZZ010000012.1:0-237545 GCF_056406515.1 Rhizobium sp. P1_B8 | reverse complement strand
CGTATTCGGCAGCAACTGCCCATTCAGCCGTCGAGTAGTAGGAGTTCGGGCCGGAAGAGTACACAGCAGCGAGGCCGAGCGTACCGGGACCGATGTCAACCGTACCCATTGCACGGACAGCGCCGTCTTCGTTGTCGACGTCCCAGCCGGCAGTGACCTGGTAGCTGAAGGCACCAGCCTTGCCACCGATACCAACGGCAACGCCGACATTGTTCGGACCATCGTTCGGAACAAGGAGGCCGGTGACGGGATCCACGTCACCCTGATAAACGCCGTCTTCCAGTTCATCGACGCTGATACCAGCGTAGAAATCGCTGGTTTCATACTGATAGCGGATCGAGTTGTGGAGCGTTACGACCGAGCCGATGTCGTCGGTTTCGCCAGAGAGACCATCGTCCCACCAGCTGTAGAACAGACCGGCGCGGAAGCCGGCGATGTCGAGGTAAGCGGAGTCGAGCTTGGACGCCTGAACCGTGGCGTTGTCAGCATTGAACTGCATGACGATGACGCCGGTCAGCGGACCATATTCGGTATCGCTCTTGGCCGTGAACTGAACCTGACCGCGGGTGACAGCATCCCAATCCGAATCGCCGCCGACGTCTTCGCCAACGTTAACCTGGAAACGGATGTAACCGTTGATCTTGAGGCAGGTTTCAGTGCCCGGGATGTAGAAGTAGCCGGTGCCGTAAGCGTCGCAGACGCGAACATATTCAACCGGTTCCGGTTCGGCAGCAACGATAGCGTCAGCAGCCTGAGCACCGGAAACTACTGCGAGAGCAGCAGCGGAGCCGAGAAGAAGGCTCTTGATGTTCATAAATGACCTCCAATTCAAAGTTTCGATCGGGTTTGGGATCTTTCGCTGAGCAGCGTTCCCTGCCCCATCCCCGTGTTTCAAGAAGTGGACGATCAGTCGCCCTTGCTTCCGAGGTTGAAAATACAAGACGGAAGCCGTCACGCAATCACCAACTTACTCGGATGGGGGATTTGAGGGAGCCTTCCCGACATTCTGTTGCTGAAAGGACACAAGTCGGGCAACCGACCTCGATTTCCTTTATGCTTTGTTAAGAAAACCCTGATTTTGCGGAGGCTTAGGTCCAGCCAATAAAGAATTGGACATGCGCCCTGCGACACATTCGTGACACTTTTTTGGCAAAATGCGGCTCTTGCGGGGATTCAGGATTGCCGAAAGCGTAACCGGACGTGCACCGATCCACTTTCGCCACCTGCCGGTGGCTTGAGCGCGGGAGGTGATTCCCGCAGGCGATTCTCTCGCTCAAGGCAGAGAGATTTTTCGTCGCCGGCCTAGCCGACTAAGCGAACGTGATTCCCTGCCGGAAACTAACGATCGACGCACACTCAGGAAATCGGAATGGCGGAGAAGATGGGATTCGAACCCACGATACGCTTTTGACGTATACTCCCTTAGCAGGGGAGCGCCTTCGACCACTCGGCCACCTCTCCGGTGCGGCCTAACTATGGCGACCGCTCTGTGAATGCAAGGGTTTTTTGAGTTTTCACCAGAAGAAATGCAGCGGCTGGCATTTCGGCCGGTTATGCAAACAGTCCACATTTCCTGCCGCGTTCCGCGGAATTTGATCGCGCTTCGTTCTCGTGATGAAGAAGCCGAGCTCAGCCGAGCAGGCTCTTGAGGTCAGCAGAAGGGTCGGCGAGAATCGTTTTATCGGGGTTGGTCCCGGATTCCAGCAGCTTTTTGCCGGTCACATAGGCTTTCGCGTCGTTGATCGCATCGACGGCGATCAGCCGGCCTTCCCTGAAGTACCAGACCGAATGGGCACCTTCGCGGGTGCCGGGGCGCAGCAGCGTCTCGTCATAGCCGAGATTGAAGCCGGCAATCTGCAGCTTGACGTCATACTGGTCGGACCAGAACCACGGCTTCGGCGCATAAGGCTCGCTGCCGCCAGCGATGACGGCCGCCGCTGCTTCGGCCTGGTCGACGGCGTTCTGCACCGATTCGAGCCTGATGCGGCCGCCCTCCCAGGGAAGTGCGGCGCAATCACCGGCCGCAAAGATCGCCGGATCGGAGGTGCGGGCGAATTCGTCGACCACAATGCCGTTGGCGACTTCGAGGCCGGATTCCTTGGCGAGCTGGTCGTTCGGCGCGACGCCGATGCCGACGACGGCGAAATCGATGTCGATCACCGATCCGTCTGAAAGCGCGGCACCAACGACACGGCCATCCTTGCCGACCAGATGCTTGAGCCCTGTCTTCTCGCGGATCACCACGTCATGGGTCTCGTGAATCCTGCGCATGATGTCGGCGGTCTCCTTCGCCGCGACGCGCTGCAGGATGCGATCGGCCATCTCGATGACGGTGACTTCCAGGCCGCGATGGCGGGCAACGGCTGCCGCCTCGAGACCGATATAACCGCCGCCGATGATGAGGACGCGGCGACCGGGGCGCATCTCGTCAGCAAGCAGGTCTGCATCGCGCTTGTCGCGGGCAACATAGACGCCTTCGAGATCGCCGCCGATTGCGGCCGGCAGCCGGCGCGGCGTCGAGCCGGTGGCCAGCGCCAGCGTGCCGTAATCAAGAACGGAGCCGTCCTGCAGCAGAACCTGCTTGCTGTCCGGCTTGATCTGCTCGGCCCAGGTCGAAAGGCGAAGGTCGACGTCATTGTCCGCATACCAATGCTCGGCGCGGAACAGCAGGCGGTCGAAGGCCATTTCGCCGAGCAGGTATTTCTTTGAAAGCGGCGGACGCTGATAGGGCGCGACGTCTTCCGCGCCGATGAGGGTGATCGGGCGCGTATCCTTCAACGCACGCAGCTTGGCCGCCAATGCGAAACCGGCCTGTCCCGCGCCAATGATCACCAGTCTATCCGTCACGATCTCACTCCTGAAGCTGCGCCCGACAACCACGCCAAGGCCTATCCCCTACACCGCCGCGCGTCTTTCAGACGCGCGAACGACGCTCTCGCATTTTGAGTTTCTGCATAATCCCTGAAATCGATTTCGATTTCAGGGATTATGCAGTAGCCCGTGCGCCGTCAACGGAAAGCGGCCTCTTACATTCAGGCGATCTCGATCCAGCGGCGCTCGTGGAAGGACTGTGCCATGGCATGTACCGACTTCTCTATCCTGAGACCGTCTTCGAATGTCACGATCGACGACGGTCCGCCTGAAATTGCCCGGATCAGCTCGCGGCATTCGATGATCTTCAGATCGTTGAAGCCGAGGCCATGGCCGGGCGCTGGAATGAACCGATCATAAGGCCGATGAGCGGGTGCCGCCAGTATCTTGCGGAAACCCTGTTCAGAGCCGCGACCCTCGGCCTGATAGAGTTCGAATTCGTTCATGCGCTCCTGATCGTAGACGATCGAGCCCTTCGAGCCGAAAATCTGCAGGGCGATGCGGCCCTTACGACCCCAGGCGGCGCGATTCGCCATCAACACGGCCGAGATGCCGCCGCCAAGCCGCATCAGCACGTTGGCGCCATCGTGGTTTTCGACGGCACGGCGACCACCCTCGCTCAGCGGGCGCTCGGCATAGGGTTTTACCATATCCGTTATGACGGCCTCCACATGGCCGAAGAGATACCAGAGCAGCGACAGCGGGTGCACGGCGAAATCGTCGAGCGCGCCGTAGCCGGCGGAAAGCTCGCTCTTCCAATAAAAGAAGACATCGGGATCGGCCATGAAATCCTCGTCCATCTCGACGCGGATATGATTGACCGTGCCGATGGCGCCCTCGCCAATCAGCGTCCTGATATGCCGCATGACGGGATTCTGAATGTAATTATAGCCAAGAGCGGCAACCTTGCCGGATCGCTTCGCCGTTTCCAGCATGCGCTCGGCATCGGCATAGGCCGGCGCCATCGGCTTTTCGCACCAGACATGCTTGCCGGCCTCGAGGGCAGCAATCGCCATTTCGGCGTGGAACTGATTGGGCGTGGTGATGGAGACGACGTCGACCTCGGGGTCGGCGATCAGCGCCCGCCAGTCGGCCGTCGCCTTCTCGAAACCGAATTCACCGGCACGAGTCTCAGCGAGCCCGGCATTGGCTTCGGCCAGATGCACAAGACGCGGACGCTCGACATCGCCGAACACCGTCTTTACCGCGTTCCACGCCAGCGCATGGCACTTGCCCATATAACCGGTGCCGATCAAACCGATGCCGAGTGGCTTCATTTCCGTCTCCTCCAGAGCTGCGCGCGGATTTTTGGAATATTTGGATCATTTTGACAAGGGACCTATTCACAAGCATTTCTGCGCCAGTCCCGAATGGAACTGTTCAAAAGCCTTCAATTACAGGGGATTAAAAACAATTAGCCGTGCCGTTTGAAATCGTTTATGTTCGATAATATGGAATATTTGTTTCATCTCCCGAGCTGCAAGCATGGATAACGATCCCCAGAGGCACGCGCGCGTACCGCGCGATTTCGAAAGCCTGCGCAGTACCATCATCGAGCGCAAGGCGAACATGCCGAAGCGGCTGGCGCAGGTCGCCGCCTTCGCCCTCGGCAATCCCGACGAGATCGCCTTTGGCACGACGGCGAGCATCGCGGCCGCCTCCGACGTCCAGCCCTCGACGCTGGTGCGCCTGGCGCATCATCTGGGTTATGGAGGGTTTTCCGACCTGCAGAGCATCTTTCGCGAAAGATTGCGCGACCGGACGCTAAGCTACGAAGAGCGCCTCGTTACGCTGGAGCAATCGAGCGGCGACGATGAGGACGCCAATCTGCTCTCCGGCTTCATCGCCGCGGCAAACCAGTCGGTCAATCGGCTGGCGGCGACGGTGCAGAGCGATACTTTCACCAAAGCCGTGGATATCCTTGCTAACGCCGAGACGATCTATCTGATCGCCAAACGGCGCTCCTATCCGCTGACGGCGCACATGACCTACGCTTTTTCCAAGCTCAACATCCGCCACCAGATCGTCGCCTCGCCGAACGGCGTTGACCCTGAGATGGTGCAGTTCGCAACACCGAAGGATGCGGCGATCGCGGCGAGCTTTTCGCCCTACGCGGCCGACAGCCTCAACCAGAGCCAGGAGCTTGCCGACCGCGGCGTCCCCGTCATCGCGATCACCGATTCGGCCTTCTCGCCGCTTGCCGCCTGCGCCACGCACTGGTTCGAGGTGGCGGAAGCCGATTTCGCCGGCTTCCGCTCGCTTTCGGCCTCGATGGCGCTCACCATGGCACTGCCGGTTGCAATTGCCGAGCGCCGGCGCAAGCATCAACAGTCGAAACCTGTAAAAGGCAAAATGGAATAAACATTCCGAATTGACAAAATATCGGAACCAATGTTTCATTATTGAAAATTCGCAGGCACTGGAAGCCGCGCAAAATCTAGCGGGAGGACATCATGGTACAATCGAATCCGGGTTCACAGCCGGAGCCGGCGCTTGATGTGATAACCATCGGCCGCTCCTCGGTCGATCTTTACGGCCAGCAGATCGGTTCGCGGCTGGAGGATATCGGCTCCTTCGCCAAGTCCGTTGGCGGCTGCCCGGCCAATATCGCCATCGGCACGGCACGGCTCGGCCTCAAATCTGGCCTCATCACCCGCGTCGGCGACGAACAAATGGGACGCTTCATCCGCGAGCAGTCGGCGCGCGAAGGTGTGGCGACAGACGGCATCGTCACCGACAAGGAGCGGCTGACGGCGCTGGTGCTGCTTGCGGTCGAGGCCGAGGGCGTGTCGCCGATGATCTTCTATCGGTCGGACTGCGCCGACATGGCGCTCGATGAAGGCGATATCGACGAAGATTTCATCAGATCGTCGCGCGCCGTTCTCGTTTCCGGCACGCATTTCTCGCGGCCGAATACCGAGGCCGCCCAGCGCAAAGCGATCCGCATCGCCAAGGCGAACGGCCGCAAGGTGATCTTCGACATCGATTACCGGCCGAATCTCTGGGGCCTTGCCGGTCATGCGGAAGGCTTCGAGCGCTACGTGAAATCCGACCGGGTCTCCTCGAAGATGAAGGAGACGCTGCCGGATTGCGATCTCATCGTCGGCACCGAAGAGGAAATCCTGATCGCGTCCGGCGCCGACGATGTGCTCGGCGCGCTGAAGGAGATCCGCCGCCTTTCGCCGGCGACGATCGTGCTCAAGCGCGGCGCCATGGGCTGCATCGTCTATGACGGGCCGATCGCCGACGATCTTGAAGCCGGCATCATCGGCCAGGGTTTCCCGATCGAAGTCTTCAACGTACTTGGCGCCGGCGACGCCTTCATGTCCGGCTTCCTGCGCGGCTTCCTGCGCGACGAGCCTATGAAGACCTGCGCCACCTGGGCCAATGCCTGCGGCGCCTTCGCGGTCTCCCGACTGCTCTGCTCGCCGGAATATCCGACCTGGGCGGAACTCGACTTCTTCCTGACGACCGGCAGCAAACATCGGGCGCTGCGCAAGGACGAGGAGATGAACCATATTCATTGGGCATCAACCCGGCGCGGCGAAATCCCGCTTTTGATGGCACTGGCGATCGACCATCGTTCGCAGCTCGTCAGCGTCGCCGATGAACTCGGCGTCGGCCACGAGAAGATCGTCGCCTTCAAGCGGCTGGCAGTCGCGGCAGCGGCGCGGGTTTCGAACGGCCGCGACGGCTACGGCATGCTGATCGACGAACGTTTCGGCCGCGACGCCTTCTTCGATGCGGCGACGAAGAATTTCTCCTGGATCGGCCGGCCGGTGGAATTGCCTGGCTCGAAGCCACTGCGCTTCGAATTCAGCCAGGATATCGGCTCGCAGCTGGTGGAATGGCCGCTCGCTCATTGCATCAAGTGCCTGTGCTTCTATCATCCCGATGATCCGGCTGAATTGAAGACGGAGCAGCAGGAGAAGCTGCGCACGCTGTTCGAGGCTGCCCGCAAAGTCGGGCGCGAGCTGCTGGTGGAGATCATCGCCGGTAAGAACGGGCCGCTTACCGACGATACCATTGCGACCGCGCTGGAGGAGCTCTATGCGCTCGGCATCAAGCCGGACTGGTGGAAGCTCGAGCCGCAGGCATCCCGTGAAGCCTGGAAAAAGATCGATGCGGTGATCGCCAAAAATGATCCATGGTGCCGCGGTATCGTGCTCTTGGGGCTCGAGGCGCCCGCCGACGAGCTGATCTCCTGCTTCGAGGCGACGCTGGCGGCTCCCTCCGTGAAGGGTTTCGCCGTCGGCCGAACGATCTTTGCCGATCCGGCACGCGCCTGGCTTTCGGGCGAAATGAACGACGAGGAGGCGATCGCCGACATGGCCGGTCGATTCCGGCAACTGACGGAGGCGTGGCTGAAGACCCGCGGACATCAGTAGAAACCGAATTGAGACCCCTCCCCAACCCCTCCCCATAAGGTGGGAGGGACTTAACTTGGGGCACTACCTCACGCCGTGAACGAGCGTCCTTTTGGACAAGACGTTGCGGCGAGAATGTAGAGAGCCCGGCAGGTTAGCCCCTCCCCTCGTGGAGAGGAGTTGGGAAGGGGAAAACAGATAGAGAGTCAAAAGTCCGGGAGGACCCGATGGGCAAGACGATACGGTTGACGATGGCGCAGGCCGTCGCGCATTTCCTGAAAGTACAGATGACGATCGTCGACGGCAAAAAGGTGCCGATCTTCGGTGGCGTCTGGGCGATCTTTGGTCACGGCAACGTCGCCGGCATCGGCGAGGCGCTCTATCAGGTGCGCGGCGAATTGACGACCTATCGCGCCCACAATGAACAGGGCATGGCGCATGCCGCGATCGCGTATGCCAAGGCGAATTTCCGCACGCGCTTCATGGCCTGCACGAGTTCGATCGGCCCCGGCGCGCTGAACATGGTGACGGCCGCCGGCGTGGCGCATGTCAATCGTATTCCCGTTCTCTTCCTGCCGGGCGATGTCTTCGCCAACCGCGCGCCGGATCCGGTGCTGCAGCAGATCGAAGATTTCGGCGACGGCACGGTTTCAGCCAATGATGCCTTCCGTTCGGTTTCGCGCTATTTCGACCGCATCACCCGACCCGAGCAGATCATCACGGCGCTGAAGCGCGCCATGCAGGTCCTGACCGACCCGCTCGATTGCGGCCCGGTGACATTGTCGCTCTGCCAGGACGTCCAGGCAGAAGCCTACGATTATCCGGAAAGCCTGTTCGATGAAAAAGTCTGGACGACCCGCCGGCCGCAGCCGGATGCGGACGAGCTGGCGAATGCCATCGCACTGATCAAGGCGTCGCAGAAGCCGGTGATCGTTGCCGGCGGCGGCGTGCTTTATTCGCAGGCGACGAAGGAGCTTGCTGCCTTTGCCGAGGCGCATGGCGTTCCCGTCGTCGTCACCCAGGCCGGCAAGTCGGCGATTAACGAGCCCCATCCGCTGGCGCTCGGCTCGGTCGGCGTCACCGGCACGTCGGCGGCCAATGCGATCGCCGAAGAGACGGATCTTGTTATTGCCGTCGGCACACGCTGCCAGGATTTCACCACCGGCTCCTGGGCGCTGTTCAAGAACGACAGCCTGAAGATGATCGGCCTCAACATCGCCGCCTATGACGCAGTGAAGCACGACAGCCATCCGCTGGTGACTGACGCCCGCGAAGGGTTGAAGGCGCTTTCGGCAGGGCTTTCGGACTGGAAGGCGCCGGCCGCACTCGCCGAGAAGGCGACTGCGGAGAAGAAGGTCTGGATGGAGGCCGCTGCCAAGGCGATGGCGACGACCAATGCCGCCCTGCCCTCCGATGCCCAAGTGATCGGCGCGGTGGCTCGCACGCTCGGCGGCGAGAATACGACGGTGCTTTGCGCTGCGGGCGGCCTTCCCGGCGAATTGCACAAGCTCTGGCCGGCGACGGCGCCGGGCAGCTATCACATGGAATACGGCTTTTCCTGCATGGGTTACGAGATCGCCGGCGGGCTCGGCGCCAAGATGGCGCATCCTGAACGGGATGTCGTCGTCATGGTCGGCGACGGTTCCTACATGATGATGAATTCCGAGCTTGCCACCTCGGTCATGCTTGGCCTCAAGCTCAATATCGTCGTGCTCGACAATCGCGGTTATGGCTGCATCAACCGGCTGCAGATGGGAACCGGCGGCGCCAACTTTAACAATCTGCTGAAGGACTCCTATCACGAGGTGATGCCGGAGATCGATTTCCGGGCGCATGCCGAAAGCATGGGCGCCATCGCCGTCAAGGTCGCCTCGATCGCCGAGCTGGAGCAGGCGATCACCGACTCGAAGAAGAACGACCGCACCTCGGTCTTCGTCATCGACACCGATCCGCTTGTTACCACGGAGGCCGGCGGCCACTGGTGGGATGTCGCTGTGCCTGAGGTCAGCCCGCGCGAACAGGTCAAAGAAGCGCGCAAGGGCTACATCGAAGCACGCGCCGCCCAGCGCATCGGCTAATTATCGCCGTCATTTTTCGGAAGAGCGGAGCCGCTCTTCCGCAATGCTTTTAAGGAGAATGTTGATGAAGGCCAAACTCGGCATGTCGCCCATCGCGTGGTGGAACGACGATCTTCCTGAGCTTAGCGACGATGTGTCCCTCGAGGAATGCCTGCGGCAATCGCGCAGCGCCGGTTTCACCGGCATGGAGCAAGGCCGCCGTTTCCCTAGCAATCCGGAAGAGATGCTCCCGATCCTGCGCGCCGCCGACGTGACGCTATGCGGCGGCTGGTTCTCCGGCACGCTTGTCAATGAGGAGCTTTCCGCCAACAAGGACCGCATCGCGCCGATGATCTCGCTGTTCAAGGCGGTCAATGCGCCTTGCATCGTTTATGGCGAAGTCGGCCGCTCTATCCAGGGCGACCGTTCCAAGCCGCTCGCGACCAAGCCGCGCCTCTCCGATGACGAGATGAAGGCCTATGCGCGCCGTGTCACGGAATTCGGGGAATGGTGCGCCGAGCAGGGCATGCCGCTTTCCTATCACCATCACATGGCCGCCGTCGTCGAAACCGAGCCGGAACTCGACGCCTTCATGCGTTACTCGGGCGAAGGTATTCCGCTGCTGCTTGATGCCGGGCATCTTGCTTTTGCCGGCGGCGACGTGTTGCGCGCCATCGAGAACCACCACGCCCGTATCAACCATGTTCACGTCAAGGATATCCGCAAGCCTGTCGTGGATGGGCTGGACCGCAGCCGGCAGTCCTTCCTCGATGCGGTGGCACTTGGCGCCTTCACCGTGCCGGGCGACGGCTCGCTCGATTTCGGTGCCATCGTCCAGCGGCTGGCCGATCACGGCTATGAAGGCTGGTTCGTCGTCGAGGCCGAACAGGATCCGCGCAAGGCCCCTCCGCAGAAGATGGCCGAGATCGGTCACGCCGAGTTGATGCGCGTCATGACGGCTGCTGGCTATACCGTGGAAACGGAAGGCTTCCCCAAGGGGTCGTAAAGCCTGGTTGTCCGGGCGTCCTCCCACAAGGGGCTCGCCTTTCCGGACCGCTGGAGCAAGAAGCCCTCTCATCCGCCCTCCGGGCAGCTTCTCCCCGGTGGGGAGAAGAGGAACGGAAAGGGCGCGGCATGTCGCTTCTCCCCTCGGGGAGAAAGGTGGCGGCAGCCGGATGAGGGAGCCGCACCCGCCAACTTACGAGGAAAAACACCAATGCCAAATCTCAAGGTGAAACCGTCCGGCACGCGCGGCCGTGTCACGCATGTCACTCCGGAAAATGCCGGATGGACCTATGTCGGCTTCGATCTGCATCGGATGAAGCCGGGCGAGACCGTTTCGGGAGAGACGGGCGATCGCGAAGTCTGCCTCGTCTGGGTAACCGGCAAGGGCAAGGCATCTGCCGGCACCAAGGATTTCGGCACGCTCGGCGGTCGCATGAGCCCGTTC
The DNA here is from genome assembly GCF_056406515.1 of Rhizobium sp. P1_B8. Lineage (NCBI taxonomy): Bacteria > Pseudomonadati > Pseudomonadota > Alphaproteobacteria > Hyphomicrobiales > Rhizobiaceae > Rhizobium > Rhizobium sp. P1_B8. The sequence continues at coordinate 226,800 of NZ_JBFTZZ010000012.1, read as the reverse complement.
GATGGTGCGCCGCATGCGCTCTACATCCCGATGGAATCGACGTGGTCGGTGACGGCGGAGACCGATCTGGAACTCGCCGTCTGCTCGGCGCCCGGCGGCGGTACCTATCAGGCAAAGGCAATCCCGCCCGGCACGCATCCGCAGGTGACGCGCGGCAAGGGCACGAACGTGCGCTATGTCAACAATATCATGCCGGAAGACGACAGCTCGGCGCATTCGCTGCTCGTCGTCGAGGTGATCACGCCAGGCGGCCACACCTCCTCCTATCCGCCGCACAAGCACGACCAGGACGACCTGCCGAACGAAAGCTTCCTGGAAGAGACCTATTACCATCGCCTCAACCCGCCGCAGGGGTTCGGCTTCCAGCGCGTCTACACCGACGACCGCTCGCTCGACGAAGCGATGGCGATCGAGGACGGCGATGTGACGCTGGTGCCGAAGGGCTACCACCCCTGCGCTGCCTGCCATGGCTATGATCTCTATTACCTCAACGTCATGGCCGGCCCGCAGCGGATCTGGAAATTCCACAATGCCGCCGAGCATGAGTGGCTGCTGAAGGCGTGAAGGCGTCCTCAGATCGCTAAATAATCTGACAGCGCGAAACTGCCGCTGATGGTTCACTGCCTCCATCCAAACACGGATGGAGGATCACAATGCATAACTCGAATTCCACAATCTCGGCCCGCAATATGCGGCCCGGCCTGTTCCTTGCTATAGTCACCGCAGCACAGTGGCTGGCGCGCAAAATGAACGAACGGCGCAACTGCAATGCGTTGATGGAGCTTTCCGACGAACAGCTGAAGGATATCGGCCTTTCCAGGGGGCAGACGGAAAGCGACGTCCACGTCTATAGTCGCTACTGAAACTTAAGCGTGATATTGTGCCGCCAGGTCGCCTCATCGGGCGGCCTGTCTGACCTGGAAGATGCAATGTCCCAGTTTTCAACAGCACCGCTCCTGAAAACGAAGACGGTCACCATTCGTGACATCGTCTGCAATGGCGAATGCCGCCACAGGAGCGACGAGGAATGCGCCCACAGGACGAGCCTCGTCTATCCCTATCGCGGCGTCTTCATGCGGCATGTCGGCCGCAATGATACGGTGGCCGAAGCCAATCAGGTCCTGTTCTTCAATGCCGGCCAGGGATATCGGATCAGCCACCCTATCGAGGGTGGCGACGCCTGCATCGATTTGGCGATCGACCAGACCATGCTCGAAGAGCTTACGCCGAAGGAGCAGGCGCAGCCCGGCGAGGTCTTTTCCTTCCGCCGCCAGCGCCGGCGGATCGATCCACGCGCGCAGGCGCTGGTCGCGCTCCTGCGTCATGGTCTCAGCCGCAACGTCGCCGAGACACTGGAAGCCGAAATATTGGCGCTGACGCTGGTGCGCCGCTCGCTCGGCGAGCGCACATCGCATGCGGCGGGCGCCAGCGCCGGCCGGCAGAAACTCGTTGACCGGGCAAAGCTGGTGCTTTCCTCCGATCTCGCGCGGCGCTGGACACTTTCAGAAATCGCCTCAGAAGTGGGCGTCTCGCCAGTTTACCTCACCCAAGTCTTCCAGCAGGTCGAGGCGACGCCACTTTACCGCTATCAGTTGCGGCTGCGGCTTGCCCGGGCGCTCGATCTGCTCGGCCAGTATGAGGATCTGACCGCGCTCGGTCTCGATCTCGGCTTTTCCAGCCACAGCCATTTCAGCGCTTCCTTCAAGCAATCCTTCGGGCAGACTCCGGCCGAATTCCAGCGTTCGGCGCAGCTGCGGCGCAGGTGAAAGCCTACAGCGCCGCGCGTCTTTTCAGACGCGCAAAGGACGCTGTAGCACTTTGAATCCCCGCATAATTCCTTAAATCGATCCCGATTTAAGGAATTATGCGGGGTCGATCGCTAAAGATTTCGACAGCGGCAATGCGGTCTTCGATGATCTTATGAGCCTGTCCCGATCCGGGGACGACCAACAGGAGGATCACCAAATGAAGAAGACCACATGCGCTGCCTGCGACTGCGAACTCGGCGCGGAGACCATCACCGTCAAGCTCGGCGGCAAGACTGTCGAAGTCTGCTGCCAGGAATGCGCCGAGGCGTTGAATGAGGCGGAAGCTGCGACATCGGCCGCTTCGAATGGCAAGGAATAGCCGACAATCGACAAAAGCCGCGCTCCGGAGCGCGGCTTTTCCTTCTTTGCGCAATTCCGGACACAAAACCGCTGCGCACTTTTACTGGAATTGCTCTAGACGGGCAGAAGCCCATAACGCCAGCCGCGGCGTTTCGCGTTCTGCGACAGCACCAGGAAAGCAAGGATGAACATGCCTGCCTCGGCAAAGACCGGCACCATCCAGATTCCCTGTTCGCCGAAGACGAAGGGCAGCAGGAAGGTGAGCGGCAGGGTGAGCAGATAGGGCCGCGACAGGCCGAAGATCGCAGCCCCCGGCGCATCGCCGATCGACTGGAAATAGGATGACAGGATCAGCATCTGCCCGAAGAGAAAATAGGCGCCGATCGTCCAGGGCAGAATTCGCCTGACCTCGGCGATGATCGCCGGATCGGTGACGAAGACCGCACCGAGGCGGCTAGCCAGCAATTCGACGGTGATCTCCACCAGGGTACAATAGACGAGTGCTGCGAGCATGGCGATCTGCAGGCTGCGGCCGACGCGCAGCCCGAGGCCGGCACCGTGATTGTTACCGGCAATCGTCTGCAGCGCGATGCTGAGTCCGAGCAGCGGCAGATAGGTGAAGGTCATGATCCGGGTGATGATGCCGTAGGCGGCCACCGTCGCGACATAGTCATGCGCGCTCCAGAGCGAGACGTTGATTAGAATGGCGGCCGAGGCCAGCGATATGCCGATGAAACCGAGGCTCATCGGCGCGCCGAAGGCGACGATGCCGCGCCATTCGGCGAGAGCCAACCCCGGGAAAGGTCTTAGTGCCGCCGGCCGGCGCCAGCGATAGGCGAGCACCGCTGCGAGGCAGACGAATTGCGACGCGATGGAGCCGACCGCCGAACCGAGCACGCCCCAATGCATCACCGCCATGAACAGCCAATTGGCGAGGATGTTGAGCAGCGAGGCCGACAGCGTCACCAGCGTCATGAAGCCGATCTTACCTTCGCAGCGCAATGCGTCGAGATGCAGCGACAGGAAGAAACTGATCGGCGCAAAAGCGATCATCGCGCCCATGAACAGCATCGCGCCATGGGCAACAGTGGCATTGCCGGCAGCACCGGTCCCGATGATCTGCCGGCCCACGCTCCAGTAGACCAGGTTGAGGATGAGGGTGACGGCGAGCGCCAGCGCGTGCGCGCCGGCAAACACCCGAGATGCCCCATCGCGATTGCCGGCACCCAGCCGGCGGGCGAGGATACTCGCCATGCCGTTCGAGACCAACGATTGCAGAGCGACCAGCAGCATCAGCCCGGGGAAAATCAGGCTGACGGCAGAGAGCGCGTCTGGGCCGACATAGGCGCCGAGGAAATAGGCGTCGACGACGGTGAACAGGCCGCTGACGGTGGTGATCGCGACGATCGGTGCCGCCGTTTTGATGAAGACGCCCGTCAGCCAGCCGGTAAGAAAAGCATTGCCTTGGGAAAGATCGGTCATGGAGAAATCCGTGCGATATGAGGCAGGGTCCGATCCGGCTTAAAAGTCATGCGGATCCGGACGGCCTCAAAAGGACAAAAACAATCTAGAGATCGAGCACCAGATGCGGCACGCCGTTCGAGGTCTTCCTCGGCGAGACGCCGTCGGCATCGATCTGCGCGTTCACACGCTGGCGAAAGGCCGAAAAGCTCTCGAAGGTGACGACATCCACCGGCTCGTCGAAATGGATGGTGATCCTGTGCAGATCGCCGCCCGGCAGGGCCGAAAGCGCCAGAACTTCGCCGGTGAACGGCTGATCGAGATAACGGCCGCGAATATGCGCGCCGACGAAGAGCGGCGTCTTCGGAGCGGTATTGGGCTTTGCCGCCAGGGCTGCGAGCGTATTCCAATCGCGTGCGCCATGCTGGCGTGCAATCATTTCCAGGGCCGCACTGTGGGTGAGCGGGGTGCCGCGATCATTCATCGCCTGGCGCAGGCGCTTGGCCTGGGCCTTCAATTCTTCAATGGCAGGATAGGTCGTCGTCATGGCGTGAGCCTTCGAAAGGCATGCTCTTCGACTGCGGATGGGAGCTCGCATTGCCGCCAGTCAGCATGCACAAGGGGCCGTGACCATGATCGCGAGGGCTTCACCATGGATTTTCATCCGCGAGCGGCCGGTGCCTCGAACCGGCCTTTGTATGCGCGAACGCCGCCGACATGTCAAGAATGGCGCGGATGCGCTGGGGAATGCGCAACTTTGGGGCAAATCTGCACGAAATCGGTGCGATTTTCCCGCAGGTTTCCCAGAGGCATTCAATTTTACCGATGTTCTTCAGCAAGTGTCAGCATTCTTCCGCTAATATCTTGTCGTAGAACAAGCGGAGGCTAAAAGGGCCTTTCAGATGCACCTCGACACAGAACACCCCAAGCCGGAACGTGCTTACAGGGAATTCAATCTCGACAGGCCCGGCAACATCATCTTCGTCGGCCATCACCTCAGCACCGGAACGCAGGTGCGCTGCCTGATCCGCACGATCACGCTTGCCGGCGCATTGCTCGAAGTCAGCCCGAACCTGGAAATGCCGAGCCATTTCTTCCTCGAAATCCTCGGCATCCATGACGAGATCGGAGCGACCGTGGTCAAACGCGAAGGCGAGTTGGTGACGATCAGCTTCAACATGCTGATCAATCCGGAATTCCTGCACCACGTGTTGCGATTGAACTTCGAAACCTGAGACTTTTTCCGATCCGTGAATCATCGCGGCGCGTCGCCTTTGTTTCGCCGCTTCGTCTTGCGGCGAGACGTGCGATGATCGGAACGGCCCAGAGAAATCCGCGCCATTCCGGCCGATCAAGCGGGTCGGCAAGCGGATCGGTCAAGGGACCGCGGCGGATCCGCCGATTGCGGATTTCGATTTCCCTGAAGAGAACAACCCAGTTGAGATCCATTGCTTCATCCTCCATCTATTTCCTGGAGCACTTGAGCTAAGCCTTCGCGCCCTTCCGATGTAGAGGCGCTGGGGAAAGGGGGTTTTCATCCATGAAAGATGCGAGCTGGGACGACCTGCAACTTTTCTTCCATGTTGCGACAGGCGGCGGGCTTTCGGCGGCGGCGGCCCGCACCGGGCTCAGCGCGCCGACGATCGGCCGGCGCATGCTGGCGCTCGAACGGGTGACGGGCCGATCGCTGTTCAACCGCGGCCCTACCGGCTATCTGCTGGCCAAGGACGGGCAGGCGTTGCTCGATCGCGTCCGGCTGATGCAGGATGCGGCGCGTGCGATCTCCGACTGGCGCGGCGAGGTGCTGACGCTGCCGATCGTCTCGACGGCCGCCGACAGCTGGACCTCGCGCTTCATCGCCGACCATCTGTCCAGCGTCTGGACGCCGAAGGATAGCTTCCGCATGTGCTACAAGACCTGCGACACGGGCGTCGATTTCACTTACCGCGAGGCGCATATCGCCATTGGCCATAGCCGGCCGGAGAGCGGCAACGTCGCCATCCGCCGTTCGGTCCAGGTGGCGCATGCGGCCTATCAGGCGGCCGGTTACGACGAGACGAATTGCAACTGGATCTCGCTCGGCACCGATACCGCCGTCACCCCGGCCGACAAATGGACTTTCGAGCAGCCGGATTATTGGATCACCAGCTGGACGAACACGCCACATATGCTCTTCTACCTCATCCGCGGCGGTGCCGGCCGCGGCGTGCTTCCCTGTTTCATCGGCGATCAGGAGCGCAGGCTCGTCCGCGCCGGGCCAGTGATCGACGAACTGACCTACGAGATGTGGATCGTTGCGCATGACGACGAACGGCAACGGCCGGAGGTCAGGATCGTCATCGACCGTCTGGCGGCGCTCTTTGCCGATCATGAACAGCTGTTTGCTGGGCAGAGACCGTCCGCTTGACGCGGCGGAATGAGAAACGCGGGCCATTCGACCCGCGTTCACTAATAGGTAGGCTCTTGCCGGCTCAGGCGGCGAGATGCCGCTCGATCTCGTCGACCGGCATATTGGTATAGTCTTTCGCCACTTCCGCGGTGATCACCGCCTGCGTATCGGCGCGGAGTGCCGGCCGCAGCGTGCCAAGCGCCTTCGGCGGTGCAACGAGGACGATGCGACGGGCCTTCTTTTCCTGCACCAAGTCGTCGAGCTTTCCCGCCACCTGTTTCAGAAATTCGGCTTCGGCCTGATCCTGCCAACTGGTCTCCTCGACAGCGCTGCCGCTCAGTCCGTCTGCAGCATGGGTTCGGCCAGGCTTATCGGCGCCAATCTCGCGATCCGGCGCGCTCGGCTGCGTCAGGGTTTCCAGCACCTTCAGGTTCACCAGTTGGGCATCGCCGGCATTCTGCATGATCAGAGCCTTGGCTCCATCGCAGACCACGACCCATGATTCCCAAGGGATTTTGACATCAGTCATCTTCAACTCCTCGCTGTCGTTATTCGAAGCGCGCCGTGCTTCATCGATCAAGGCACAACGCTCGGCCATTGAAAGAGTTCGGGAAAATTGCGCCGAAATCGAACGGGGCGGCGATCCGGCCGGTCCTTGCTGCGTAGAAAGGCCAAGGTCGGGAGATTGACAATGAAGACATCACTGCTCGCCTATGCCGGCGCCTTTCTCACCCTTCTCATCTGCGACGGGATATGGCTCGGCCTCATCGCCCGCAACTTCTACCGCGACCAACTGGGGACGCTGATGCTGCCCTCGCCCAATCTTGCGGTCGGCGCACTGTTCTACCTGTTCTTCGCCGCCGCAGTGGTTGTGCTTGCAGTGCTGCCGGCGCTGTCGGCAGGCTCGATCGCCACCGCATTTCTCCACGGTGCCATTCTGGGACTAGCGGCCTATGGCACCTATGACATCACCAATCTTGCCACGCTTCGCAACTGGCCAGTCGTCATGAGCCTGGTCGACATGGCCTGGGGCACGGCTCTAACGGCGCTGACCGCCGCCGGCGGATATCTTACCGTCAGATTTTTTGGCTGAAACGGGAGGCTCGGAATGGAAACCGCGTCCCGATAATGAACATGAAGGCGTCCCGCTTGGGAACAAAGTTTGAAATCGTTAAAATTGTAATTTTATGTTTGACGAATGTGCAAAACATTCATGTGACCTTGGTTGGGATCAAGACCAGTTGCTCGATCAAGCCAGGCTGAATGAGATCAAGGTCAGCTTGATTGAGATAAACCCCCAATGCGTCCTGACTGACGGAGAATGTGAATGACTATGCTCCGCGCTACACACCTTGCCACGGTCAAGTCCGCCGTCTACGACCTGCGCTGGGAAGAATTCAGCGTCAAACGGCCAGCCCGCATCGTCGCCGTCCGGCCGTGCCTCACAGGCGTCTCCATGCGAAGCGCCGAGATCATCGATATCTCCCAGGGTGGCGCCACCTTCGTCGTCTCGACCACGGCCGGCCTGCCAAAGCACTATTATCTCAACATTCTTGGCCTCGCCTATCGCATCGGCTGCGCCGAGGTCTATCGCCATAAGGAACGCATCGGGGTGCGGTTCATCAACATCATGGACCCCGAGGTTCTGCGCCGCGTCGTCCGCACCGATTTCCTCGTCGGCAACATGGAAGCAATTGCCGCCCGGCGTGCGCCGATCTTCCGCGCCTGAACAGGCCGCAGTTGCGGAAATAATCTTGCTTGCGTTGGCCGTACCCGGGCCTATTGTTGCGCCAATTGCCATTATGTCCGGGAAACTGCCGTCGCATGTCCGCCTTTTCGCGCTTCACACCTCTTGCCAGCGCCCTGCCTTCCACAGTCCCTTTCGTCGGCCCGGAGGCGATCGAGCGCCAGCGCGGGCTTGCCGTTTCGGCGCGCATCGGCGCCAATGAGAACGGCTTCGGCCCAGCTGCCTCCGTGTTTGCAGCGATGCGCGAGGAAGCCGGCAATATCTGGAAATACAACGATCCGGAGAACTTCGCGCTCCGGGAAGCGCTTGCAGCCCATCTCGGTATCTCGTCCGCCAATATCGCCATCGGCAGCGGCATCGACGAATTGCTCGGTCAGATCGTCCGGCTGGTGATCGAGCCGGGCGCGCCCGTCATCACCTCGCTCGGCGCCTATCCGACCTTCAATTTCCATGTCGCCGGTTTCGGCGGTCGGCTGGTGACCGTTCCCTACGCAAACGACCGCGAGGATCTCGACGGCCTGCTCGATGCCGTCAAGCGCGAGAATGCGCCGCTCGTCTATTTCGCCAATCCTGATAATCCGATGGGCAGTTGGTGGGATGCCGACAGTATCGTAGCTTTCGCCCGTTCGCTGCCCGAGACGACACTGATGGTGCTCGACGAGGCCTATAGCGAAACGGGGCCGGCAGGTTCACTGCCGTCGATCTCCTCGCTGATCGAGCTGCCGAACGTCGTTCGCACCCGCACCTTCTCCAAGGCCTACGGACTTGCCGGCTCACGCACCGGCTACGTGATCTCGACAGCAGGCACGGCGCAGGCCTTCGACAAGATCCGCAATCATTTCGGCATGAACCGGCTGGCAACGGCCGCAGCGCTCGCCGCCCTCAAGGACCAGGCCTATCTCGTCGAGGTGGTCGGGAAAATCCATGCGGCGCGGGAGCGGATCGGCGGTATCGCCCGGGCGAACGGTCTTGAGCCCCTGCCCTCGGCCACGAATTTCGTGGCGATCGACACCGGCCGCGACGGCGCTTATGCCAGGGCGATCGTCGACGGGCTGATGGAGCACGGGGTTTTCATCCGCATGCCTGGCGTGGCGCCGCTCAATCGATGCATTCGCGTCAGCGTCGGGCCGGAAGCGGATATGGCGTTGCTCGAAGAGACGCTGCCGCGGGTCCTGAAAGAGATCGGCCGATAAAACGGAAAAACCGCGGCCGGTGGAGGATCCGGTCGCGGTTCCGTTCTCCCGGCGTCGGCCCCGTCCAAAGCGCCCCGCCAGCTCCCTCTTTCCGAGGTTGTTATTGCTGCTCTTGTCGAATTCCTTAGTGAACCGTCATCCACTCGCGGGCGGCGCGCAGCGCTGCTGCGAGCTGCATCTTGTCCATGGCGGCGGCCACGTCGGCACGAAGCTCGGCGGCGCGATCGTTGCCCTTGATTGCGGCGATGTTCAGCCATTTGTGGGCTGAGACGAGATCGACTTCGCAGCCGCGGCCGGTCGCATACATCAGACCCATTTCGCAGAAGACATCGGCGCTGTTGTCGCCACCCATGGTGGCCGTTTCAGCATTGTGCATTTCAAAGCGTGCCATCGGTTTTATCCCTGTTAGCCTGTTTATGACTTACCCTGTTTTACCTCTGGGCCTTGCCGTCTATCGCGGCTTGCGGCCCTTGCGGTCCGGCGGGTTTGCCCCGCTCGTTTGATGGGTTCACTATGCCAAACGGCTTTCAAAAAACGCCTAAAATGCATGATTAATTTGAGACAAACAAAGTGCAAACACTTGGTAAAATTGGATTTTCGTTAAACATCGGACTCCCTGCGAATTAAGGATTTTCGAGCGGATTTTACGAAAGATTCAGATTTGAAAATAAAGGGATTGTTCATCATGAAATCAGCAGGCGATCTCTTTAGAAGCTGGACGAACGGCTTTTTCTCGCGTTTTTCAGCCGGCCAGCATGATAGCGATTGACCCTGTTTACCTTTACGTTCGCGTCAGTTATTTTCGCCGCGATCAAGGACATCATGGAGGAAAAGATGATCCGCAGCTTCGTTCTCGCCGGCGCCATCGCAATGATCGCGGGTATCGCGCATGCCGAGGAGCCGATCGTAGGCAATTGGAAGACGGCCGCCGGCGATACGGCGGTGATCGCATCCTGCGGCGGCAGTTATTGCGTGACACTGAAGACCGGTAAATATGCCGGCCGGAAGATCGGCACACTGGCGGGAACCGGCGGCAGCTATGCCGGCGAGATCACCGACCCGGCCGCCGAAAAAACCTATAGCGGCGCGGGCAAGGTTTCCGGCAATTCGCTGAGGATGCAGGGCTGCGTGATGAAGATCCTTTGCAAATCGCAGACCTGGACGCGGCTCTGAGGCCATAAGAAGGCGCAACGATCATCCCAAACGCTGAGGCATGCCGGCGCGCCGGCATGCCTCGAAGCCTTTTGCGGTCTCCTCCGCTACGCCAGCCGGCGAAGTCGAATGGCGTCGAATTCGCCCAGCGACCCCTTCAAATCCTCCCCGCAACCTAGCCGAGCCTGCCCGGCAAGCTGAACGGCTGATGAACCGGCATCTCAGCACTCGTTCAGCCATCGCATGCCAAAACTATTGTCACGATAGAGTTGCGTATCGGGGACAAGGGGATGAACATCTATATTCTGGCAAGACGCTTTAGCATTATCACGCTGTTTGCGGCGATCTTCGCTATCACGTTTTCGGCGGTCGTGGTGCACCAGGGTGGCGGCGGGGCGCAGTCGCATTTCGGGGCGAGCTATACCTGCCTGGAGAGAAACGGCACCTTCTGCGCGCCTACGGTGCGATGACTGGAATCCGACACGGAAAAGGATAAAAAAACGGAATCCGCCGGCGCGCGTCGTTTGCTTGTCAAAAACAACTCTCTATAATGCGTCATGAACAAACGAATCTCCCCTTTGTCGCCCCTCGAAATATCCTCTCCACCACCTTTCCAGCCTGAGAGTTTCGATGATCCCGCCAAGGCGGTCGAGACGCTGATGGCGCTTTACGAGCGCAATACGGCGTTCCTGATCAAGAGCTTCGCCGAACTTGCGCAGGGCGCTCCGATCTCCTCGCGCTACCGCGCTTTTTATCCGCAGGTCAGCATCGAGACAACAAGCTTCGGCCATGTCGATTCGCGGCTTTCCTATGGCCATGTCACGGCACCCGGCATCTATACGACGACAGTCACCCGGCCGAAGCTCTTCAAGCATTACCTGAAGGAGCAGCTGGCGCTCTTGATGAAGAGCCACAATGTTCCTGTCATCGTCTCGGAATCGACGACGCCGATCCCCTTGCACTTCGCCTTCGGCGAGGGTGCGCATGTGGAAGCATCGACGACCGCATTCGTCGACATTCCGATGCGCGATATCTTCGACACGCCCGACCTCAATACCACCGACGACGAGATCGCCAATGGCGAATATATCCCGCCGCCGGGAGAGCCCTCGCCGCTCGCGCCGTTCACCGCGCAACGCATCGACTACTCGCTCGCCCGATTGTCGCATTATACGGCGACGCATGCCGAGCATTTCCAGAATTTCGTGCTGTTCACGAACTATCAGTTCTATATCGACGAATTCTGCAGCTGGGCGCGCAAGATGATGGCGGAGGACGGCGACGGCTATACTGCTTTCGTCGAGCCCGGCAATGTCGTCACCCTGCCCGGCTCGAAGGCACCGGAAACGGATGCCGCCCTCACCCGCCTGCCGCAAATGCCAGCCTACCATCTAAAGAAGAAGGGCCATGCCGGGATCACCATGATCAATATCGGCGTCGGCCCGTCCAACGCCAAGACAATCACCGACCACGTCGCAGTGTTGCGTCCGCATGCTTGGCTGATGCTCGGCCACTGCGCCGGTCTTCGCAACAGCCAGCGGCTCGGCGACTATGTTCTGGCCCATGCCTATATGCGCGAGGACCATGTTCTCGACGACGACCTGCCGGTCTGGGTACCGATCCCGGCGCTGGCCGAGGTGCAGGTGGCGCTCGAAGCCGCCGTTGCTGAAATCACCGGCTATGAGGGTTTCGAGCTGAAGCGCATCATGCGCACCGGTACCGTCGGCACGATCGACAACCGCAACTGGGAACTGCGCGACCAGCGCGGGCCGGTGAAGCGGCTCTCCCAGGCGCGCGCAATCGCACTCGACATGGAATCGGCAACGATCGCCGCCAACGGCTTCCGCTTCCGCGTGCCCTATGGCACGCTGCTCTGCGTCTCCGACAAGCCGCTGCATGGCGAATTGAAACTGCCGGGCATGGCAACGGCCTTCTACCGTACGCAGGTCAACCAGCATCTGCAGATCGGCATCCGCGCCGTCCAGAAGCTTGCCGCCATGCCGAAGGAAGCGCTGCATTCACGCAAGCTGCGCAGCTTCTTCGAAACGGCCTTCCAATAGGCCGTTTCCTCATCTGCCCGTCACGACAGGCGCCGAACCGTCGGCCAGCATCTGCGGCCTGCCGGCTACAAGGTTCAGCCCTGATATCAGCAGGGTGAAGGCTGCGAAGACGAAAGCGATGCGCAGAAGAACCTTCAGCGCATCGGCATCGTCGAGTACGAGCTGACGCTTTTCACGACGGCGTGCCCAGATCTGGCTTGCCAGGGCGATTTCAAGAATGCTCATTACAGGTCTCCTCGACAGGTTTCGATGAAGCCTTGTCGAGTGCTGCCTTGCGATTTCGACAGCCGGCCGGCACAAAGATTTTTTCCGCCGCTGTCGAAATGCGTGGAGCTCGGTCGTCCAGGGTTATTGAAACGCTCACAAGGAGGCTGTCCGCGATGAAATATCTCTGTCAGGTCTGGTTCGATGGCGGGGTACTCGACGCCATGACGAAAGAAGAGAAGGCCGAACTCGACACCAATTCCTTGAACTATGACAAGGACCTCGTCGAAAGCGGGCATATGATCGTCGCCCAGGCGCTGCAGTCGCCGAAATCGGCAGTGACTGTCCGAGTCCGCAACGGCGAGATGTCGGTGACGGACGGTCCCTTCGCCGAGACGAAGGAGGCGCTGGGCGGCTTCATCCTGATCGAGGCAAAGGATCTCAACGAAGCGATCCGCATTGCCGCCGGCATCCCGCTCGCCAGGCTCGGCGCGATCGAGGTGCGGCCCATTCATTCCTTCGGCAAAGACGCGTGAGGAGACGGCGATGAAATATCTCTGCCAGGTCTGGTTCGACACCGCAAAGATCAGTGCCATTTCAGCCGAGGACGGCGAAAAGCTGACGCAGGATTCGATCATCAACGACGACAGGCTACGCGATAGCGGCCACCTGCTGGTGGCGTTGGCGCTACGCGAACCTTCGACGGCCATGACGGTCAGGGTCCGCAACAATGCCGTGACGACGACCGACGGCCCCTTCGCGGAAATCAAGGAGCATCTCGGTGGCTTCGTGCTGATCGAGGCGAAAGACATGGAAGAAGCAACTGATATCGCCGCCACTTTTCCCGTAGCGCGATACGGCTCCATCGAAGTGCGGCCGGCCTATTCGATCAAGGAGGAATGCTGAGCCATGCGTTACATCTGCCTGATCTACAATTGCGCCGACACCGACGGCACGCTGACTTCAGCCGAGACCGACGAACTGATCAGGGCACATTTCGCCTTCGACGAGGAACTGCGCCGCGACGGCATGATGATCCATGCCGATGCGTTGGAGATGCCTGAGACGGCGACCGTGCTGCGCGTTCGGAACAACACGCTGTCGGCCACCGACGGCCCCTATGTCGAGACGAAGGAGCATTTGGCCGGCTTCTATGTCATCGAGGCACCGGATATGGTGAAGGCTAGGGAGATTGCCGGGCGGATCCCTTCGGCACGTTACGGCGCCGTCGAACTGAGGCCCGTGCGAATGCTGACCCTGCCGGACTGAGGTGCCCTTTTGGAACGCGTCATCGAGGAGATCTACCGAACGCAATCGCGCCGGGTGCTGGCGACTCTGATCCGCCTGCTCGGCGATTTCGACCGGGCGGAGGAAGCGCTTCACGACGCCTTCGCCGCGGCGGCCCGGACATGGCCAACGGATGGCATTCCCGGCAATCCCTTCGCCTGGCTCGTTTCCACGGGGCGCTTCAAGGCGATCGACACGATTCGGCGGCGGGCGCGTTTCGATGCTTCACAGCATCACATCGAGGACAGCCTCTACTCGCCCGACGCAACTTACATCGGTGACATGGGGCCGATCGAGGACGACATGCTGCGGCTGATCTTCACCTGCTGCCATCCGGCCATCCCGGCCGATGCGCAGATGGCGATGGCGCTCAGGGAAATCTGCGGGCTAACCACCGAAGAAATCGCCCACGCCTTCCTCACTCCGGCGCCGACGGTAGCGCAGCGGATCGTGCGCGCCAAGAGCAGGATCCGGGCTGCGAAGATTCCCTACGAGGTGCCGGGCCGCGAGGCGCTGCCGCCGCGGCTCGACCAGGTGCTGCACGTCATCTACCTGGTCTTCAACGAGGGCTATTCGGCCTCTTCGGGTGAAGACGTGGTCCGGGCCGACTTGACCGCAGAGGCGATACGTCTGGCGCGGCTGCTTCTGGCGCTACTGCCGCATCCCGACGTCTCCGGCCTGCTGGCGCTGATGCTGCTGCAGGATTCCCGTCGCACCGCCCGCCGCGGCGAGCAGGGATCGCTGGTGCTGCTTGCCGATCAGGACCGCTCGCTCTGGGACCGTGCGAAGATTGCGGAAGGCCTGGTGCTGCTCACAGAAGCAATGCGGACGGGAGAGGTCGGCACCTATACGCTGCAGGCGGCGATCGCCGCCGAGCATGCCAAGGCGCCGGCTGCCGAAGAGACCGACTGGCGACGGATTGCCTTCTATTACGATCTGCTTCTGGCGGCGCAGCCCTCCTCGATCGTCGAGCTCAACCGCGCCGTGGCGATCGCGATGGCGGAAGGGCCGGCCAAGGGGCTGGAACTGGTCGATGCCATTCTGGCACGCCGGGAACTGCAGGCCTATCACCTCGCCCATTCGGCACGTGCCGATTTCCTGCGCCGTCTCGGCCGGAAGCAAGAGGCGATCGCGGCCTATGAAACGGCGCTGTCGCTCTGCCGGCAGGAGCCGGAGCAGGCGTTTCTGAGAAAACGGATTTCAGAGCTTGCCGCGACGTCCGAGCGGCAGTGAGATCGCGGTGCCGGTCAGCGCCGAGACGATGATCAGCAGGTGGGCATTGACGCTCGCCTGTGCCAGCGCGGCAAGGGCCGGCCGCTCGCTCGATGCTCCCAAGGCGATGGCGCCGGCGGTGATGCCGGCCGGATAGGTGCCGACGCCGCCGGGCGCATGCATCGGCAACACGGAAGAGAGTTCACCGCCGAGCGCGCCGCCGAAACTCGCCGCCATTGGCAGCACGCCCATCAGGCCGAGCGCCCATGCCAGCACCATCACCTTCACCAGCCAGTTGACGATGGTCATCGCCCAGGCGCGCGCAAAGGCGATGGCATCGAGCGGCAAGCCGTTTTCGATCTCGGCGACGAATTTCTGCGCTTTCTTCGGTAGCAGCTTGGCGGCAAGGCGCAGCAGCGGCTTGCGGGCGGCGAAGGCTGCGACCGGCAACAGCAGGAAGGCTGTCCAGAGCGACCAGGCCACAGCCGGATCGGCTGATGCAACGGCAAAACCGATGCCGGCAGCGGCCAGGAGGGCATGCAGGTCGAGCAGCCGCATGACGAACAGCGCCGAGGTTCCGCGCGTCAGCGGAATGCCGAATTCGGTGCGCATCAGCAGCGGAAAGCTGGTCTCGCCGGTGCGGAAGGGCAGCATGATGTTCAGCAGGTTGTGGATCTGCGTGACGCGGAAGAGGACCGCGAACCGGCCGGCCGTTTCGTTCGGAAAATAATCATAGATGCGCCAGGTGCGCAGGAAATAGGTGCTCGTCAATAGCACGAGCGCGCCGATCACCGGACCCGCGCCGACATCGGCCCACTGCCTGATGATAACAGGCCAACCCCAGAACCATTGGATGAAGAGGCCATAGGCTGCGACGATGGCGACCGTCAGCACCGTCATGCGATTGCGCATAAACCAGGATTGCCGGCTTTCAACGATCGAAGTCTTCATGTAGTAGGCATTCCTCGCTTGGGTCGGCATGGGCCGATACCATCGCCAGGCCTTTTAAGAGAAATGAAGGTTGCGCACAACGGCGGAGTGATGGCGATGGTGGTGAAAACGCCTCCACGCCGACGATCCGAGCGGCCGACCGGTAAATGATGGCGCCTTGCCGGCTTGACGTGGAGATCGATGTTGAAGCGGATTACCAAAAGCATTACCAGCGCAAGCATTTTTCTGGCAGCCTATTTCCTGCTGAACATCGCGCTTCGCATCGCCTTGCCGCATACGCTCGATCTCGACGAGGCGGAGCAGTCCTTCTACTCGCAATATCTGCTTGCCGGCTACGGTCCGCAGCCGCCCTTCTACAACTGGATCCAATATGCCATCGTTTCGGTGACCGGCATATCGATGTGGGTGCTCTCGGTGCCTAAGAACATCATTCTCTTCGGCTGCTATCTCTTCTACGGGCTTGCTGCCCGCGAGGTGCTGAAGAGCCGTTCGCTCGCAGCCGTCGCCATGCTGAGCCTGATTACCCTGCCGCAGGTTGGCCTGATGGCGCAGCGCGAACTGACCCATACGGTTGCCCTGCTGTTTGCGACCTCGCTCTTCCTCTTCGGTTTTTTCCGCACGCTGCGCCAGCCGACGATCGGGAGCTACCTCCTCATCGGCATCGCCACCGGCATCGGGCTCATCTCGAAGTATAATTTCGCCATCCTGCCATTTGCCGCCCTCATTGCCGTGCTGCCGGACCGGGAATGGCGCAGCCGTCTCATCGACT
The DNA here is from genome assembly GCF_056406515.1 of Rhizobium sp. P1_B8. NCBI lineage: Bacteria > Pseudomonadati > Pseudomonadota > Alphaproteobacteria > Hyphomicrobiales > Rhizobiaceae > Rhizobium > Rhizobium sp. P1_B8. The sequence goes on along the minus strand of NZ_JBFTZZ010000012.1, from coordinate 210,267 downwards.
GGCGTTTGCTGCCGGCGGCCGTCCTTGCCATTCTGATCGTGCTGCCGCATGCGCTCTGGCTGCCCGACAATCTCGCCAGCGCGTCTGCGCCGACGCTGGAGCGGATGACCGCCGAACACCTGGCCCCGGCCGGCCTCCCCCGCATCGGGCAAGGACTGCTGTCTCTCATCATCGCCGTCCTCGGCTTCGTCGCATTGCCGATCGTTCTCATCGCGGCCGCTTTCCGGCGCGACTTCCTTCGCGCGCTCTCCTCTTCCAGCCCGATGATCCGGGTGATCGAGCGGATGATGATCATCAGCCTACTCGCCTTCGTCGGCGTGGTCCTCTTCGCCGGCGCCAGCGATATCCACGAGCGCTGGCTCGACCCATGCCTGCTCGTCCTTCTGATCTATCTTTTCCTGAAACTGGAAACCGCAGGTCTCGATCTTTCCGCCGGTCTTGCGCGCTTCCGGCCCGTGCTGCCGGTCTTCATGGTCGTCATCCTGTCGATCCTTCTCTTCCGGATCGTCGGCATTCAATACATCGGCACTTATACAAGAACGAACGTACCCTTTTCCGGTTACGTGGCTGAATTGACCGCGACCCGCAAGCCGGTTCTCATCGTGGCGGGAACCAAGTTCGTGGCCGGCAACATGCGGCTGGAGTTTCCCGATGTTCCCGTCGTGATCCCGTTCTTCCCCGGTCCAGGGGTTCCCGAATATGCGGACGCGAAGGGGCCGGTGCTGGTTATCTGGCGCGGCGAGACCGCAGATGATCCAACAATTTCCCCCGGTTTCGCCAATGACCTCGTCCAATCGGGCATTCATCTGCAAGAGTTGAAGACGCTGACGCTGCCCTATCTCTTCGGTGACGGCAAACGCAGCTTCTCCATTGGTTACTCCTGGGTGGAAGGCGGCGCGAAATAGCGCCCAGGCAGATCAGCCGATTGCGGGAAACCGGCATTGCCCGCTGGCAACCGGCGGACACTTCATGTAGTAGCCTTCCGCAAGTGCGGCGGCAGCATTAAAGATTGCTCGGCCGTCCGGCCTTTTGGAGATGAAAGTTGCAGACAACGGTAGAGCCCATTCGCGGTACGAATGACCCGGTACAATCGCTCGAGCTGTCGCTGGTCGTACCCATTTTCAACGAAGAGGAAAGCGTCGGCCCGCTCATCGAGCGTGTCGTGGCTGCGATGGTTAGCTACCCCCATCGCTGGGAGCTGATCCTCGTCGATGACGGCAGCACGGATGCGACGCTCGTCAACGCCCGCAAGTACGTCGGACGCGAGGGGCTGGCGCTCAGGATCGTCGAGTTGCAGCGCAACTTCGGTCAGACTGCCGCCATGCAGGCCGGCATCGACACGGCCCAGGGCCGCCTGATCGCGACGATGGACGGCGACCTGCAGAACGATCCGAAGGACATTCCTTCGATGGTCTCCGAGCTGGAACGGCGTGAACTCGACCTCTTGGTCGGCTGGCGCAAGAACCGCAAGGATGGTCTGTTCTTGCGCAAGATCCCCTCCTGGTGCGCCAACTATCTGATCGGCCGCATCACCGGCGTCAAGCTCCACGATTACGGCTGCAGCCTGAAAATCTACCGTGCCTCGATCATCAAGCAGGTGAAGCTGATGGGCGAGATGCACCGCTTCATCCCGGCCTGGGTCGCCGGTGTCGTTCCGAGCTCGCGCATCGGCGAGATGGCCGTCACCCACCATGCCCGCGAGCACGGTGTTTCGAAATACGGCATTTCGCGCACCTTCCGCGTCATCCTCGACCTGCTGTCGGTGATGTTCTTCATGCGCTACAAGGCGCGGCCGGGGCATTTCTTCGGTTCGCTCGGCCTAGGTCTCGGCGCGCTCGCCATGCTGATCCTGCTCTATCTCGGCTTCGACAAGTTCATCATGGGCAACGATATCGGCACGCGCCCGATGCTGATGGTCGGCGTCGTGCTGCTGCTGTCGTCGGTGCAGATGATCACCACCGGCATCCTGGCGGAAATGATCGCGCGCACCTATTATCGCGACGACGCCTCTCCGAACTACATCGTGCGGCAGATCTTCGACGATCAAAGCCAAGCCTAAGCCGGCAGCACGATGCTGGAGCGCGTGACGAGCACGATCAGAACCGCAGGCCTGCTGCTTGCAGCCTATTTCGTGCTCAACATCGCGCTGCGCATCGCGCTTCCGCATTCGCTGGAGCTCGACGAGGCCGAGCAGTCCTTCTTCTCGCAATATCTGCTGGCCGGCTACGGCCCACAGCCCCCCTTCTACAACTGGATGCAATATGCCGTCGTTTCGGTGGCGGGCATGTCGATCGGCGCGCTTGTTGTCCCGAAGAACATCCTGCTGTTCCTATCCTATCTCTTCTACGGCCTCGCCGGGCGGCGGGCGCTGAAGGATCAGGCGCTTGCCGCCGTCGCTATGCTGGCGCTGATCACCCTGCCCCAAGTCTCCTACATGGCCCAGCAGGACCTGACCCACACGACGGCGCTGCTCTTTGCCAGCTCGCTGTTTCTCTACGGCTTCTTCCGCACGCTCGACCGGCCCGATATCGGCAGCTATCTCCTGCTCGGGCTTGCGACCGGCATCGGGCTGATCTCGAAATATAATTTCGCACTGATGCCTGTCGTCGCTTTGATGGCCATCCTGCCCGATGCCGAATGGCGGCGCAGGGCGCTCGACTGGCGCATGCTGGCGGCGATCACTGTCGCGCTCGTCATCGTTCTGCCGCACGCGGTCTGGCTGCAGGGCAATCTCGCATTCGCCTCCTCCGACACTCTGGTCAAGATGGCCGCCGGCAGCGAACCGGCCGGCGCCGTGCGGGTCGGCAAAGGCCTTGTCGCCTTTCTCGTCGCCATCATCGCCTTTGCGGCGCTGCCGGTGCTGATCTTCGCCGCCACCTTTCGCCGGGATTTTGTCCGGGCGCTTTCGGCGGGCAACCGTTGGACTGGGATGATGGAGCGGATGATGCTCGCAAGTCTCGCCGGCATTGCTCTCATCGTGCTTTTCACCGGCTCCACCACGGTTCGCGAGCGCTGGCTCGACCCGTTCCTGCTGGTGTTGCCGATCTATTTCCTGGCGAAGATGCAGGCGGCCGGGCTTGACCTTTCCGCCGGGCTGCGCCGCTTCCGACCGGTGCTGCCGGTGCTGATGGCCTGCGTGCTGATCGCCCTCGGTTTTCGAGTCGTCGGCGCCGGGCTGATCGGCACCTACAGCCGGCCGAATGTGCCGATGGCGGGTTTTTCGCGCGAGATGACGCGACAGGCGCAACCCGCACTTGTGATCGCTTCCGACCCCTATATCGGCGGAAATATGCGGCTGCAATTTCCCGATGTGCCGGTGGTGATCCCGGATTTTCCGGCACCGGGCATTCCGGCCTATGCCGAGGCCAAGGGGCCGGTGCTCATCGTCTGGCGCGGCAAGAAAACGGCGACGGCTGCCGATGCGATCATGCCGGAGCGGTTTTCATCAGCGCTGACGGCGGCCGGCATCGCGCTGCAGGAGATCGGCTCGCTGTCGCTTCCCTATTATTTCGGCCGCCAGGGCGACAATTTCGCGCTCGGTTACGCCTGGGTTCGGCCGGAGAGCAAATAGAATGACCGAGAGCAACCGTCGCGACATCAGTTGGATCTTTGCCCTGCTGGCGGCCTATTTCGTGCTTCAGGTCGGCGTGCGGCTCGCAACCTCGCATTCTCTCGATCTCGACGAGGCCGAACAGGTCTTCCGCTCGCAATGGCTTGCCGCCGGCTACGGCCCGCAGCCGCCCTTCTACAACTGGCTGCAATACACCGTCTTCCAGTTCGCCGGTGTCTCGCTAACCGCCCTTTCGGTGGTGAAGAACCTACTGCTGTTCAGCTCCTACGTGCTCTACGGCCTGACCGCGCGGCTTATCCTGCGCGACAAGGCGCTGGTGGCGATCACCACGCTCGGGCTGCTGACGATCCCGCAGATTGCTTTCGAGATGCAGCGCGACCTGACGCATACGGTCGCCGTGTTCTTCTCGGCCAGCATCTTCTTCTACGGCTTCATCCGCAGCCTGAAGCAGCCGAGCCTCGCCTCCTATCTCATCGCCGGCATCGGCATCGGTTTCGGCCTGCTTGCTAAATATAATTTCGCGATCTTGCCCGCGGCAGCCCTGATTGCCGCGCTTTCGGATGCGCGCCTGCGGCCGCGGATCTTCGACTGGCGGCTGATGCTGACGGCGGCGGTGGCGCTCGTCATCATCCTGCCGCATCTCTTCTGGCTGAAGGACAATCTCGATTTCGCCACCGCACGCACCCTGGAGAAGATGACCGCGAGCGGCCATGCGAGCTATCTCACCCAGGTGGCCATGGGCGTCAGTTCACTGGCTCTCGCCATCATCAGCTTTGCCGGATTGACCGTGGCGGTATTCACGCTCGTCTTCGGCAGGAGCCTTCGTCCGGCACTCGGCTCCGGTTCGGAATGGACGCGGCTGCTCGAGCGGATGATGCTCGTCTTCTTGGCCGGCATTCTGCTTCTGATCGTCTTCGGCGGCGCGGCCGGCATCAAGGATCGCTGGCTAGTGCCGATGCTCTTCATCCTGCCGCTCTATTTCTGCCTGAAGATCGAGGCAGCAGGCGTCGCGACAGACAGGGCGTTCCGGCGTTTTATGCCCATCGTCACCGTCATCATGATCGGTGTGCCGGCCGCCCTTTACGGAAGCGTCGCGACTGCACGCTTCACCGGCCATTACGAGCGGCTGAACAGGCCCTATGCCGGCATGCTGGAAATCTTGCGCAAGCAGGCCGAACCGGCGGCGGTCCTTGCCGGGGACAGCCTGCTCGCCGGCAATCTCAGGCAGGATATTCCCGGCGTGCCGGTCCTCTCCGCGGATTATCCCGGCTTCCACCCGGATCTTGCGGGTCGGCGACCGCTTCTCCTCGTGTGGCTCCTCCCGCAGAAGGGGGGAAGCGAAGCGCTTCCGCCTGATATGGCTGAATGGCTGCAGGCCAATCTCGGCGCGTCCGCACCGCAGGCGTCGGTGATCGACGTGCCCTATTTCTATCGGCGCGGCGGCGACAGCTACCGTTTCGGCTATGCCTGGGTCAATCAGCCGGGCTGAGCGAAATCAGGATTTCAGCTCCTTCCAGGCCAAATCCAGCGCCAGTCGGGTGATCCTCGCCATCTCGTCCACCTCTGCGTGGCTGATGATAAGCGGCGGCGAGGCGAGCATGCGGTCGCCGGTGGCGCGCAGCACGAGGCCGTTCGCCAGCGCGTGGTTGCGAACCAGCGCACCGACCTGATCGGGCTTGGCATAGCGGGTGCGCGTGCCTTTCTCCGCGGCAAGCTGCAAGCCGCCCATCAGGCCGATGCTGACAGCTTCGCCGACCAGATCATGTTCGGCAAGTGCTGCCCAGGCCTTGCCGAAATAGGGTCCGATATCATCGCGCACCCGTTCGACCAGTCTTTCCTCTTCGATGATGCGCAGGTTCTCGAGTGCGGCGGTGGCGCAGACCGGGTGGCCGGAATAGGTGAATCCATGATTGAAGTCGCCGACCTCGTTGATCAGCACATCGGCAATGCGGTCGCTGACGAGCACGCCGCCGATCGGCAGGTAACCGGAGGAAAGCCCCTTGGCGATCGGCGCCAGATCGGGCTCGACGCCGAAATGCTGGTGGCCGAACCAGGCGCCCAGCCGGCCGAAACCGCAGATCACCTCGTCGGTCACCAGCAGGATATTGCGCGCCTTGCAGATGCGATCGATCTCCGGCCAGTAGGTTTCCGGTGGGATGATGACGCCGGCCGCCCCCTGCACCGGCTCGGCGACGAAGGCTGCGACATTCTCCTCGCCCAGCTCATCGATCTTCGCTTCGAGCTCGCGGGCGACGTTCAGACCGAATTCGGCGGGCGTGAGATCGCCCCCCTCGCCGTACCAATAGGGCTGGCCGATATGGACGATACCAGGTATCGGCAGATCGCCCTGCTCGTGCATGTATTTCATGCCGCCGAGACTGGCGCCGGCGACGGTGGAGCCGTGATAACCGTTCTTCCTCGATATCACGATCTTCTTCGACGGCTTGCCGACGGCGCTCCAATAGACACGTGCCATGCGAAACCAGGTGTCGTTCGCCTCAGAGCCGGAGCCGGTGAAGAATATGTGGTTGAAACGCTGGCCGGCATGGGAGGTGACCTTTTGCGCAAGCAGGGTCGCCGGCGCCGAGGTCGTGCCGAAGAAGGTGTTGTAATAGGGCAGCTCGTTCATCTGCCTTGCGACCGCATCCGTGATCTCCCGGCGGCCATAGCCGATATTGACGCACCAGAGGCCGGCGAAGCCGTCGAGATATTTCCTGCCGTGATTGTCGAAGATGTGGACGCCCTCGCCGCGCTGGATAATGCGCGTTCCCTCGGCATTCAGCTTCTTCATGTCGGCGAAGGGATGCAGGTGGTGTGCGGCGTCGATCGCCGCCAGGTTCGAGGGTGGGTAGGTATCGGGCATGGTGGTAAAGACCCTCGCGGATTGAAAGGCTGATGTCGATGGGATGGGAGCTTGGCCTTGTCCCGGAGGATTTTCAAGGTCATGGCAAGCGACAGGATGGACAGCAAGGCCGATGGCGGCGATCCGGGCGAAACCGAAAATCTTCAAGGCGGCTGCGCCAAGCTTCGGCTTCTCCTGCGCCTTGGCTAGAGCCGGTATTGCCTGCGCTGCCGCAACTCGAGGTACGTCTTGCCGCGCCTCCGGCGGGCGGTTCAACCCTTTTCCATCACGCCGATATTGCACGCTTGATGACTGTTAAGTGGCTGCAGATGCAAGCCAAAAACACGGATATGAAAAGGAAGGTCCCAAGCGGTTGGGATAGCGGCAGGAACGACCAGTCGCCTCGTTGAAATTGAGGCAGCGCAAACTCGGAAAGGCCGGCCTGGCCAACGGCTGCCCGCCCCATGGTTAGACCGGTCGCGATCAGCGCGATATGGGCATGGATGAAGCCTGAACGGTGGTGTCTTTGCGGCTGCATGGCCACACGAACCCCGAAAATCGATGCCAGCATCAACAGGACCGTGGCGCTCCAAATTCCAACGCCGGGTACCGCCAAAAGCAGATAGATCGGCTCGCGCATGACCGGAAGTATCGTCATGTAAAGCCACCAGGCGAAGGCACTTGAGGGGTGGCTTTCCAGGAGCGGTATGCTGAGAACGAAGATCGATGCTGTCGCGTAAGTCAGCGATGGCCCGAGTCGCATCAGCGTGAAAATAGCGATCCGCATACGGCGTTCCATCCTTTGACCTGACGAGCAGGATAGGCGACGTTGATTGATTTCCACTCAAGGAGTCACGGGGCAGATGATGCCTACTTTAGATAGCAGGCGTTTTATCATACTGTCGCATTCCGTCGAAGACCGCATCTGTCGCTTTTTTGCGACTATTTGCTCAAATTCTTGAGTTGTTAGCTTTTTTTTACGATGATTTCCGGTGAACACATCCGAGTCTCAGGTAAGAATGTCTGATGGGGGATTAAATTGCCAATGTTGCAGATCAGAGCCGGAACTAGATGCATTGCGTTTTTGATAGCGACTGGAGCGATTTTAGCTGGTTGCCAGTCATCCAGCGTTGATGGTCTGGCTGCTTATGGCGATAGTGCAAAGACCCTTGAGGATGACTCAGCCGTCGCCTTCTATAAGAACGACGAGTTGATAACCACCGGCAAACTGCAATTTCAGGAAAAGAACTACGGAAAATCTTACGCCATTTACAAGCGAGCAGTTGACGTTTTTCCGCAGGATCCGGCCGCTTGGCTGGGCTTAGCTGCATCCGCCGACATGGTTGCCCGCTTCGACACGTCCGACCGCGCCTACCAGCAACTCTCGCGAATGATCGGCAACACCCCGGTCTACTACAACAATATCGGATATTCTCACCTTTTACGCGGTGACTTGCGCACTGCCAGACGGTATTTCCTGAAAGCCTATGAGCTTGATCCCGGAAACGAAGTCACTGCCCGTAATCTCGAATTGATGAAGAACAGCGTAAATTACGCTCAGCGGTGATGGGCCCTGCAGCGATCGGCAATCTGGGTCGAGATGAGATTGCCCTTGCGCATTGCGAGCATCGGCGCCCCCTGGCAGCATCCACCGATTGCTTTGGAGATTTCGGCGAACGCGGTGTTTACCGGGCCTTCCGAAGGATGAGCTGGCCTTCCGGCGAGAGTGTGCGCTCGTAACGCGGCAGGTCACTGACGGCAATGCCCCCGGCTTCGAGGGACGCAAGGCTGCTATCCGAAGCTTGAGCTTCCGCCGGCACGGCACGGGGTGCGAAAAATTGTGCTGGCTCCTTGCCGGGTGCGCTAAGGACCAAAGCTGAACCCATCCGAAGACCACTTGTGTCATTTCGCAGTTCGTTCATCATAGTCTTTTGCAGCCCATCCATCCCCTGGCGGATAAGTGCGACTTCGTCAGCCTTGGCATTATCCGCGATGTTGCGCGACTGCTTTTCCATTTGTCCCCTCAGACCATCGATGGACCTCTTAAGCGCGGCGATGGTCTCGCGGCTCTCGCGAACATCGGCTGAGTTTTTGGCGGTATAGACGAGAACGCCAGCATTCACAGGCAAGAGCATCAGCAGCAAACCGACGAATAGCGAGCTTTTTGAGCCCCGCTGCTCTATCACTCGCAAATTGCTTGGTATTGCGCGGTCTGCTTCGACCTCAATGCCCGGAATGCTAGTCATTCGTTTACTCCCCGTAAGTCATCAAATCTGCGTTGGACACATTGTCCAGGAACACGCCGTGTCCAGTGACAAGCCCGCAATCATTCCGACGTAAATACACCTTCCCACGCCCGTTCGAGCATATCGAGCGAAGCGTTTCCTGCTATCCCGTTGAACTCGCAGTAAGAACCGACGAAATCCAGAAGATATTTCGGATGATAGCAAGACGCCAGCACATCGCCGTTGTACTTGCGATCGTAGAACAGGCTCAGGTCTGGATCAGAGACAGCCAATCCGGCGTCGCTGGCATAGGATTTGAAAATTCTGATATATTCGTCGCGCGACGGGGTGTTCACAAAGATCTTATACTTGAGTCGCCGCAAGCCCGCCTCGTCGGAAAGGTCCTTCGGAGCGATATTCGTCGAAAACACCACCAGTTCGTCAAAGGGAACCCTGAACTTCTTGCCGGTGTGCAGCGTCAGGAAGTCATATCCGCGCTCGAGCGGCACAATCCAGCGATTGATGAGCGCCTGCGGCGCCACTTGTTGACGCCCGAAGTCGTCGATGATGAAAACGCCGCCGGACGCCTTCAAGTGTATGGGCGCTTCATAGACATTCGGTCCTTCGTTGAAAGTGAGGTCGAGCTGATCGAGGGTCAATTCCCCGCCCGTCTTGATCACCGGACGGCGGCATTCGATCCATCGTTGATCGGCTTTCGGATGGGATTCCGTGTCAGCCTCCGATACGGGGTGATGCACTGCTTCGTCATAGAAACTGATGACATGGCCGCCGACCTCGATGGCATAGGGCACCCAGATTGTTTGGCGAAACAGTTGCGACGTCCGCTCGGCGATGCTCGTCTTTCCGTTGCCGGGTGGGCCGTAAAGCAGGATAGAGCGACCGGAGTTGATGGCCGGGCCGAGCTTTTCGACCAAGGCATCCGAGAGCACCAGCCCGTCAAGGCTGTCGTTCAGCCGCTCCGGGGTCACGCGCTCGTGATGGATGGACTGCAAAACGACTTGCCGGCAGAACGCGTCCAGCGACACCGGCGCCGGGCCGACATATTGGCATTGACGCGACGCCGCGTGGGCATATTCGAACCCCTTCATGGAAAGCGCATATCGAATATCGGATCTCACATCCTCACCAGCCAAGCCGCGCGCCTCGAGATAGGCGAGTTTCACGAGCTCCTTGATCAGGATATTGACGATCACTTTCGGCAATTTCATGCGGTCAGCGAGATGAGATGCCGTGGTGGTGTCCTGCTCGGCCGCGCATTTTGACGCCAGCCGAAGCAGGAACGACGGATCCAGTCCGGCTTGTTCTATGCTTGCCGGTGCCATTGGCATACGCGGATCGAGGGTAATGATGGCCTCGTTACGATTCTGTTCGAGCGAATACTGCATACGACCTCACTTGGCTCAACCGCCGGGTTTCATGCCGATGAGAAGACTGATGACACGGATAACAACGGGTACAAGAACGATGACGAGGCTTACCGGAAAAAGGAATGCGCCGAGCGGCAGCAGCATCTTGACCGGCAGGGCGTTCGCCTTTTCCTCCGCGCGCACGATACGCAGGTCGCGCATTTCCTTGCAGTAGACCCGCAGCGTCTGCGTTACGCTGGTCCCGAGCTCTTCCGATTGACGGAACAGAACGGACAGGGCCCGGGCCTCGTCGATCCTCAGGCGGACGGCAAGGTTGGCGAGCGCCTCGCGCAATCGCCGGCCGCCCCGCACTTCCAGCATCATGATCGAGAGATGCAGGCCGAAGTCCTGCTGCTTGGCAACGAATTCCCGGGCAACGCGGTTCGCCGCCGCCTCGATGCTCATCCCCGCATCAAGGCAGACGATCAGCATATCCATGAAATCGGGAAAGAGGCGGCGGTACTCCCTCTCCTTGGCGGCGCCGCGCCGGTCGATATAGATGTTGACCAGAATAAAGGTCGCGCCCGCAGCAAACATGCCAAGGATCAGCGTCACTATCTGCGACATATCAGGCGCGAACCGGTTTAAGGCCCAGACCGCTACGACCAGCATGCTGATACAAATCACCGCGCGAACCACCTGGAAGGTGGTCACGGCGCCGGCAGCGAAATACCCCGCCCGGATCAGCCGGTTCTGGGTGGAGTTCACATTGGTGTCACGTCGCGCAATCTCGAAATAGCGACGGATCAGGCGGTTTTCCGCCTCGCCGAGATCGGCAATCGTCGTATCGCCAAGGTGGAACTCCTCGCCTGATGCCGCCGAGCTCTTCGACACCCGGACCGAGACCTCGCGCTGTCGAAAAAACAATTCCGATGCTGCTGCTGAAAATATCAGCACTGCAAAGAAGACGATGAGGTAAATTCCATACTCACTCGACATGACTGCCTCAGTACTCGAAGTTGACCATCTTGTAGAGAATGACGTTCCCGATCGCCATGACGGCCAGCAGCACGCTCACCACCATGGTTCCGTGGCCGCTATCCCAGACGGGATCGAAGTAGGTCGGCGACAACGCCTTGATCATCGCGTAGAGCAGGAACGGATAGCCCGACATGAAGATCGCCGTGATGCGTCCTTCCGAGGAAATCGCCTTGACCTTTGCCTTCAGCATATACCGGTCGCGCAGCGTCTTCGAAAGGTTCTGCAGGATCTCCACGAGGTTTCCGCCGGTTCCGGCCTGCACGCTCAGCGATATCGCAAGCAGGTTCAGATCCTCGACGCCGACCCGGTTCGCCAAGTTGACAAGGGCATCGTCCAGCGTCACGCCGTAGGTGAGCTCATCGGAAAGGAGGCCGAACTCGGTGCCGATCGGATCGGGCATCTCACGTGCCACCAAAGAAATCGCCGCCGGCAGCGGGTGGCCGGCGGCCAAGCTGCCGGGGCGCGCCAGACGACGAGCGCCGGGATGAGGAGACAGATCAGGAGAAAGACGGGGATCCTGAACAGAGTGCTGGGCACGAGGAACCCCGCGGCCAGCCACGTCAAAAGGGCGCCCGCGATCGCGAAGAGAGCAAATCGCCTGGCATCGAACTTGATTCCCGACTGGGCGTAGAACTGCAGCAGCCGCTGCGTGATGGGGGTTTGCCGCCAACCGCCGCCGGCACCGCGCTCCTTCAGCATATCGCTATAGGTCTTGCGATGATCATCGCTGACCTCGAGCAAGCTCAACCGATGGTTCACGGCGCGGTGTCGTTCGGAGCTCTTGAAGTAGTTGCGCATGATCGCTTCGACAGCGACAAGGGCGGCGGTGAAAACGGCGGCGTAAAGGAGAGTCAGGGTCATTTGACAGGTCCCGTTTGCAGCGGTTTGCCGGGATCAAAAATCGCCACAGGGATCTCGATCCCGAGTTCGGCAAATTCCTCGACGAACCGCGGCCGGATGCCGGTGGCGCGGAACTCTCCATGGATCCGCCCACCTTCATCGGTGCCGATTTTCTTGAATTTCATAATCTCCTGCATCTGCACGACTTCGCCTTCCATGCCGGTGATCTCGGAAATCGAGACGATCTTGCGGCTGCCGTCGCTCAGGCGCTGGACCTGCACGATCATGGTGATGGCGGACGAGATCTGCGAGCGAATGCTCAACTGCGACATCGGCATCCCTGCCATGCCGACCATCTGCTCAAGCCGGCCGACGGCGTCGCGCGGCGTGTTGGCGTGAATGGTCGTCATCGACCCCTCGTGACCGGTATTCATCGCCTGCAGCATGTCGAACGCCTCGTCGCCGCGTACTTCGCCGACGATGATGCGGTCGGGACGCATGCGCAGGGCGTTTTTCAAAAGTTCGCGTTGACGGATTTCGTTGCGCCCGTCGAGCGTTGGCGGCCGGGTTTCCAGACGCCCGACATGCGGCTGCTGCAGTTGAAGCTCGGCTGCATCCTCGATGGTGATCAGGCGCTCCCTTGGAGAAATCTGCGACGAGAGAGCGTTCAGCAAGGTGGTCTTGCCAGAACCGGTGCCGCCTGAAATGACCATGGACACCTTGCCCTTGACCGCGGCGCTGAGAAGGACGCGCATCGCATCGGCCATAGCCCCATATTGCACGAGGCGCTCCATTGTCAGCGGCTTGCGCGTGAATTTGCGAATGGAAACGAGCGGTCCGTCGACCGAGATCGGCCTGATGGCGACGTTGACACGCGAGCCATCCTTGAGGCGGGCGTCAACCATCGGCGTTGACTCGTCGACACGGCGGCCAACCGCCGAGACGATCTTGTTGATCACCCGAAGCAGGTGGTCCTCGTCTTTGAACCGCACGGCGGTGCTCTCGAGCTTGCCGCTCCGCTCGACATAGACGCTGTTGTAGCCGTTGATGAGAATATCTGCGATTGTGTCATCGGCCAGCAGCGGCTCGATCGGTCCCAGCCCAAGCATCTCGTCGGTGATATCGCGGATCAGATCATTGATTTCCTTGGCATTCAGCGGAAAGTTGTTGTTCCGAATATAGTCCTTGACCAACGGCCGGATCTCGGTAGCGATCTCCTCGTTGTCGAGTGTGTCGAGGATCCCGAGGTTGATGCGATCGAGCAGGTAGCGGTGCAGATTGACCCGCTCGGAAACCATGTCCGGCCCGAACGAAGCCTCTTCGCCACTCGCCGTGGCGCTGTCGGAGGCCGGTTGGGCAGGCATGTTCTCAACTGCGCCGACCAAAGACAGTTCGGCCGCCTCCGGATGTTCCCGGCTTTCCGGTTCCCGCTGCTTGTAGAAACGCCCGATGATACCGTTCGCCATGTTTCCCGCCCCTGAACTCTTATTTTACAATCACCGTGGAACCGACTTTCACCCTCTCATAGAGATCGATGACGTCGGCATTGCTCATGCGAAAACAGCCCGATGACGCGAAACCGCCGACCGTCGACTGCTCGTTCGTTCCATGAATGCGATAGAGCGTGTCGGTCCCGCCCTTGTAGAGATAGATCCCGCGGGCACCCAAGGGATTAAGCGGTCCGGCCGGTACCAGGTCCGGAAGTCCGGCTGCGCGCGCCTTCATCTCGGCAGGCGGGCGCCAGTCAGGCCACTCTGCCTTGCGTCCAACCTTGACGGTACCGCTCCAGCGAAATCCGTCTCGTCCGACGCCGATTTTGTAACGGATCGCGCGTCCTTCGGAGATGACGAGATCCAGCGTACGATTGCCGCTGACGATGACGATTGTCCCAGCCGCATAGCTTTTTTCGATCGTCACCACGGCGCTTGTCGTCGGCCCAAGGCTCCGCGGCACAAGCCCGCCTGCCGCAGCGTTCCCGACAGCGGCCAGAATTGCCAAAACCGCAAGACCGACATCGGCGGCGCGGGACCTTATGCGCCCACTGTCGATCGCCTTCATCGCACCAGTGCTCCAAGTTTGCCGACCGCGCCGCAGAAGCGCGCCCGGGAATTCACTTGAGATGGCAGCACGCCGCGGTTGACTGCCTCGCTCAGAGTATCCCAGTCATCCGCAATGACATGCGTCGGAATCTCCTTGAAGATCTTCTCCGTTTGTTGTCGGCGCAGGCCGAGGCCGAAAAGCTTGCTGCGGTATTTGTTGATGACGATGAATATCTGATCCGAGCTGCCGCGCAGCCGTACCAGATTGGCAAACAAATCCTTGGCTTGAGAAAGCGCAGGGACCGTCATTTCGGTGACGATGCAGATGCTGTTGACCGAGCTGAGCACCTCGTATTTCCACGGCGTGTCATAATAGGGAATGTCGATGATCGTGTGGTCGCTCTCGAAGGCGGCCACGTCGAGCATACGCAGCACGAGTTCCCGGCCCTTGGGTGCCAGAAGGACTGCTGGCTGCTTGAAGGACAGCAGTGAAAAGCCGCCCGAATGACGCTTTCGAACCAGATCGATGAATTCCAGATCGACCCGGGAAGGATTGGCGATGACTGGTTTTAAGTCGTAGTCGTTGACGAGGTTGAGATAATAGCCAAGCATCCCGGAGCAAAAATCCGTGTCGAACAAGTCAACCCGCGGCGTCGAGTTCTTGGTCGGCTGGGCCAGCGCATGCGCAAGCGACGAAGCGATCATGCTGGCGCCCGCGCCACCGACGGCTGAGACCACGGCATGCACCCGGCTGTCGCTGGCCCCAGTGCCTGGCGCATGGGTCGAAATCATGTCGATCAGTGCGCGGCGCTCGAGCGGCTTCTTCAGCCAGTCATTGCCGTTCAGGCGGAAGAGCAGCCGCAGCATGTCGTCCGGCAGCTCTTCGGAAACGACGACGAGCGGAATGTCCCGATAGGTGGTGCGAAACGCGAAGAGCTCCGGCTGGTGCAGCAATTTCCCGTTGTCGACGTCGAGAACGATCAGGTCGAACTGCGTCGGATCGAACCGGCCCTTTTCTCCGAGCGCCTTCAGCGAGAGATGGCGGACATCGTAACGCGAAAGCGACCCGAACGTATCGAGCATGAAGCTCGCTGCAGCCGCGTCGTCGGAGAGAACCAGGATCTTGGTGGATGCGGCAATGTTCATGTGAGCTGTCATTTCGCTTTCCTACGCATACTTTAAGGAGTCAGCAGGTTGAGCACGTCTTTAGATCTTCCGTCGTGATCGTCACCGGATGGGCCGGGATGGTGATGTCGTTAAGTCCCAACAGCCCGCCGAGGATCGGCAGATCGAAGGTGATGTTGCGTACCTCCAGCCGCATCGTCAGCACGGGCCCGTCCGGCCGGCCCCAGTAGCCGAGCCCCGATCGCTGGTAGGTGACCATCAGCTTATCCGGCGTGATGCGCCAATTGAGGTCGCAAATGCCGGGGTGAGGATCAGTTCCCGCGTTGCAAAGGCCGTCACTTCCCAGGACGATCCGGTTCAATGCCGCCGTGCAGTTCGCCAGAGCCGGCCCGCAGGTCGAGGATATCGTGGCATCGTTCGGCGCCGCTTTGCCGTTGTTGAGTGGATCGGCAGCTCCGATCGGGAAAACGGCATTGAAATTCGTCGTCACCGGATCGGATACGGCCGCCAGACGGGCACCATATTGCAGTGCCTTGACGGTCTGGTTCCACTGCGACATGGCATAGCCGAACTCGATGAAGGCGGCGAATACCAGCATGACGATCGGAAAGGTCAGCAATGCTTCGACAAGGCTGGCACCACTGCTATCCTGCCAGAAGGTCTTGATCGCCCTAGAGGTCACCATCCGATGTATCTCTCTTCATGGAATGAGCTGATCGTGATGGCGTCGATTCCGAGAAAGCCGAACACCGGCGAGGTCTCGTAGAGATGAGCAGTTGAGATGGTGATGTTCCCGTCTGCATCGGGTGCAGTGATGGTAATGTCGGCAGCGTCCTTCCAGCCGGGGACACGGGGTTTAGCGTTTGCCGCAGGTGTTTGCGTTCCGTAAAAGGCGATCGTCTTCGCAGTCGCCTGATTGCATGTCGGCACATAGGTTCCCGACACCGGCCGGCATCGCGAGAGGTAGCGCCCCGCATCGCGCAAGCCTGCGTCGATCTGCATACGCTCCCAGAAGATGCTGCCAAACTCCAGTATCCCCGCCGCAAAGAGCGTCACAAAGGGGATGGCGAGCAGCGCTTCGGCAAGCACCGCGCCTTCCTCCCGCCGCCAGAAGCCGGGGCAAAGCCGATGCCTGATAAAGTTGCGGAGCGCCATCATCTGACCAGCTCCGCTTCTTCCCGGAGGAAATCTTCGAGTGTGCCCCGTCCACCCTTGCCGCTGATGTCGATCACTTCGAGCGACAGATAGCGTTCGCTGCCGGCCTTGATCGCCGGTTTGGTCATGAACATGCGGGCGAAGGCAACCGCCTGCGTCTGCTTCTGACCGTTCAGATGGCCGATCGATGCTTCGTAGCCGCAATTGACGATCGCGGCGAAGATCTCACGACGATCGCCATACTCGTCCGCCGTGTAGTTCGAAAGGGAAGGTCCCGAATAGCACTGGCCGCCGCCTGTTGTCGGATTGCCGACCTCGCCGTTCGCCGAGGCATGGTTGAGTAGCGCCGGGGTGTTGAGTTCGTAACGATAGACATCGTAGGCGGAGGGCCGGCTCGGTGTTCCGGTGGCTGTCGGCGGATAGCTGGAATGATTGCTGAGAATGGCGCTGACCGACGGCGGCGTCCCGCCCTGTGCGACGCTCCAGTAGTTTGCGTAGTTCCAATTGTTGCTGCTGCTGATCTTGCCGCCGCCAAGCGTGCTCATGGCTGAACCGTAGCCCAACGGCACCGCCTTGGTGACATCACCGACCGCGCTGCCGACCATTGCCGGGTCGTAATCCTTGCAGCCGTTCTGTCCCGTTTGCTTTTGTGCGGAGCGCACGTTCTGGGCCGGGCGATAGCGGCCGTCATTGCGCGAGCCCTTGAACGACCCCTCATAAATGCCGAAGCGCGTATTGACGCCAGCCTCCACAGGCCCGGCGACGGCACCCGTCTTGGTATCCAGGCTGTCCTGCGTATAGCAGGCTCCCGGATTGCCGGTGGCGAGAGCCTCCGCCAGCACGTTTGCGCCATTGCCCAGCGGTGTCCGCAGGAACCCGAAATTACCAGGCCCGGGATTGGACGAAGACGTGCTGTTCATTTCGATCTGCCGGCCGTAGAGATTGCCGGCCGCGAAGTTGGTGTGGAGATCCGCCGCCGCCTGTTCGTTGGCGGCCGGGCTCGTATTGCCGGCCGGCTCGTAGGGATTGCAGATGAAGAGCGGCGTGATGTCACAGGCGCTGGCATGGTATACGGCCACAGCATCGGCAGCGATGTTGATCGTATTGCGGGTGAAGCCAACGGGGATCGGAAAGATCGTCTGCATCGCCTGCGGCTTGGCGATGACCCAGGCGTAGGACGCTTCGCTGGCCGTGGTCGTTTGCATCGAAGACGGGATGGGCGTGTCGTCGTTGGCCGGGATGCTCTTCAGAAAAAGCACGGTGACAGTGCTTCCGGCATCGTTGCCGGCGTGGTAGGCCACGGTAATATGCGAGCCAAGCGACATGCCGGCCCCGCCCCCGGAAAAAGCCGCGCTATTGGCGATTTTCTCGATCGACGTCTGCGCCCTCGAAATGGCATCATCGCGGCCATCGAGTTCGCGGGCTCCGGCCAACGCCATCGCATCGACCGCGTTCTGGAGATCGGTATGCAGGTTGCTGCTGCGGCCGACGTCGATGATCAGCAGCGAAAAGCCGAGAAGCATAGGCATGGCGATGAGCGTCAAGGCGATAACATAGCCACGATGATCGTTCCAGAACCGTCTGACAACCCTGCTCAGCATTGGCATACCCCCATCACGGCGCTATCGCCGTGACGACCCTGTTTCGTGCATTTTCCCTTCCGGCGCGCTACCGCCGTTCATGCCTTTCGCCAGCTATTGGCTAACGGTGGCCACACTGGACGCCCCATTAGCCCCCATGGCCGGCGACGGCGGAACAACGCCCATCCCGCCGTTCTGGTACTGCGTGACCACCCTGCGGATCACCTTGCCGTCGCTTGCGATTCGGGTTCGCTGGGCTTCCGGCGGGAACGGGTCCTCGATATGGATGGCCTTGTTTGCTTCCACAGCATTCCCGAGCCCGAAGGTGATCGAGTCGCGATGGTTCATGTAGTCGGCGCAACCGGAAGCAAGGCCGGCGGCTGCAAGGACGAAAAGGACGCGCTTAGCGTTTTGTAACAACAACTTGGCCTCCCTGGTTCAGGTCGAGACGATGGCCATAGGGCCCAGTCACGCCGACGCCATTGCGAAAGCGTCGGAGCATGTCCTTGTCGACTTCCAAGACACCGAGCGCGAAAAGTTCGACGTCATTGGACGAGCGCGTCTGATCGAGCGGACTGTAGAGGTCCTCACCCGGGCGGGCCGGTCGCACAATGTGCGGGGTGACGACGATAACGAGGTCGGATTCCTTCTTCTGGAAACTCGTCGAACGGAACAGTGCGCCGAGGATCGGTATCTTCCCGAGGCCCGGCAGTTGCTGGATATCTTTGGCATTGATCGACTGCAGCAGGCCCGCCATGGCAAAGCTCTGGCCGTCACGAAGCGCTACCGTCGTGCTGGCAGCGCGTGAGATGAAACCCGGATTGCCGTTGACGCTGATCGACGGATCAAGCTCGGAAACCTCAGGCTCGATCTCCAGATTGATGACGCCGTCGTCAAGCACCACCGGCTTGAAGGTCAGCCGCACACCAAAGGGGCGATAGTCCGTCTCGGTGGCGACTGTCGTGCCGTTGTTCGTCGTCTTCAGGATCGGCACTTCACCGCCGGCATGGAAGCTGGCGGTCGAGCCGCTCATGGCGATAAGGTTCGGCTGAGCCAGACGACGCACCAATCCCTTCTGCTCGAGCGCATTGATGACCACGTCGATGCGGCCGCCGGAGATTTCCAGCACCTTGGCGATCAACTGGCCGAAGGGCAGCATACCCGTTGCCGCACCCTTGGGGTCAAGGAGGCTACGGGCCAGGCTGCCGTCATCATTCACGGTGATACCCTGGCTGGTCGTTGCCTTGCCGATACCGTTGTTGCCGTGCCCGGACCAACCGATCCCGAGGTCACGACCCGTCGTGCGTGAGGCTTCAATGATACGGACCTCCAGCATCACCTGCTGGCTGTCGCTGACGCGCAACTGGTTCAGCACCGGTTGGTCGGAATAGGACTGGGCGACTTCCATCACCCGCTGCAATTCAACGCCGTCACGGACCATGCCTGTCAGGCGAATGCGATTGTTGGAGTTGACCACGGTAACCCGGGCCGAGGGCGCGGCAGAGCGAATGGCGGCGGCGACTTCGGTGAAATCGCTGGCAACGCGGATGTCGATGACACCGAGAAGCGACTTGTCGTCGCCATAGACCGAGATATTGGTGGCGCCGATCTGCTTGCCGCGAATGAACAGCGACCGGTCGGAGAGCGGCACCACGTCGATCATATCGGCGCTGCCGATAACGAGATCGCCGAAGGGCTGGCCGGTATTGAGCGTCAGCGTCGCGTTCGGAGGCAACGTCACACGCTGGACCGATTTGCCGAGCGTGACCGACTTTTCCTGTGCGTTGGCGCAGCCGGCAAATCCGGGCCCTAAACACACACAGGCCGAAAACACTGCCGCCAGTGCCGCAAGGCTTTTCGTCCTTGCGATTCGTCTCTTACCGTTCGCCATGCCTGCTTTAGCCCCCTCCTTCGGCTGGCCGCACCTGCGGCAGGCCGCATAAACATCACTGGACCAGGCCGACTCGGTGCTCCTCGCGCTTCGTCGTGTTCCAGACCCCCACTGTCACCCATTTAGGCTCGACCGACAACACCGGCTCAACCTTTGGCTCCACAATCTGCACTTGTTTTTCAGGTTCTGGCAACTTATTCTTTTCCAGATCATTGCCGAGCTCCGCCGCCATCGCCCCGCCACCGAGGTCGGCGACGGTGATCTGCCTGGTTTGCTCGATGGAGGAAGAGGCAATATTGCGAAGCGCCAGCGACAGCGTGCCGATACTGGAGCCGAGGGTAAGGCGCTGCGCCTCATCGGTCGTGACCTCAAAGGTCACGGTTTTCACGACGGATGGCTCGTCCTTGCGCTCGTCTGCCGTCTGGTCCACCGCCAGCACCTTGACGCCTTGCAGCAGCACATCAACCAAGCTCTGATCGTTGCCCGCCGGCCCGCGCACGACCCGTGTCAGAAGCACGTCGACGCGATCGGAAGGCCTGACGAAGCCGGCAACGCCGAGCACGTCGTTGACGCGGATGGAAACCGCCTTCATGCCCTGGTCGAGCGCCGCCGACAGCGTGGCGCGTTCGCCGGCACCAGTGATTTTCGAGGATAGCACCGGCTCGCCGGGGTCGATCGCCGCCATGGCATAGCGCGGCTGGGCATCGCTGCCAACGACCGCCTCGATGCTGACGAACGAGCCTGCGGGTGTTTCATTCGAGGGCCACGGAATGGCTCTGAGATTTTCGGATCGGATCCGGTCACCGAAGCGCATTGGCTTGTCGGCGACAACGAGTGTTCTTTCCTCGGCCTTCATGCCGTTCATCGCCAGCAGCAGGGCCTTCTGATCGGAGAGATACTCGCGCATGCCGAAAACGGCTGCTGCTGCGAGCACAAACGCAATAACGAGACTTAAAATCGTTGAGGAACGCATCGCGGTTACTCGCTACACTGGACGGAGCGCATCCATTCATTGATGCTAATTTAGAAGAGAGGGGTTAATAAAACCCCTCGCTTTTTCGAACGCCAATATCAGGCTGCCGGGGCGGTCAGGTTGGTCGTAAACCAGCCTGCCCAGCCGTTCCAAACGGTAGCCAGATTGGTGCCGGCCAATGTCACGGCCGTGATCACACCGCCAACAAGCAAGGCAAGCAGAATGAGGTATTCAGTGAGTGCGACGCCGTCTTCTTCCCGCGCGAAAGCGCGTACGCTATTTACAAAGGCTTTCATCGAGAATTTCCTCCCAGATAAGTTGTGCGCCGTATTCCCCCCGGCCGCCTTGTCGTCGAGACCGCCTCTTCGACTGGGACCATTAATAATCTCTTAACTCTAATTTAGTCAATCGTTTTATACGCAAGCTCTCGACATCTATACTTTATGGTTAAGACCAAAGTCCCGGTGCCCATTCGTAAAAACTGACTCAGTCGTCTGGATTTACTGTAGAGCAACTTGAAAATCAGGCTATAATAGCCCAAAAGGGTGAATACCATGCCGCAAATGATCGATGTTATTAGTTCGCTTTCGGTATTTCTTTTTCTCTACGCCGCCTGGACCGATTTCCGCACATGGAAGATCCCCAACACGATCGTGCTCGCGCTCGTTGCACTTTATGCATTGCGCACGGTCGCCGTGATCCTTGGCTCACAGGATGTCGGCGCTGCGCTGTTTGCTTCAAGCGGAATTGGCGGCGACGTCGGAGCCGGTCTGCTGATGTTCGCCCTTGGGGTGGCGCTCTGGGCGTTCCGGCTGTTTGGCGCAGGAGACGCCAAGCTTTTCCTGCCGATCGGCCTTTTTATCGGATGGCACGGAATGCTGCCGTTTTCGTTTTTGCTCCTCGTGCTCGGCGTCGTGACGCTCCTGGTCCTGCGGCTGCCGGTGCCGCTGCCCGTCGCACATCTCGCCTTTTTCATGCGCGTCGAGGAAATCCGGGCGAGCCGGAAGGTACCTTATGGTGTCGTCATGGTTTTCGCCGCGCTCCTCACCTTGGCTTTGCCCATTATCCGACAGCAGCTACGTTGACCCGGCATCGACATAGCTGCTTTCTCGCAAGAGCCCCATTGCCAAAGGAGGATGTTGCGCGCCTTGCGGATGCGGTCGATCTCTGGCCAATAGGCATTCAGCTTCCTGATGTCCGCGAAGGGATGCAGATGGTGCGCGGCGTCGATCGCGGCAAGCTTGGAGGGGGGGCAAGTGTCGGGCATGACTGGGAAAAGAGCCCCGCGGATTGAAAGGCCTCTATCGATGGGATAGGAGCTTGGCCTTGCCCCGGAGGATTTTCAAGGTCATGGCGAGCGACAGGATGAACGGCAAGACCGATGGCGGCGAACCGCGTTTCGAGGTCCTGATCGTCGGCATGAACGGCGACCTGCGCGGCAAGCAGCTTCCGCTCGACGCACAAGGTAAGGTCTGGGCCGGCGAGATCCGCCTGCCGACCTCAACGCAATCGCTCGACATCTGGGGCGACGACAATGACGACATCACCGGCCTGTCGCTGACGATCGGCGATCCCGACGGCATGGTCGTTGCCGACCGGCGCAGCCTGGCGCCGATGCCCTGGGCGCCGGAGGGCTCGATGCAGGTGCTCGCCAGCATGCACGAATTCGACGGCAGCCCGAGCTTCATGGATCCGCGCGCCATCCTCGCCGCAGTGCTGGAGCGCTATGCCTCGCGCGGACTGACGCCCGTCGTAGCGACCGAGCTGGAATTCTATGTGATGTCGGGAGACTGGCGCGAGACCGGACGCCCTTCCCCGCCCGAAAACCTCACTTATCGCGGCGAGCCGAACGGTTTCCAGCTTTACGACATGAGCGCCGTCGATGCGCTCGACGGCTATCTCAGTACACTGAGGGCCTATGCGAGCGCGCAGGGACTGCCGGCGGATGCGACGACGGCGGAATTCGGTCCGGGCCAGTTCGAGGTCAACCTGCTGCACCGCGCTGACGCGCTGGCAGCCGCCGATGATTGCCTCTATCTCAAGCGCATCGCCGAACAGTCGGCGCGCCGCCACGGGTTGAAATCGACCTGTATGGCCAAGCCTTATTCCGACCATGCCGGCTCCGGCCTGCATGTGCATGCGAGCATCATCGACCGGCAAGGCCGCAACATCCTCGACGCCAAGGGCGGCGAGCCGAAGCGGCTCAAATCGGTGACAGCGGGCCTGCTTAACACCATGCGCGAGGCGCAGCTGATCTTCGCTCCCTTCGCCAATTCCTACCGGCGCTTCCAGCCGGGCTCGTTTGCGCCTGTTGATCTGACCTGGGGCAGCGGTCATCGCGGCACGGCGATCCGCATACCCGACAAGGATGGGCCGGCCGCACGCATCGAACACCGCGTCGCCGGCGCCGATGCCAATCCCTATCTGCTGCTCGCCGCAATCCTTGGCGGCATGCTCACCGGTCTCGATGGCGAACTCGACCCCGGCGAAGAGACGACGCCCTCGCACACGCCGGTGAATACGACGCGACTGACGCATGATTTCCTCAGCGCCGTCGAGACCTTCCGCACCTCGCCCTTCATCGCCGATATCTTCGGCCCACGTTACCAGGCGCTCTATGGCGACACCAAGCGCAAGGAAGCGCTCGCGCATCTGCGCACGGTCTCGGATTTCGACTACTGCACTTATCTGCCGCGGTTCTGAAGCCTCTGTCGCGGCCGAGTTACGCAGCCGGCTCGCGGCGTTCGCTGGCGTCCACCTGGGCGGCTAGACCCTGCTTGACGAGAACCTTCAATTCGCCTGGATGCAGCCGGATCGAGACGTCGCGTTGGAGCGGCAGCAACTCGCCGTCCATGACGCAATTGGCCTTGAAGCGCAGTTTGGGGAAATGCAGGTGCACTTCGGCCGGGTGCAGCACCATGACATCGGCATTCTCGCGGACCTTGCCGCGCAGCATGTCGATGGCGAGTCGGGCGACACCCAGAGGCTTCAGCGGATTTGCCGTGTAGAAGCCGAGTTCGCCGCTTGTCAAATTATCGGCGTAGAGCAGCGCATTCTCACCGAAGGGATTGTTGGAGACCGAGATCGCCGACACCCTGCGGCGCTCCCGCATGCCGGCCGCCTCGAACTCGACCTCGAATTCCGGCGGGTTGAAGATAACACCCAAAGCCGCCTTCGTGCTTGCCCGGATCTTGCCCAGCCGGGAACGATAGCTGTAGGCGTTGCGGTAGCGCACCATACGGGCATGCAGGCCGGCGGAAAACTGGTGGATGAAGGGACGGCCGTTGGCGCTGGCGATATCGACATTGTCGACCTCGCCGGAAGCAAGCACATCGAGCGCCTGCCAGATATCGAGCGGCACCCGCAGCGAGCGGGCAAAGAGGTTCATCGTGCCGGCGGGCACGACGCCGAGCGCAATTCCGTTTTTCCAGGCGATCGATGCCGCTGCCGAAATCGTGCCGTCGCCACCGCCGGCGACGATACCGTCGATATCATCGCGCTTGGCCGCCCGCTCCATGGCGGGAATGATTTCCTTTCCTGAGAAGACGATGGCGTCGAAATCGTGTCCCGCTTCGCGGAAAGCCGCTTCCGCCCTCTTCTCATAGGCCAGCATGTCGGTGGTCTTGAAGGTACCGCCGTCGCGATTGAAAAAGCCTACAAGCTTCATGAGAGCTCCCGTCTCTGGCGCGGAAAATGCTCCTGCCTTGCCCTTGAGATGGTTGCGGTATCGGCGATTTCAAGCGCAGCCATCTTTCCGGAGAAAGGGCAGAAATGCAAAAATTGCAATAGACGTATGCACATAGCAGGACGCTGCACTGCAAAAAATGCACTCGACGGCGGCCGAGAGGTCACGGATAGATGGCGTATTGGAGACCTCGTCTCCACCTCCCGCCATTTCCACCGATCGGCTCGCGGCCGCGCCTGCGCCAGGGGCCATTGCCAAGCAGAAACCGCCTCGAGGAGCTCTCGTGAGTGAGATTGCCGCCAATATTTCAG
The DNA here is from genome assembly GCF_056406515.1 of Rhizobium sp. P1_B8. Classification (NCBI taxonomy): domain Bacteria; kingdom Pseudomonadati; phylum Pseudomonadota; class Alphaproteobacteria; order Hyphomicrobiales; family Rhizobiaceae; genus Rhizobium; species Rhizobium sp. P1_B8. The sequence goes on along the minus strand of NZ_JBFTZZ010000012.1, from coordinate 185,622 downwards.
TCGATAGTCGGGACTCCATTGATAGCCAGGATGAAGAGCTGCCGTCGGCAATGACCGTGGCGCTGGTCCAACTGGCGCTCGCCTGCGGCGGCTTCGGCATCGGCACCGGCGAATTCGCGATCATGGGGCTGCTGCCCAATGTCGCCGACACCTTCTCGGTCACGACGCCACAAGCCGGCTACGTCATCAGCGCCTATGCGCTCGGCGTCGTCGTCGGCGCACCCGTCATTGCCGTGCTCGCCGCGAAGATGGCGCGCCGCACCCTGCTTTTGACGCTGATGCTGATCTTTGCCGCCGGCAACATATCAAGCGCCATGGCGCCGACCTTCGAAAGCTTCACGCTGCTGCGCTTCGTCAGCGGCCTGCCGCACGGCGCCTATTTCGGCGTCGCTGCCCTTGTCGCCGCCTCGATGGTGCCGGTGCATCGCCGCGCCCGTGCCGTTGGCCGCGTCATGCTCGGCCTGACCGTTGCGACACTTCTCGGCACGCCGTTGACGACATTCTTCGGCCAGTCGCTCGACTGGCAGGTGGCGTTTTTCTCGGTCGGCGTGCTCGGCCTGCTGACGGTGGCGCTGATCTGGTTCTACGTTCCGAAGGACAGGGTTTCCGAGGAAGCTGGCTTCCTGCGCGAACTCGGCGCCTTCCGCCGGCCGCAGGTGTGGCTGACGCTCGGCATCGCCGCCGTCGGTTACGGCGGCATGTTCGCGATGTTCAGCTATATCGCCTCGACGACGACTGAGGTGGCTATGCTGCCGGAAACAGCCGTTCCGATCATGCTGGTCCTTTTCGGCGTCGGCATGAATGCGGGCAATTTCATCGGCTCGTGGCTCGCCGACAAATCGCTGCTCGGCACGATCGGCGGGTCGCTCATCTATAATGTCGTCGTGCTGACCACCTTCTCGCTGACCGCCGCCAACCCCTATATGCTCGGCCTTTGCGTCTTCCTCGTCGGTTGCGGTTTTGCCGCCGGTCCGGCGCTGCAGACGCGGCTGATGGATGTCGCCGCCGATGCGCAGACGTTAGCGGCAGCTTCCAACCATTCCGCCTTCAACATCGCCAATGCGATCGGCGCCTGGCTCGGCGGTCTCGTCATCGCCGCGGGCTACGGTTTTGCGGCGACCGGCTACGTCGGTGCGGTGCTATCCTTTCTCGGCCTCTTCGTCTTTGCAGCCTCGCTACGCCTCGAGCGCCGCGACCGGAGCGCGCAGGCCGTCTGAGGCCAGGCGCAGCTCGCGGCCCTCCGGGCTGCAGAAGACATAATCGTCACCCCAGGCGGCCAACGCCTGGATGACAGGCTTCAGCGTCATGCCGAGCGGCGTCATTGCATATTCCACCCTCGGCGGCACGACCGGATAGACGGTGCGTGATACCAGACCGGACTCTTCCAATTCACGCAGTTGCTTGGTCAGCATGCGCTGGGTCACGGCCGGCAGCTTACGCCGCAATTCATTGAAGCGCAGGGTTCCTTCCATCAGATGAAAGAGGATGACGCCCTTCCACTTCCCGTCGAGGTAAGTCAGCGTCGCTTCGACCGGGCAGCCGGGGAAATTCTTGACGAGCTTGGCGCGCGGCAATGACATTTTACAGTATCCTTTTGGGTACTACGTACAGAATTTGTGCATTCTTGCGTTGTCAGACCATAGTGCGCATCTAGCTTCCGTGCAACGAACACAGGAGTTTCCCATGCGCGCCGTCGCCTATAAAACGCCCCAACCGATCTCCGCCGAGACCTCGCTGATCGATGTCGAGCTGCCGATGCCGGAGGCTAGGGGCCACGATCTGCTCGTCGAGATCAAAGCCGTTTCGGTCAATCCCGTCGACGTGAAGGTGCGCGCCCATTCCGCACCGCCCGCGGACGAACTGAAGGTGCTCGGCTGGGATGCCGCCGGCATCGTCAAGGCCATCGGCGCTGATGTCACCCTGTTCAAGCCTGGCGACGAGGTGTTCTACTCCGGGGTCATCAGCCGCCCGGGCAGCAATGCCGAATTCCATCTCGTCGACGAGCGCATCGTCGGCACCAAACCGAAGAGCCTCGATTTCGCTGCTGCGGCCGCTCTGCCGCTGACCTCGATTACGGCCTACGAAGCACTGTTCGACCGGCTAAAGGTGCAGGACGCGGTTTCAGGAGCGGGACGCTCCATCCTGATCATCGGCGGCGCTGGCGGCGTCGGCTCGATCGCCATTCAGATCGCCCGAGTATTGACCGATCTGACGGTGATCGCCACGGCCTCGCGGCCGGAGACGCAGGACTGGGTGAAGGAACTCGGCGCGCATCACGTCGTCGACCATTCCAAACCGATCGCGCCGCAGGTGGCAGCGCTCGGCATCGGCGCGCCGGGATTCATATTCTCGACCACCAATACCGACAGCCATATTGGCGACATCGTCGAAGCGATTGCGCCGCAGGGCCGCTTCGCATTGATCGACGATCCGAAGACGCTCGACATCGTGCCCTTCAAGCGAAAGGCCGTCTCAGTTCATTGGGAGTTGATGTTCACCCGCCCGCTCTACGGCACGCCTGACATGATCGAGCAGCACAAGCTGTTGAACAGGGTTTCCGAGCTCGTCGACGGCGGAAAGATCCGCACGACGCTTTCAGAGATCGTCGGGCCAATCAATGCGGCAAACCTCAAGACGGCGCATGCCATGGTCGAAAGCGGCAGGATGAAGGGCAAGGCTGTGCTTGCAGGATTCTGAGATTCCAGCCAGCAGGCGCGGTATTTCCCGCAAGGTCGTATAAACCCGCCTGGAATGCCGCATCGCAGGGTGCGACATTCTGGCGTTAAGCATTTACCCCGCTTGACTTTTTCCGCGTTCGGGACCACCTAGCACTCACGTGGACGACACTCGTCAGCCACGGATTTCAACGGAGCCATCATAACGATGCCAAGCGACAGTAGCAGTCGATTGCCCTTGCCGTACGCGACCCTCGTGCGCTGACCGACTCCTGTCGGCTCGCCCGATCGGACGCTACGGCGGATCGACGGAAAGGCGAGCCTCAAATGAATATCAACCGCTTCCCTCTTCGGGCAGGCCATGCCGCCCGTGCCTTCATCAACAACAGCCGCGGCGCAACGATCGCAGAACGCGTCGAAGCGTTGAACGCGCTGAGCGTCCAGGACGCCGGGCGTGTTCTATGCGGCATGCCGCTCGACTATGCGGTCAACATTCTCGACCGGCCGGAGCTTCGCAACGCCGCACAGATTCTTGCGCTGATCAGCGCCGAGGACGCCGCACGGCTGCTGCACGGCATGTCCAACGACCGCGTCGCTGACGTGCTGCTTGAACTCGACGGCGAGACTCGCGCCCGGCTGTTCTCCAGCCTCGACGAACCGGTGCGCATCGCGATCCAGCACCTGATGGGCTATCCGCCGCGCACGGCCGGCGGCATCATGACGACGGAGTTCGTCAGCGTGCCTGATAGCTGGACCGTCGCCCGCACACTCGACCATGTGCGCCAGGTCGAACGTTCGCGCGAGACCGTCTACGCCATCTATGTGCTGGACGAGGTCAGCCATGCGCTGCTGCATGTGGTGACGCTGCGTCGCCTCATCACCGGCGAGCCGGACGCTTCGATCCTCTCGGTGGCACAGAAGGGCGCGCCGGTTTCGGCGGATCCGCTGATGAAGCAGGAGGATGTCGCCCGGCTGATCCGCAAGCACGACCTGCTCGCCCTGCCCGTCACCGACGAACATGGGCAGATGCTCGGCATCGTCACCGTCGACGACGTGATCGACACGATGATATCGGACACGACGGAAGCGGCCCAGAGGTTCGGCGGCATGGAGGCGCTCGGCCAGCCCTACATGAAGATCAGCTTCGCTGGCATGATCCGCAAGCGCGCCGGCTGGCTCGCAGCCCTGTTCCTCGGCGAGATGCTGACGGCAAGCGCCATGCAGCATTTCGAAGGCGAGCTGGAAAAGGCCGTGGTGCTGACGTTGTTCATCCCGCTGATCATGAGCTCGGGCGGCAATTCCGGTTCGCAGGCAACCTCGCTGATCATCCGGGCGCTGGCGCTCGGCGAGCTGAAGCTTTCGGACTGGTGGAAGGTGCTTTTGCGCGAACTGCCGACCGGCGTCGTGCTCGGCGCGATCCTCGGCCTCGTCGGCTTCGTCCGCATCGTCTTCTGGCAGTCGGCCGGGCTCTACGATTACGGCCCGCACTGGCAGATGGTCGCCGTCACGGTGTTTGCCGCCCTGATCGGGATCGTCACCTTCGGCTCGATCTGCGGATCGATGCTGCCCTTCGTGCTGCAGAAGCTCCGGCTCGATCCGGCCAGCGCCTCGGCCCCTTTTGTCGCCACGCTGGTCGATGTCACCGGGCTCGTCATCTACTTCTCGGTGGCGCTGCTCATCCTCAGCGGGACGCTGCTCTAACCTGCAAGCATGCCCGAGGGGAATTATTTTCCCTCGGGCAGTTTCAGCGGCCCGTGCGTCTTGATGCTGCGGATGGCGAAATTCGAGCGGATGTCGCTGACATTCGGCAAGGTCAACAGCGTTTCGGTCAGAAGCCGTTCGTAGGCGGCGAGATCCTCCACCACCACTTCTGCAAGGAAATCGGCCGTGCCTGAAATCAGGAAGCAGGAGACGATCTCGGGGATGGCGAGCAGAGCCTTCTGCTGCGCCTCGGAATTTTCGCGGCTGTGCTGGACGACCTTGAATTCGACGAAGACGGTGAGGCCGAGACCGACTTCCTTGCGATCGATATCCGCGGTGTAACCGCGGATGATCCCGGAGCGTTCGAGATTGCGGATGCGGCGCAGGCAGGGCGACGGCGAAAGGTTCACCTTCTCGGCGATCTCGACATTGGTGGCCCGCGCATCCTCCTGCAGGCACTTCAGGATGGCGATATCGAATTTATCGAGATTTGGCATTTTCATGATCCCTGCTGGCATCAATTGGCAGAAGATTGCGCATAACATGATTTTTGAGCTAGAGATAGCAAGGACATGCCCTGACCTCTGGCGCTAGTCTTCTCTTCAACCGGACAGGCTCCGGATGAAAGAAAGGACAGGACGATGACCACCATTGCTTTCACGAACGACAAGTCGCCGTCGCAGGTACTGGGTTATGCCGGCGGCACTATTACCGTGCTGATCTGGGCGACATGGTTTCTTGTCACCCGCCATAGCGCAGCAACGCCGCTCGGCTCGATCGACATTGGGCTGATCCGCTTCGGAATTCCGGCGCTGGTGCTTTCACCCGTCTGGCTGAAGACGGGGCTGCTGCCGAAGGCCATGCCACTTCACCTGCTGGCAATCATGGTATCAGGCTCCGGCGCCGTCTTCTTCCTGCTGACGACGCTGGCAATCCACTCGACGCCGGCCGCCTCCTCAGGGATCCTGCTCGGCGGCTCCATGCCGCTTGCCGCGGCGCTGATCGGCATTATGCTGTTTCGCGAAAGACCCGACAGCACCTGCATCGCTGGGCTCGTTGCGATCGTCGCCGGCGTGCTGATCCTGCTCACGCGCAGCCTTGCGGACGCCTCGCTGCCATGGACGAGCTTCGTGCTGTTGCCGGCCGGCGCCGTTCTCTGGGCAAGCTATACGCATGCCTTCCGCCGCTCGGGCCTGACCGCCGTGCAGGCGAGCGCCTTGATCGCCGTCTGGTCCTTCCTGATCATGGGCGCGCTCGCCCTCATCTTCGGCATCTCGCTGCCACAGGTTCCTCTTCAGGAGATCGGCCTGCAGGTGCTGAGCCAGGGCGTTCTTTCCGGCCTCGTCGCCATGGTCGCCTACGGCACCGCCGTCAGAACACTCGGGGGAACACAGGCCGCCGCCTTCACGGCGCTGACGCCGGTGCTCGCAACGCTTGGCGGCGGCTTGCTGCTTGGCGAAGCCATCGGCATGACGGAAATCAGCGCCGCCGTGATCACCGGCATCGGCGTGGCGCTTTCGACGGGTATTGCGGCACCGCGCCGCTGAAATCCAACACCAACGGCAGATGAAGCCGCCTGCAGCCATCGCTGCGGCGGCTTTTTCAATGGAGACGGCGTCCTTACCGAGCTTCGAACGGCCAAGTCAGGCCTGGATGACGACGACCCTGGCGCCGACCTCGACGCGGCTATAGAGGTCGATCACGTCGTGGTTCATCATGCGGACACAGCCGCTCGACATGGCCAGACCAATCGATTGCGGCTGGTTGGTGCCATGAATGCGAAAATGGGTGTCGTTGCCGCCGCGAAAGAGATACATGGCCCGCGCACCGAGCGGGTTGTTCGGGCCGCCCGGCATGCCGCCGGCAAGCTTGCGATAGCGCTCTTCATGGCGCTGCATGTTTTCGGTGGGCGTCCAGCTCGGCCACTCGGCCTTGCGGCCGATATAGGCGTTACCTGCAAAGGCCAGCCCCTCGCGACCGACACCGACACCATAACGCATCGCCCTGCCCCCGCCGAGGACGTAATAGGCGCGGCGCGCGGGTGTATCGACGATCACGGTGCCGGCAGCATGGGTGGTTTCGTAGGCCACTTCCTGGCGGCGGAGCTCCGGCTTGATCTTGTCGATCGGCACCTGCTTCAACGGGAATTTTTCGTCCGGAAGTGCAGCATAATTGGTCTGGCTGTTCAGACCGGTCGAAGAGCAGCCGGCCACGAAAAGCGGCAGGGCGATCAGGAAGCCCCGGCGGGAGATCGTCATGAATGTGTCCTTAGTGCGTCAACACGATGTCGCAAGCTAAGGAAATTATGGTTAACGAACGGCTAATAGCCTCCGGCAGAAGGCGATCACGAAGGCGTCAGCACGTGAAAATTGTCGGCCGCGAGGACAAGCCGCCTCACATATTCGGATAGACCGGCCCCTCGCCGCCCTGCGGCGGCACCCAGTTGATGTTCTGGTTGGGGTCCTTGATGTCGCAGGTCTTGCAGTGCACGCAGTTCTGGGCGTTGATGACGAAGACGTCCTTGCCATCCTTTTCCACCCATTCATAAACGCCGGCCGGACAGTAGCGCGTCGACGGGCCGGCATAGATGTCGTGTTCCGAACTCTTCTGCAGCGCCATGTCCTTGACCTGCAGATGCACCGGCTGGTCCTCCTCGTGATTGGTGTTCGACAGGAACACCGAGGACAGCCGGTCGAAGGTCAGGACGCCATCGGGTTTCGGATAGGCGATCGGCTTGTGCATCGAGGCAGGTTCGAGCGACTGCGCATCGGTCTTGCCATGTTTCAGCGTGCCGAAGACGGAAAGGCCGAACAGCGTGTTGGTCCACATGTCGAAGCCGCCGAGCGCTACGCCAAGTGCGGTGCCGAACTTCGACCATAGCGGCTTGACGTTGCGGACGCGTTTCAAATCCTTGCCGATGTCGCCCTTGCGCCATTCAGTCTCGATCTCGGTCACTTCGTCATGGCTGCGGCCTGATATAATCGCGGCGGCGATCTTCTCGGCCGCCAGCATGCCCGACAGCACCGCGTTGTGGCTGCCCTTGATGCGCGGCACGTTGACGAGACCGGCCGAACAGCCGATCAGCGCGCCGCCGGGGAAGGAAAGCTTCGGCACCGACTGGTAGCCGCCCTCGGTGATGGCGCGAGCGCCATAAGACAGCCGCTTGCCGCCCTCGAAGGTGGTGCGGATCGCTGGATGGGTCTTGAAGCGCTGGAATTCCTCGAAGGGATAGAGATAGGGGTTCTTGTAATTGAGGTGGACGACGAAGCCGACCGCCACCAGATTGTCTTCCAGGTGATAGAGGAAGGAGCCGCCGCCGGTCTTCATGCCGAGCGGCCAGCCGAAGGAGTGCTGCACCAGGCCCGGCCTGTGGTTCTCGGACTTCACCTGCCAGAGCTCCTTGATGCCGATGCCGAACTTTTGTGGTTCACGGTCTTTCTGCAGATCGAACTTGGCAATCAGCTGCTTGGCGAGCGAGCCGCGCACACCCTCGCCGATCAGCACATATTTGCCGAGCAGTTCCATGCCGCGGGTATAGTTCGGCCCAGGTTCGCCGTTCTTCTCGATGCCCATGTCGCCGGTGGCGACCCCGGTCACCGCACCCTCGTCATTGTAGAGCACTTCTACTGCGGCAAAACCCGGATAGATCTCGACGCCGAGTTCTTCGGCCTTGGTCGCCAGCCAGCGACAGACGAGCCCAAGCGAGACGATGTAGTTGCCGTGATTGTTCATCAGGGGCGGCATCAGCACATTCGGCAGGCGAACAGAGCCGGCCGGGCCAAGCAGCAGGAAGTGATCTGATGTGACCTTGGTCTTGAACGGATGATCGGCCTCGTCGCGCCAGCCGGGCAACAGCCGGTCGATGCCGATCGGGTCGACCACGGCGCCCGAGAGGATATGCGCGCCAACTTCCGCGCCCTTCTCCAGCACGACGACCGACAGCTCCGGATTGACCTGCTTCAACCGGATCGCCGCCGCAAGACCGGCAGGACCGGCGCCGACGATCACCACGTCGAATTCCATGCTCTCGCGTTCGGGCAGCTCAGTCGTCTCGGTCATTCACTCGTCTCCGCTTGGCGGCACGCGGCCGTCATCCCCGTCATGGCACTTTCTTGTCAAAACGAGAAAGCATTGTCGAGCCGGGATACGACAGCCAATCTTCCAATTCGCACAATGATGACGTCTCGTGAGGCAGAATTACATAACGTTTACGTCAACGTCAATTATCAAACGCTGCCGAACCGGTCACATTCCCTTTCCTTTTCCGCTGCTTGCGCCTTATACATCGCTCTGACATATCGGAGGACAATCATGGATCTCGGCATCAAGGGCAAACGGGCACTCGTCCTCGCCTCTTCGCGCGGCCTCGGCCTCGGCATCGCCGTGGCGCTGGCGCGGGAAGGCGCAAACGTGCTGCTCTGCGGGCGCAGCGGCGAACAGCTGGACGCCAATTGCAAGGCGATCAATAGCGAAGGCAAAGGCCGGGCCGACTGGATCTGGGCCGATCTCGGGGACGAACGCTTCGTCGAAATGACGACGACGGCGGTGAAGGAGAAGTTCGGCGGGCTCGATATCCTCGTCAACAATACCGGCGGACCGACGCCCGGCACGACGGAGGACATGACGGGCGAAAAGCTCGAAAGCTATTTCCTCTCCATGGTCGCTCGGGTGATCACGCTCACCAATGCGCTGCTGCCCGGCATGAAGGCGCAGGGCTGGGGCCGCATCCTCACGGTTGCCTCATCCGGCGTGATCGAACCGATTGCCAATCTGGCGCTGTCGAATACGCTGCGCCCGGCCCTTGCCGGGTGGAGCAAGACGCTTGCCTCCGAAGTGGCGAGCTTCGGCGTCACCACCAACCTGCTCCTGCCGGGCAGTATCCTGACGGCGCGGCTCGACGATCTCGATGGGGCTGCGGCAAAGCGGACTGGCAAGAGCCTCGAGGAGATCCGTACCGACAAGGAAGCGCGCATTCCGGTCGGCCGCTACGGCAGGGTCGAGGAATTTGCCGCAACCGCTGCCTTCCTATGCAGCCAGCCGGCAAGCTACATCACCGGCTCGCTCATCCGCTGCGACGGCGGCGCGGCGCGGTCCGTCTGACCATTCCCTCTCAGCCGACACGGGCCGCCGCCGCCCATGCCGCGGCACTTCGGATCATCTGTTCGACGTAAGCCGGATCTTCCGCAAAGTCGGCGAGCTCGGAAAGACGATGGAAACCCGTCAGGATCGCAATACGCCGCCGGTCGAGCCTGCGTCCAGTCAGCATTTCATAGGCCGATACGATGCGGGCGGTCAGATCGGGCGAGATGAAGTTCGAATAGATGAATTCCTGGTGCAACGGGCCAAAGCCTGAATCGCCAAAATCATAAATGCCATTCAGCCGCTTTTGCGCATGGTCGAAGGCCATGTTCCAGCCATGACCATCGAAGAAGCCGTAGATGCTGCCGTAAGGATCGGGCGGCAAGGCTTCGAAATCGGAAATGATGGCCTGGGCAAAGCTCTTGATGTCAGGCGGCAGCAGCGGCAAAGCCCTCGTTCGCACCGTCTCCGGCGATTGCCATGGCTGGATCGCGCCGGCACCGGCCGAGCGCAGGCGATCGGCATCGAGCACGTGCAACTCGGCGTAAAAGCGGGCGAGATCTTCGGCGAGATGCTGACGATCGCCTTCGCCAAGCGCATCGTAATCTTCGGCGATGAGATGTTCGCCGTCGAGCTTGGCATGGCTGGAGAAGATCGGCGGCCCGTCATGAATGCGCATGTCTGGAACCGCCATCGACAACGACGGCCGAACGATGTCGAGCAAGGCGGCTTCCTTCTGCAGCGCTCTTTCCGCGCCGAGATTGCGAGGAAACTTGAAGATCAGCGTATCGTCAACGTCGACCGCCATCGAATCCCAGCCCTTCGCCGCCAGCTTGAAGACGGAGGCCGTGAGTTCAGGAAACACACTTATGATGAGAGAACGAAATTCGCTGGCGTCCAACTCGGTCATGACGACCTGCCTTCTCTGGTTTTTTCCGCGTTCTTCGCGGGGGGCAAATGACGGCGCACGGATCGACATGGTCTTGTCGCGAGCCGCCTGCCCTCCGCCGTCAAACGGCATCGGGTTACACTGGGATTATATTAGTCTAGTTTGAATATTACGGAATATTCATTACAAAAATTTAAGCCGTTATAACCACTTAGTGATCACGACCCGGGAATTATGTCTTTTTTGCGCCGCAATATAAGTGGCTCAATCGAGGCATAAAATTCGCAACCTTGCCCCCGCAACCTTGCCCAAAGACCGGTATCGCCCATGAAGAAATTTTGGATCACCATCAGCGTTATCGCCGTTGCCGCCGTCGGCGTCTGGCAATTCGGGAATCGGGTCCCTTATGCCTCTCGCATTCCCTACCTCTCGCAGTTCATCAAGCAGCCGGAAACCGGCAATGGCGGCGGGCAGCAGGCACAGGCAGATCAGGGGCAAGATGGCGGGCAACATCAGGGCGGCGGGCGCAGACGCGGTGGTGGCGGCCCGACCGTCGTCAAAACAGTCGCGGCCGTGAAGACGACGCTGCCGATGGATGTGACGGCGTCCGGCTGGGCCGATGCCGATGACAATACGACCATTGCCGCACAGGAACAGGGCCTGATCGTCAGCATCAATGCGCAGGATGGGGCGACCGTCAAAGCCGGGGACCTGATCGCCAAGCTGGACGATCGGACGGCCAAGGCGACCGTCGACAAGGACAATGCGATGATCGTGCGCGACACGGCAACCCTTTCGGAAGCCGAAACCGCATTGACGCGCGCGCAGGACCTCTTCGATCAGAAGGCCGGCACCCAGCAGAGCCTCGACCAGGCGGTCGCCGCCCGTGATACCGCTGCAGCCACGGTCGACGCCGACAAGGCGTCACTGGCCTCCGATCAGATCTTGCTCGAGCACACCGACATCCGCGCTCCCTTCGACGGCCGGCTCGGCGATATCGCTGTCAGCAAGGGCGCTTTCCTCAGTGCCGGCGCGGCAATCGTCACTATTGCGAAATACGATCCGATCTACGTGAAATTCCACCTGCAGGAACGCTATCTCAGGGAGCTGAAGAGCGCCTTGGCAGCCGGTCCGGTCGAGGTCAGCACCGCCCCCAATTCCACCAAGGGGCAAGTGCGAAAGGGCGAAATCAGCTTCTACGACAACACGGTCGATACGGCCTCGGGCACGATCCTCGCCAAGGCGAAATTCGAGAATGCCTCCGGCGCGCTCTGGCCAGGCCAGTCGGTCAACATCGTCGTGCATTTCAACAATGACCAACAGCAAGTGGTGGTGCCGACGGTTGCCGTCAGCCCTGGTCCGGAGGGTTTCTTCGCCTTCGTCGCCAAGGACGGCAAATCGCATCTGACGGCCGTCACCGTTGCCCGCGCGAACGGCGGCTTCACCGCCATAGAATCGGGCCTTCAGGCAGGCGATCACGTCGTCGTCGAGGGCCAGGGCCAGCTCAGCGACCAGCAGGCGATCAACGAGCAGTTCGATGAAAAGACGCTTGATGTCGCCTCCGCCGAAGAGCCTCGGCAACAGCAGCCATCCGAGACGATCGCGGTGGGAGCTCAGCAATGATCCCGAATTTCTGTATCCAGCGCCCCGTCGCGACGACGCTGCTTGCGATCGGCGTCATTCTGGCCGGTCTTGTCGGTTATCAGCTCGTACCCGTCGCAGCGCTACCGCAGGTCGACTTTCCCACCATCAACGTTTCGGCACAGTTGAGCGGCGCCTCGCCGCAGACGATGGCGACCTCGGTTTCGACGCCGCTGATCAAGCAGTTCGAGACCATTCCCGGGATCACCGAAATCAGCGCCTCCAGTTCGCTCGGCAGCACCAGCATCGTGCTGCAGTTCGACCTCAGTCGTAATATCGATGCGGCCGCAGCCGACGTGCAGGCCGCGATTTCACATGCCACCCGGCAACTGCCCGACAATCTGACGACGCCGCCGAGTTATCGCAAGACGAACCCGGCCGATGCGCCTGTCATGCTGCTCTCGGTGCAGAGCAACACCATGCCGCGCAGCAAGCTTGACGACATCGCCGAGAACATCATCTCGCCGTCGCTTTCGACGCTTCCCGGCGTTGCCCAGGTCAGCGTCTACGGTGCGCAGACCTATGCCGTGCGCGTCGAGGTCGATCCCAATAAGCTTTTGACCCGCGGCATCGGCATCGACACCGTGAACAAGGCGCTTGCTGCCGCCAACAGCCAGCAGCCTGTGGGATCGCTGCAGAACAATTCGCAGAGCATGACCATCACGGCGAACACGCAGCGCACCAGCGCCGAACAATTCCGTTCGCTCGTCATTGCCAATCCGAACGGCGCGCCGATCCACCTCGGCGATATTGCCGATGTGCAAGACAGTGTTGAGAACCAATATACCGGCAGCTGGTATGACGGCCAACGCGGCATCATCCTCGCCATCCAGCGCCAGCCGGATGCCAACACGGTCGATGTCGTCGATGCGATCAACGCCAAGCTGCCGCAGCTTCACGCCGAAATCCCGCCTTCCGTCAACACGGTCGTCATGAATGACGCCGCAAAGCCGATTCGCGATGCCATCTCCGACGTGAAGTTCACGCTGCTCCTAACGATCGGCCTCGTCGTTCTCGTCATCTACCTCTTTACCGGCCATGCGACAGCAACGATCATTCCCGGGCTTGCCGTTCCGCTGTCGCTGATCTCGACCTTCGGCATGATGTATGTGCTCGGCTACAGTATCGACAACATCTCGCTGCTCGGACTAACGCTCGCGGTGGGGCTCGTGGTGGATGACGCCATCGTCATGCTCGAGAACATTCTGCGCCATGTCGAGGATGGCATGCCGGTGCGGGAAGCGGCGATCAAGGGTGCGGGCGAAGTCAGCTACACCATCATTTCCATGTCGGTTTCGTTGATCGCGGTCTTCATCCCGATCCTGCTGATGGGCGGCGTTGTCGGCCGCGTGTTCAACGAATTCGGCATGGTGGTTGCGATTGCGATCATCTCTTCGGCAATCGTCTCGCTGACCGTGACGCCGATGCTCGCCTCGCGTCTGTCCAACCACCAGAGCCGCCCGCCGCTCATGATCCGCATCTTCGATGCCGGCTTCGAACGGACGCTGCGCGGCTATGACAGGGCTGTCGGCTGGTGCCTTCGCCACCGCCCCACCATCCTCGGCGTTTTCCTCGCCTCGGTGGCACTGACGATCTATTTCTTCATGACGCTGCCGACAAGCTTCTTCCCACAGGAGGATATCGGCCGCCTGACGATCAGCACGCAGGCCCGGCAAGACATTTCCTATTCGGCCATGGAGGCGCTGCAGCAGCAGGCGGCAGCCGTCGTCAAGGCGAACCCGGCGGTCAACCATGTGATGTCGACGATCGGCGGCAACCCCAACAAGCCACAGAACAACGGCTCGATGTTCGTCGAACTCAAGGACAAGGACCAGCGTGCGCCGCTTGACCAGACGCTGCGCGAGCTGCGCACGGCGATCAACAAGATCCCCGGCCTGCAGGCCTTCGTGACACCGAACCAGAGCCTGCGCTTCGGCGGTCGCCAGACGGCCAGCCAATATCAGCTGGTGGTGCAGGCGCTGAGTGCTGATCAGACCAACCTGTGGGCCGGCAAGATCCAGGCGGCGATGCGTAAGGACCGGCTGTTCACCGACGTGACCTCGGATGCCCAGAACAACGCCCTGCAGGCCAATATCGTCATCGATACCGAGCGGGCAGCCGCCTACGGGATCGACAATGATACGCTGCGCACGACGCTGCAGGAATCCTTCAGCGGATATGCAGCGGCGGAAATCCAGTCTACCGGCGATAGCTACGACGTCATCGTCGAATACGACACGAGCAAGCCCTGGGACGACCAGAAGCTCTCGGAAATCCGTGTCGCCTCGGCCAATGGCAGCCTGGTGCCGCTTTCAAACTTCGCGCATGTCGAGCGCACGGTCGGCCCTGTAACAATCAACCAGACGGGCCAGCTCGTCTCGACCACCGTTTCCTTCAACCTGCCGGAAGGCGTCTCGCTCAGCGACGCGACGGCGGCAATCGACCAGATCAAGACGGAAATGAGCATGCCGGCCGACGTTTTCACCTCCTATGGCGGTACAGCGCAGATCTTCGAGCAGTCTCAGGGCAATACGCCATACCTCATCCTTGCGGCGGTGCTGACCATCTATGTCGTGCTCGGCGTACTCTACGAGAGCTTCATCCACCCGCTCACCATTCTGTCCGGCCTGCCGGCCGCGGCATTCGGTGCGCTGCTGGCGCTTGATATCATGGGTTTCGACCTGTCGATCATCGCCCTTATCGGCCTGCTGATGCTGATCGGCATCGTCAAGAAGAACGCGATCATGATGATCGACGTGGCGGTGGAGACCATGCGCACGACCGGCGAAAAGGCGACGGTGGCGATCCACGAAGCCTGCGTGCGACGCTTCCGACCGATCATGATGACGACCTTCTGTGCCCTGCTCGGCGCCTTGCCGATCGCGCTCGGCACCGGCGCAAGTTCCGAACTGCGCCAGCCGCTCGGCATCGCCGTCGTCGGCGGCCTGATCGTCTCGCAGATGCTGACGCTCTTCATCACCCCGGTCATTTTCGTCGAGATGGACCGCTTCGGAAGCTTCCTCGGCCGCCTGATCGGCCACAAGAAGGTCGAGGAGCCGGAGGTGCAGGAGGCAAGGGCAATGGCCGCCGAGTGATGACGGCCCTCTGAGTTCGGCATTGCCGATTGACCCCTTCTTCTTCCAACCGGGAGAAGAAGTGCGCCCGCGATCACATCAACTTCCGCTCCTCTTGAATGTGTCACGCCTCTGTGGCATCACCCGCCCTCCTGAATCCGGGGCGTGCTTACGCCCTTTCGCGGAGCGATGCTCCGTCTCCAATAACAATCGGCATGAAGAGGTGCGGGCATGGCTCAGGCGCTGGGTTTCGACTTCGGCACGACGAATACGGTTCTCGCCATGGCGGATGGCGGGGCGACGCGCTCGATGGCGTTCACCAGCACGGAGGGTACGGCCGACAGCATGCGCACGGCGCTTTCCTTCATGAAGGATGCCCAGCTCGGCGCGTCAGCACTGAAGGTGGAGGCAGGCCATGCAGCGATCCGCCAATTCATCGACAATCCCGGCGAATGTCGCTTCCTGCAGTCGATCAAGACTTTTGCGGCAAGCGCGCTGTTCCAGGGCACGCTGATCTTCGCCAAACGGCATAATTTCGAGGATCTGATGGAGGTCTTCGTGCGGCGCCTGCGCAACTATGCCGGCGACCACTGGCCTTCTGATGTCAGCCGTATCGTCACCGGCCGGCCGGTGCATTTTGCCGGCGCCAGCCCCGATCCGGCGTTGGCGACCGAACGATACAATGAGGCGCTGTCGCGCTTCGGTTTTCCCGAGATCCACTATGTCTATGAGCCGGTCGCCGCTGCCTTCTACTTCGCGCAGAACCTGAAGCAGGATGCCACCGTACTGGTTGCCGATTTCGGTGGCGGCACGACCGACTATTCGCTGATCCGCTTCGAGACCGTTGCCGGCAAGCTGACGGCAACACCGATCGGCCATTCCGGCGTCGGCGTCGCCGGCGATCACTTCGACTACAGGATGATCGACAACATCGTCGCACCGCTGATCGGCAAAGGCAGCCATTTCAAGAGCTTCGACAAGATTCTCGAAGTGCCGTCCAACTACTATTCCAGCTTCGGCCGCTGGAACCAGCTGTCGATCTTCAAGACCACACGCGAATTCGAGGATCTGAAGAAGCTGGTACGCACCAGCCTGGAACCGGAAAAGCTCGAAATCTTCATCGACCTCATCGACCATGACGAGGGCTACCCGCTCTATCAGGCTGTGTCGGCGACGAAGATGGCGCTCTCGGCCGCGGAGGAGGCGCCTTTCGATTTCGCGCCGCTTGGTCGCGGTGGGCATCGCAGCATCAAGCGCAGCGATTTCGAAGGCTGGATCGCCGATGATCTCGCCCGCATCGAAGGCGCGCTCGACGACGTGCTCGACAAGACCGAGACGAAGCCTGCGGAGATCGATAAGGTGTTCCTCACCGGCGGCACCTCCTTCGTGCCGGCGGTGCGCCGCATCTTCACCGAACGCTTCGAGCGCGACCGGATCGAAAGCGGCGGCGAGCTGTTGTCGATCGCCCACGGCCTGGCGCTGATCGGCGAACGCGAGGACATCGCGCAATGGACTGTGCAATAGCACCGGCAAGGGCGGGCAATCTGCCGCCCACCCTTTCAATGCCCCTGTCACTCCGCTAAGCTTGCCCCCATGATCTCCGCCAACGACCTCTCCCCCGCCGAGCTTGCAGCGCTTCTGCATTTCCATGCGGATGCCGGCGTGGAATGGCTGCTGGAGGAAGAGGCTATCGACCGTTTCGCCGAGTTCGAGGCGATGAAGGCCGCCCGCCGCCCGGCGGCGGCACAGGCGCAGCAGCAACGTCCTGCCGCTGGGGAACGCCCTGCCCCAGGTCAGGCACCGCCGCGTCCGAATACCGCGGCGCGCCCGGCGCCTGCCGAACGTGCATCTTCCAGCCCGCAACCGGCGATCCCGGATGGCGAGGCGGTGCAGCAGGCGCGCTTCGTCGCCGAAACCGCGCGATCGCTCAGTGAGCTCAAGACCGCGATCGAATCCTTCAACGGCTGCAACCTCAAGCACAGTGCACGCTCGACCATCTTTGCCAGCGGCAATGCCGAAAGCGGGATCATGGTGATCGGCTCGGCGCCGAGCGCCGAAGACGATCGCGAGGGCATGCCCTTCTCGGGAAAATCCGGCCAGCTGTTCGACAAGATGCTGACGGCGATCGGGCTGACGCGCTCAGCCATTCTGTTGACGCAGGTCATCCCCTGGCGACCACCTGGCAATCGTGCGCCCTCGGCGGCGGAAATGGACATCTGCCGACCCTTCATCGAGCGGCAGATCGCGCTTGCCGAACCCAAGGCGATCCTGCTGCTGGGCAATTTTTCGGCGCGCTTTTTCTTCGGCGAAAGCGATACGATTCACGGCCTGCGCGGCCATTGGAAAGAGATTGGCGTTGCGGACTGTGTCATTCCTGCCATAGCCAGCCTGCATCCGCAGGATCTGTTAACCGCACCTGTAAACAAGCGGCTGGCCTGGAATGACCTACTCGCCTTTCAAGCAAAGCTTAAGTCCCTCTCTTTGCTTAGAAATTAGCCAAAGTTGAATAATTTATGAATCGATCTATGCGAATTTCGCATGGCTGCATCCCGTCGTGA
The DNA here is from genome assembly GCF_056406515.1 of Rhizobium sp. P1_B8. Lineage (NCBI taxonomy): Bacteria > Pseudomonadati > Pseudomonadota > Alphaproteobacteria > Hyphomicrobiales > Rhizobiaceae > Rhizobium > Rhizobium sp. P1_B8. Next base: position 168,005 of record NZ_JBFTZZ010000012.1, on the reverse strand, counting down.
TGCATTGCGGAATCTATGTTGCGTCGCAATATCAGCTGTGTCTTGGGAGGAATCACAGGAACCAAGGCCATGAACAAGCGTTTTCGTCCTATCCATAGCGGGTTTGAAACCCTTCGCCTCGCCGGCGACCAGGTTCGTTCCACTCAAGGCTACAGCCGTTTCGGCTTTGCCACGAACGAACAGATGATTGCCCGCGGCACCGGCATCAACAGCCGTACGGCGCGCCCGAACGCCATTTTTTCGGACTTCCAGCAATATTGAGCAGGAATTCAACGTGTCGCGGCCTCCTTTGCGCGTCTTAAAAAGACGCGCAGCGCTGTAGGCGCTTCGCCTGCCTTTCGTATCAAGAGTACCCCAACATGTCGACGATCCTGATATCGCTTCTGCGCAACATCGAAACATTCGAGCATATCCGCGTTGCCGTCTGCGCCGCGCGGGAATATGAGCGCGAGCTTTCGGTCAAGCCGGCCGATGCCGGAACGCGCAATGGCGCAGGTACAGCGGCGATCGTTCTCTAGAGCAATTCCGTTTTTCCGAGTCACGGAAATGCTCTATCTCCTTGTTTTCGCGCATTCCGGACGCAAAATCGCTGGGCACTTTTGCTGGAATTGCTCTAATCAGATGGCCATTTCGTCGATCTGGGCCTTCGCCCATTCGAAGGCTTCGTCGACATAGGCGAACTTGACCGCCTGCCAAGCGCAATATTCCTCGACGAAATCCCGCGATATCCATAGGTGCGTCTTGCGCGGCTCGTCATACCAGCCGACGCAGCCACGTTGCGCCGCTTTTGCCAGCAGCCGCTGCAGATGGGTGCGCGACATCATGAAATCGGCAGCGAGCGCACGGGTTTCGACACGGCCGACAGACAGCCTCCCCGGCTCGCTGCTTTCCAAATCCATCCGGGCGATGAAGTTGTCGACGACGAGGCCGCCGGCTTCCGTCCAGAGGAACAGCGCCACCTGCTCCGGCGGTTCGCGCCAGGCGGCATCTTCGAGGCAATGGCGGGCAATGCGCGGCTGAATGAGCCGCATCAGTGTTGGATTTGCCTGAAAAAACACTGCCCTTTCACCGCCGTCGAGCAGGTCGAGCGCGCCGAGATTGGAGAAAATCCAGGCAAACATCCCCTGATGGCTGACGTCGGCCGGTTCGAAATGACGTGGCCGCCGCCGCTCGTCGCCGGGCGTGTGGGTTATGAAGCGGTAGGTATAGAGTTCCTCGATGAAGGCGAGCACGGTGTTGCGGCTCGCCACCTTGTGCGCGGTGATGCGCCCGGTCAACCGCACGGCGGTGAAACCCGACGTCGGGTCGCGCGGATCATATTCCAGGTGGAGGGCATAGGCAGTCTGGGTCAGAAGCCAGCGCTGATGCGAAGCGAGCAGTCGCGCCAGCCGCGGACCAGCATCGAACATGCCGCGCATCTGCCCAGCTAAAAAGCGAATGCTCATCAGAAAGGAAGAGTTCCCCACCAATTGCTCCGCTGTGAATGCCATTATGCTTTTCTCCACCTCCGCTCGCCGGCCAGCGTTCGGAGCAACGACACCCAGAGCTCCTCCGGCATCAGCGGCCATTCAGACATGCACAGCTTGGAATAAATGATACTCTCTCATGTTCAACAATCATATTCCACAGGCCGGCGGTATCCCAAGAATTCACCATTCTTTTCACCCCGTGAGCGCAAGTTTCAAGCCACCGCAATCGCCGCGTTAAAACCTTCTATATCATACGCTTGCCGCGTCAGGCTTGCGGCGTCGTGGCCTTGCGCGCCTCTCTCTGCTCGATGCCCAACTGATGCTCGCGAAAGATGATGAAGATGCCGGCGGCGATGACGATGACGGTGCCAATCAGCATGGTAACGCTCGGCACGTCGCCGAAGACAAAATAGGCGACGATACCGCCGAGCAGGATCGACGTATATTCGAACGGCGCGATGGTGGAGACGTCGGCATGGCGGTAACTTTCCGTCAGCAGGATCTGCGCGACGCCGCCGCAAAAACCGGCGGCGATCAGATAGAGCGCTGTCGGCCATGGCAGGATGAGCCAGCCGAAGGGAACAGAAGCCAGCGAGAAGACCGAGGCGGTGATCGAGAAATACAGCACGATCGTCGCCGTCTTCTCTTCCTCGACGAGGCGGCGCACCTGGATCATCGCCATGCCGCCGAGAACGGCCGAGAGCAGCACGCAGAGTGCGCCGACGGCCTGTTCTGCTTCCATGCCGCCGTCGCGAAACAGCGTGAGTTTCGGCCAGGAAACGATGGCGACGCCGACGATGCCGACCAGGACGGCGCTCCAGCGATAGATGCGCACGGTCTCGCCGAGAAAAACGGCAGCGAAGATGACGGCGACAAGCGGCAACGCGTAGCCGAGCGCGATCGCCTCCGGCAGCGGCAGATGCAGCAGGCCATAGAAACCGAAAGCCATCGACAAGATGCCGATCGTGCCGCGCTTCAGGTGACCGATTGGGTTGGCCGTGTAGAAGGCGGCGCGCAGCTGTCTGTTATAGGCGAGATAGGCCATGATCGGGAAGAGCGCGAAGAACGACCTGCAGAAGGTGACCTGACCGGGCGGGATATCTGAGCCGGCCAGCTTGATGAAGGTCTGCATGGCCAGGAAGACCACGACCGACGAGACTTTCAGCGCAATGCCTCTCATCGGGTTTCTGAGAACCGAGTGCATGATCCTGGCTCTTAATACTGCTCAAGCGGAACGGGGGGACGCGTTCGACTCGGGAACGCAGCGGGTGACGTCTCCCATCGTAGCGAAAGAAAAAACCGATTGGCGAAAAAACCGCAAGCAACATCAGAGAATCACAGAAACGCCGTCAGCGGCAGGCTCAACCGTGCTGCTTATGCGCCACCGCTCTGAAATTTCTCGTTTTGAGCCATTCACCCCGAAAATGTTCATCTCGCGGGGCCAGCCGTTAACCAATTGAAAACCATAGGCAAGCATCGTTTTTTATCGCTGATCTCGAAATTTTCTTCACCACACAAACAATTGCCCGCTCCTTCCAGGATCCTTTTGATGAAGCCGCTTAGCGCCGAAACCATTGCCCAGTCGCAGAATGCGACACCGCGGTCCATGCGCGTCGTCACGGACGGCATCAGCACCGATCTCGAGCGCTTCAGCGCCGACAACACCAATATCGTCAAGCAGATCAAGCTGCTGGCGATCAATGCGCTGATCGAGGCAGCCAGAGCCGGCGAAACCGGAAAGGGCTTCGCCGTCGTTGCCAACGAGGTGCAGCGGCTGGCGCAGATCGCAACCGACATTACCGGCAGGTTCGAGAGCAACGTGCTTGGCCGCATCGGCCTCAGCCGCGCCATGGCGGATTCGCTGGTCGAGGAGATGGAGGGCGTTCGCCTCACCGATCTGGCGCAGACACTGGTGCAGCTCATCGTCCGCAACCTATTCGAACGCACGGCCGATGTGCGCTGGTGGGCGACGGACCCGGCACTCTGGCAGGCACTGCAGGAACCGGGCCGGGAAACCGTCGCCTTTGCGGCGGAGCGTCTCGGCGCCATCAACCGCTTCTACACCGTCTATCTCGATCTCGTCATGACCGATCTCTCGGGCAAGGTGATCGCATCCGCCAATCCCAAGTTCCAGCGCAAGATCGCAGGCACGAGCCTTGCCGGCGATCCGTGGTTCCGGGCGGCGTCGACCTGCTCCTCCGGCGACGCGTATATCGTCGACGACGTCAAAGCGAGCCCGCTGCACGACAACAGGCATGCGCTCGTTTACGCCACAGGCATCCGCGAAGAGGGCAAGCTCGATGGGCGGCTGATCGGCACGCTCGGCGTCTATTTCGACTGGCAGAACCAGGGCCAGGCGATCGTCGAGAAGGAGGCCAACCTGCCGCCGCAGTTGGCGGAAAGAACGACTGTCATGCTGCTCGACGGCAAGAGCCGGGTCATCGCCACCACCAATCCCGCCTTGCTCTTTTCCCATTTCGCACTCGCCAACCCGTCCGGCCAGGCGAAAGGCAGCTACTACGACAATAACGGCTCTATCGTCGCCTTCGCGCGCACCCTCGGCTACGAGGATTACGACGGGCTCGGCTGGTACGGCGTCGTCGTGCAACAGACGGAAAACGACGCGACGATCAAGGCGGCACTCAATCTGAAGTAGTGTCCATCTCCTTATGGCCGTGTTCATCCGTTGCCAATAAGATATTTTGCCCGCGAACTTGGCGTTCGCGGGCAATTTGCTTTAAGTTTAGTTCAGACTTTAATGTAATCATGCCCGGCAAAATTTATGGCAGAGTGCGCCCGCCTCTGTATTCCGCGGTTGTCCAATAACGGTCTTCAGGAAACACCATGCGAACAGATACCGGCCAGGTCATTCATCTGGCAGATTACCGTCCCACCGACTTCGTGCTGGAACGCGTGGACCTCACTTTCGAACTCGACCCAACGGAGACAAAGGTCGAGGCGCGTCTGATCTTCCATCGTCGCCCGGGCGCCGATCCGACAGCGCCGATCGTTCTCGACGGCGACGAACTGACGTTGTCGGGGCTGCTGTTCGACCAGGTGGAGCTGGACCCTTCGCGTTACGACGCAACACCGGAAGGCCTGACGGTGCGCGACCTGCCGGAGAGCGCGCCCTTCGAACTGACGATCACCACCATCATCAATCCTGAGGCCAATACCAAGCTGATGGGCCTTTACCGCACCGGCGGCATCTACTGCACGCAGTGCGAGGCGGAGGGGTTCCGTCGCATCACCTATTTCCCCGATCGGCCTGACGTGCTTGCGCCGTTCACGGTCAACATCATCGCCGACAAGGACGCCAACCCGCTGCTTTTGTCGAACGGCAACTTCCTCGGCGGCGCCGGCTACGGCCCCGGCAAACATTTCGCCGCCTGGTTCGATCCGCATCCGAAGCCGAGCTATCTCTTCGCGCTCGTCGCCGGCGATCTCGGCGTCGTCGAAGACACGTTCACGACGATGTCCGGCCGCGAGGTGGTGCTGAAGATCTATGTCGAGCACGGCAAAGAGCCGCGCGCAGCCTATGCCATGGACGCGCTGAAACGCTCGATGAAGTGGGACGAACAGAGGTTCGGTCGCGAATACGACCTCGATATCTTCATGATCGTCGCCGTCTCCGACTTCAACATGGGCGCGATGGAGAACAAGGGCCTCAACGTCTTCAACGACAAATACGTCCTTGCCGATCCCGAGATCGCGACCGATGCCGACTATGCCAATATCGAGGCGATCATCGCGCATGAATATTTCCACAACTGGACCGGCAACCGCATCACCTGCCGCGACTGGTTCCAGCTGTGCCTCAAGGAAGGTCTGACGGTCTATCGCGACCACGAATTCTCGTCCGACCAGCGCTCGCGCGCCGTCAAGCGCATCGCCGAAGTGCGCCACCTGAAATCGGAGCAGTTCCCCGAAGATGGCGGCCCGCTCGCTCACCCGGTGCGGCCGACGAAATATCGCGAGATCAATAATTTCTACACGACGACCGTCTACGAAAAGGGCAGCGAAGTTACGCGCATGATCGCGACGCTGCTCGGCAAGGACGGCTTCAAGAAAGGCATGGACCTCTATTTCGACCGCCACGACGGCCAGGCCGTGACGATCGAGGATTTCGTCAAATGCTTCGAAGATGCAAGCGGGCGCGACCTCAGCCAATTCTCGCTCTGGTACCATCAGGCCGGCACACCGCTCGTCACCGCATCGGGCAGCTATGATGCGGCAGCCAGCAGCTTCACCCTGTCGCTCGAACAGATGATCCCGGCAACGCCCGGCCAGCCGAGCAAGGAGCCGATGCATATTCCGCTCAGCCTCGCGCTGTTTGGCGAAAACGGCGGCAAGATCGAACCGACTTCGGTCGACGGCGCGGAATATACCGGCGAGGTGCTGCATCTCACTGGCCGCACACAGACGGCCGTGTTCCATGGCATTGGCACGCGGCCGGTCGTTTCGATCAACCGCAGCTTCTCGGCGCCGATCAACCTGCATTTCGATCAGAGCCCAGCCGATCTCGCCCGCCTCGCGCGCCATGAGACCGATCATTTCGCCCGCTGGCAAGCGCTGACCGATCTGGCGCTGCCGAACCTCCTGAAAGCGGCTCGTGACGCCCGCGAGGGCAAGCCTGTTGTCAGCGAGGCGACCTTCGTCGAGACGCTGATCGCGGCCGCCGCCGACGAGAGCCTCGAGCCTGCCTTCCGTGCCCAGGCACTGGCTCTGCCGAGCGAATCCGATATCGCCCGCGAACTCGGCGGCAACAACGATCCCGATGCCATCCATGCCGGCCGGCAGGCGATCCTGAAGCAGATCGCCGATACTGGAAAGGACGTCTTTACCGGCCTCTACGCGGCGATGACGACATCAGGCGATTTCAGCCCGGATGCGAAGAGCGCCGGCCTGCGCGCGCTGCGCAATACCGCCCTCACCTATCTCTCACATGCCGAACAGACGCCGGCGCGCACCAAGTCCGCCTTCGATGCGGCCAACAACATGACCGATCTCAGCCACGCGCTGACGATCCTCGCCCATCGTTTCCCCGATAGCGCCGAGACGCGCGAGGCGCTCGCCACCTTCCGTGACCGCTTCGCGGAAAATGCGCTCGTCATCGACAAATGGTTAGCGATCCAGGCCGGCATTCCGGGTGCAAAGACCCTGGGCCGGGTGCGCGGCCTGATGGACGATCCGCTCTTCAAGCGGACCAATCCCAACCGGATGCGGGCACTGGTCGGCACCTTCGCCTTTGCCAATCCGACCGGATTCGGCCGCGCCGACGGCGAAGGCTATCGTTTCCTCGCCGAGCAGATTCTCGATATCGACCAGCGCAACCCGCAGCTTGCCGCCCGCATCCTCACCTCGATGCGCTCCTGGCGCTCGCTGGAACCGACGCGTGCCGATCACGCCCGCTCGGCCCTCATCGAGATCGAGCGGGCCGCCGCTCTTTCGACCGACGTGCGCGATATCGTCGAGCGCACGCTTAAAGGGTGATTTGCTTCGACCGGCCGTCCCGAAAAATTCGGCGGCCGGTCGCCCAGCACGTCGAATCACCTGGAAAAACCCGAAATTATAAATAGTTAACGGATTTTTACCTTTGCCTCTGGACAAGGCGAATCACCCATGATTCTCTAGGTCAGGTTCGAGCGAGCGGCGCGCGAATCACACGAGGGACAAGGCGAAGAGATGATGGACGTGCGGCGGGCAACCGTGGCCGAAGGACGGCTGCGTGTCGATTTTGACGGGCTGAAAGCCTGGCGCGACAGCCTTTCCGGTCATGCGACATCGGAACCACTTCTCCGTTATCTGCCGAAGGCCGAGCTGGTCTTGAAGCGAGCCATTCCGGCGCTGATCGTCGCCTTCCTCTTCGTCGTCGCCGCCTCGCATTTCTTCGGCATGATGAGCGAGTACGGGCGCCTGGAGGCCTCGGCGCGCCATGCCACCGCCCTTTCGGCGGCGACCGCCTCTGCCGTGTTTGCCGATGCGGCCGACATTTTCGACAACGGCGATATGACCGAGGCGCAGGCCCGCCTCGCCAAATTCCTGCCGCAGGACCGGCTCGACAGCGGCGCCTTCGTGCTGCTCGTGCAGGCAAGCGGCAAGGTTTTTGCCGCGACCACCGCCGGGCTTTCGCATGTGGGCAGCAATGTCGGTGATTTCTTCCCCGAAGTCTCGGCGATCCGGCGCTTCGGCGATCGCGCCGGCGTCATCGAAACGACGATCGGCGGCGTGCCGCATTATGCCGAGATCACGCTGGTGGGCAATGCCGGCGGTTATGTCGTCGCCGCCACCTCGCTCGACGAGATCGGCCGGCTCTGGCGCGAGGAGCTGGCGCTCAACGTCACGCTGTTTGCCGGCATCTCCTCGATCCTGCTCGTCATCCTCTATGCCTATTACACGCAGGTGAAGCGCGCCCGCGATGCCGACGACATCTTCCTGGAATCGAACCTGCGCGTCGAGACGGCGCTGTCGCGCGGCCGCTGTGGGCTCTGGGATTTCGATTTCGAGAACCGCGAATTCTTCTGGTCGCGCTCGATGTACGACATGCTCGGCCTGCCGGGCTCCGACAAGACGATGGGCTTCGGCGAAGCCGCCCGGCTGATGCATCCCGATGACGGCGGGCTCTACGAGATCGCGCGCGCCATCGGCAAGGGCGCTTCCGGCCAGGTCGATCAGATCTTCCGCATGCGCCATGCCGGCGGCCACTATGTCTGGATGCGGGCCCGCGCCCAGGTGATCCGCAGCAATTCCGGCCGCATGCACCTGATCGGCATCGCCATGGACGTAACCGAACAGCATCGGCTCGCCCAGCGCTACGCAGAAGCCGACCAGCGCCTGGCCGACGCCATCGAATGCACCTCGGAAGCCTTCGTGCTCTGGGATAAGAACGATCGCCTCGTCATGTGCAACACGCATTTCCAGCAGGCCTATGGCCTGCCGGACAGCGTGCTTGTGCCCGGCACCGAGCGCTCGACCGTCAATGCCGCCGCCGCCCGTCCGGTCATCGAGCGGCGGATTTCCGATGCCGACGGCTCCGGCTATTCGCGGACGACGGAAGTACAGCTTGCCGACGAGCGCTGGCTGCAGATCAACGAGCGGCGCACCCGCGACGGTGGCAGGGTCTCGGTCGGAACCGACATCACGCTGATGAAACGCCATCAGGAACGGCTGCGCGAATCCGAACGCCGGCTGATGGCAACGATCGGCGATCTTTCCGCTTCGCGCCAGACGCTGGAGAGCCAGAAAGCCGAGCTCTCGACGGCCAACGCCAACTATCAGGCCGAGAAGGAACGCGCCGAAGCCGCCAACAAGGCGAAATCGGAATTCCTCGCCAACATGTCGCATGAACTGCGCACGCCGCTCAACGCCATCCTCGGCTTCTCGGAAATCCTGCAGAACCAGATGTTCGGGCCGCTCGGCTCGCTGAAATATGACGAATATGCCCGCGATATCCATGACAGCGGCAAACATCTCCTCAACGTCATCAACGACATTCTCGACATGTCGAAGATCGAGGCCGGCCACGTCAGACTGCATTGCGAGCGCATCGATCTTGTGCCTCTGATCGAGGAAAGCCTACGTTTCACGGCCATTCCGGCGGCTGAAAAGAACATCGTCATCGAACAGCGCATCTGCTCCGGCTTGACGCTGACGGCCGACCGCCGGGCGATGAAACAGGTGCTGCTCAACCTGCTCTCCAATGCGGTGAAGTTCACCAACAGCGGCGGCCGCATCGCGGTGCGTACGCGCCGCGTCGACGGCTTCGTCGTCGTCACCATCGCCGATACCGGCATCGGCATTCCACGCTCGGCGCTTGCGAAGATCGGCCAGCCCTTCGAACAGGTGCAGAACCAGTATGCCAAGAGCAAAGGCGGCTCCGGCCTCGGCCTCGCCATTTCCCGCTCGCTGACCTCACTGCATGGCGGTCGCATGAAGATCCGCTCACGCGAGGCCGTGGGTACGGTGATCTCGCTGCGGATTCCGGACGACGTCTAGCAATTGGCTTTTCAAATCGTTCATCGATTTTCCGAGCGATCCTGGGACTGCTTTCGCCCCTGCCTTTCCTTTATCTGCCGAATCTCGGCAAGCTGGCCTTTGAGTACGACCAAGGCGTCTTGTTCCTCTTGTGAAAGGTTCTCCAAGGGAACATGTTTCAGCAGCACCTCAAGCGCATCGCCAATGCGGCCGATCTGCCGACCATAGCTCCCCACCTCGTCCAGAATCGTTTGTTCTGTTTCGGGCGCCGGCGTCGATCCAAGATCAATGTTGACGAAGCCGATCTGTGATCCCTGCTGATAAAATGTCCACGGATTGATGGCCTGCCAGAGTCTTTCAGGCGCCAGTGCTAAATTGAAGGTTTTCATTTTCCATTCCCCGCGATTGAAACGGCAACATAGGAGAAGTCGGTCAGTCAGGCGATTGCGGCGCGGACAATCACTGCATATTTCCGCGGCGACATCCGTCAGGCCTTCACGATGCTCAGGAATATCTTCCTGACCGCTTTTGCCAGCCGCTTCACCTCCCCCTCCAGCGTCTTGATATCAGGGCAATCGCCGGCGCGGTAGACGAGTTCAACGAGGCCTGATGGCGCGTCCTTGGGATCGAATAGGCCGTCAATGCAGAGGCGGATCAACTGCGAAAGACCGGTATAGAGCGCAAAGGCCTCAAGGCAGGTATCGAGATCTGCCGGCGCCATCAGCCGGTCGCCAAGGGCCTTCAAGGCCTCGCCAGTGCTAAGCCCGTTCACGGGCGTGCCGACACCTTTGGACGGAGCGATCAGCGCCAGGTACTGGGCGATAAATTCCAGATCGATGACGCCGCCGGGGATCTGCTTCAGGTCCCATGGACCGCCCGGCGGCTTTTCCTTGTCGATCAGTTCGCGCATCTCGGCAACGTCATGCGCCACCTTGGCAATGTCACGATCGGCCGACAGCACCTCCCGGACGATCAGTTCCGCTTCGGCGATCAGGCTCTCATTGCCGCAGATCAGCCGGGCGCGGCTGAGCGCCATATGCTCCCAGGTCCATGCCTCTTCGCGCTGATACTTGCCGAAGGCATTGATACGGGTGGCGACCGGCCCCTTGTTGCCGGATGGGCGCAGCCGCATGTCGACCTCATAGAGCACACCTTCGGCGGTCGGCGCCGACAAGGCGGCCATCAGCCTCTGGGTGATGCGGGTGAAGTAACGGGTCGCGTCGAGCGGCTTCGGCCCATCGGATTCGGAGGCCGTGTCATCATAGTCATAGAGCAGGATCAGATCGATGTCGGAACCGGCCGTCAGCTCGAAGCTGCCGAGCTTGCCCATGCCGGCGACCGCGATGCGCCCGCCGGGATAGTCGCCGTGCGCGGCCTGCATCTCGCCGATCACGGCATCGAGTGCCGCTGCGATGATGAGGTCGGCGAGATGGGTGAAGGCGCGCGCCGCCATCTGGCCGTTGATCGCGCCGGTGAGCAGGCGGATGCCGATCAGGAAGCGCTGCTCGGCGGCGAAGATCCGCAGCCGGTCGAGCACCTCTTCATAATGGCGGGCCTGGGCAAGCGAGCCCTTCAGCCGTTCGCCGAGATAATCACGGGTCGGCAGCTCTGCCATCAGCCCGGGATCGAGCATGCCATCGAAGACGTGCGGCTTGGCGGCGATCACCTCGGCAAGCCGGGGTGCTGAGGACATGATATTGACGATCAGCGACAGCAGCGCCGGGTTGCTGCCGAGCAGCGAGAAGAGCTGGATGCCGGAGGGAAGGCCGGAGATGAAGCTGTCGAAGCGCAGCAGCGCCTCGTCGGCACGCTTGCTTTCGCCGAAGACCCGCAGGAGCTCCGGCGCCAGCTCCGTCAGCCTTTCACGCGCCTCGACCGATTGCGTGGCGCGGTAGCGGCCATAGTGCCAGGTGCGGATGATGCGGGAAATGTCGGACGGCCTGTTGAAGCCGAGTTTCTTCAAGGTCTCCAACGTGTCCGGATCGTCACCCTGGCCGGTGAAGACGAGGTTTCCGGTATCGGTGGAAAGCCTGCTCTCCTGTTCGAAGAGGTGGGCATAACGCCGCTCGACTGTCTTCAGCACGCCGACCAGCCGTTCGGAGAAGCTCGGCGTGTCGGAGAAGCCCATCATGAAGGCGATGCGCTTCATGTCGGCATCGGTTTCCGGCAGCAGGTGGGTCTGCTCGTCGCGCACCATCTGGATGCGATGCTCGACATCGCGCAGGAACCAGTAGGCCTCCGTCAGTTCGTCACGGGTTTCCGCGTCAATCCATTTCGCCTTGGTGAGTTCACCGAGCGTCTCCTCCGTCGCCCGACCGCGCAATGCCGGCATGCGACCGCCGGCGATCAGTTGCTGGGTCTGGACGAAGAATTCGATCTCCCGAATGCCGCCGCGGCCGAGCTTGACGTTATGGCCCTTGACCGCGATCGCACCATGGCCCTTATGCGCGTGGATCTGCCGCTTGATCGAATGGATATCGGCAATCGCCGCGTAATCGAGATATTTGCGGAAGACGAAAGGGGCGAGCCCGCGCAGGAAATCGCCGCCCGCAGCAAGGTCGCCGGCAACGGCGCGCGCCTTGATGAAGGCCGCCCGCTCCCAGTTCTGCCCCCTGCCCTCGTAATAGATCATCGCCGCATCGACCGGGATCGCCAGCGGCGTCGAACCGGGATCGGGGCGCAATCTGAGATCGGTGCGGAAGACGTAGCCGTCGGCTGTCCGCTCCTGCAGGATGCGCACCAACCGGCGCATCATCCTCGGGAAAACCTCGATCGCGTCATCCGGGTCAGGCACGATGCCCGCCTGTTCGTCAAAGACGACGACGAGGTCGATATCGGAGGAATAGTTGAGTTCCGATGCGCCGAGTTTGCCCATGCCGAGCACGATCAGCCCGGAGCCGTCGCTCGGTGCTGCCAGATCCCGCAGCCGCAGCTTTCCACCCTCATGCGCCGCCAACAGCAGATGGTCGATCGCGGCGGCAACCGAAGCTTCGGCAAGCTCGCTCAGCCAGGCCGTCGTCGCCCGGCCGTCGAAGATGCGTGCGAGATCTGCGAGTGCGACGAGGAAGGCCACCTTGCGCTTGATGATGCGCAGCCTGCTCATCACCACGGATTCCGAACGCGCCGCCCCCTCGCCGTCCCTTTGCCAGCAGCGCCGCGCCTCGGCGACCAGCGCCTCGATCTGCGGCTCTAGCGGTTCAGTGATGGCGCCAGCGAGGATGGCGGGATCGAGATTGACGATTTCGCGTAGATAAGGCGACAGCGTCAGAACGGCCGCGATGAAATCGCGAAGCGGGCTCTCCGTCTTCAGCATCGCAGCCACTAACGGCTCGCTCTTGCCGGCCTCCTGAAGGTCGGCCAGTGCCAGCTTCAACTCCGTCTGGTTCAGCGGACGCAGCAGCCCTTCGGCGACATCCTTCAGACCATGCGTCGATTTCGTCAGCATGCACTCTCCCTGCTTTAGCGCCTAGGGAAACGACCACGCAGAATCGCGGGAACGCCTCCCTGACCGGCATTAAACTAGGGTCTTGGCGGAAAACCGCCAATACGCGATTCAGCCGATCATCGGCATCGAGTCATCAGGCAGCCTTGGCCGGGAAGATCATGCTGACGGTCAATCCGCGCTGTTCGGGCTTGTCAGGATCGGTATCGGAGAGTTCCAACCGGCCGTTGTGCAGCTCCATCACCGCCTCCACCAGCGAAAGCCCGAGCCCTGTCCCGGGCTTCGACCGGCTTTCATCGAGGCGGACGAAGCGCTTCACCACGTCGTCGCGCCTGTCGGCCGGAACGCCCGGCCCATGGTCGGCGACCGAAAGGCAGATGCCATCCGGGCGGCGGGCAAGCTTCAGTGACACCTTGCCCGCTCCTTCCGTGTTAGAGGAATATTTGATGGCATTGTCGAGCAGGTTGAAGATTGCCTGGCCGATCAGCTCGCGATTGCCCTGCACCTCGACATCAGGCTCGATGCTGAAGCTGAGGCCGAGCCCGGCCTCCTCCGCCGCCGGTTCGTAAAGCTCGGCGCTATCGGAGACGATGGTCGAAAGCTCCACCGGCGACATCTCGGCCGCGACCGATCCTGCCTCGACGCGGGAGATCATCAACAACGCGTTGAAGGTGCGGATCAGTTGGTCCGATTCGGAGATGATGCCTTCGAGCGCGGTGCGCCGCGTCTCGCCATCGGCGATATCGAGCGCATCGGCCGCCTTGTTGCGCAGCCGCGTCAGCGGCGTCTTGAGATCGTGGGCGATGTTGTCGGAGACTTGCCGCAGGCCCTCGTTCAGCTTCTCGATGCGCTCCAGCATGGTATTCAAAGACATCGACAACCGGTCGAATTCATCGCCCGATCCGCCCACCGGCAGGCGCTGCGACAGATCGCCGGCCATGATCTTCTTGCTGGCATCCGACATGCGGTCGATGCGTTTCAGCGCGTTGCGGCCGATGGCGAACCAGATGATGATGGCGCCAAGCCCCATGATCGCCAAGGCTACCATCAGCGCCTGGCGCACCAGCAGGCGGAATCGCTCGGGGTCGCCGAGGTCGCGGCCGATCAATATTCTCAGGCCGTTGTCGAGCACGAAGATATTGGCGATCGCCCTATGTCGGCGCTCGACGCCACTGTCGGTATAACGCTGATAGATGAAGGGCGCGGAGGTCCAGCCGATCTCCTCGAAGACACCCGGCTGCACCGAGGCGACGTTGCCGGCGAGAATATCGCCCGAGGGACCGGCGATGATGTAGAGATTGGCGCCCGGCTGGCGGGCACGCCGCTCCATCGTGCGCAGCAGGAGGTTCATGCCGCCGGTGTCAAAGGCGCGCTGCACCTGCTCCACCTCCTGCCTGACGGCGTCGCGGATCTGGCCCGTCAGCAGCCGCTCCGACATCGCCGTCACATAGAAGACGAGCGTCGCGGCGCAGATGGCGAAAAGCAGGATGTAGAGTGCCGAAAGGCGGACTGCGGTGGACTTGAAGAGAACCTTGAAACGGCTCATCCCTCATCCTTGATCATGTACCCCGCGCCGCGAATGGTCTTCAGCAGCGGCTGGCTGTAGTCCTTCTCGATCTTCGAGCGCAAGCGCGAGACATGGACGTCGATGACGTTGGTCTGCGGGTCGAAGTGGTAGTCCCAGACGTTTTCGAGCAGCATGGTGCGGGTCACCACCTGGCCGGCATTCTTCATCAGATATTCGAGCAGGCGGAATTCGCGCGGCTGCAGCGGGATCTCCTTGCCGCTGCGGCGCACCTCGTGGGAGAGCCGATCGAGTTCGAGATCGCCGACGCGATAGACGACGTCCTGATCCGGCGTGCCCTTGCGACGGCCGAGCACCTCGACGCGCGCCAGCAACTCGCTGAAGGCATAAGGCTTCGGCAGATAATCGTCACCGCCGGCACGAAGGCCGGTCACGCGGTCATCAACCTGGCCCAGCGCGGAGAGGATGAGGACCGGCGTATGGATGGCCTTGCGGCGCAACTCACTGATGACGGAGAGCCCGTCGCGGCGCGGCAGCATGCGGTCGATGACGATGACGTCATAGGTATTTTCCGACCCCATGAACAGACCGCTCTCGCCGTCGCTGGCGTGATCGGCGACGATGCCCGCCTCGCGAAAGGCTTTCGTGAGGTAGACCGCGGCTTCGAGATCATCTTCGATGATGAGAATCTTCATGCGGCCGACATTACCCACCGGCTGCGTTTCGGCAAGGCTCAAAGCATCTTCCTGCGGGGCGGCGCTCATGGCGATCATCCTTCAAAGGTCAGAAGAATCGAGCCGCGCGGACTTTCATCCGCACGGCTCCCGTTGTCTTGAGGATCAGCCCTGGCCGTTGATCGGAAGCGCGACGAAACGGCTTCCTTCGTTGGACTGGATCTGGAAGAGCGCGCGGGTGCGACCGTCCTTCTTGGCCTGGTTCAACACCTTGACGACCTCGTCGGGGCTGGAGACCTCCTGGTTGTTGACCGAAGTGATCTTTTCGCCTTCCTTGATGCCCTTGTCGGCGGCGTCGGAGTCCGGGTCAATGGCGGTGATCGCCAGGCCCTTGCCGTCATCGGAAGGACCGACCGTCAGGCCGAGATCGGCAAGCGCCTTCTCGGAAGCTGGTGCCTCAGGCTGCTGCGGCTGGCTGTTGTCGTCGGCGGACGCATCCTTCTGGTCGACCGGCAGCGTGCCGAGTTCGACGGTGAGAGGCTGGGCCTTGCCGGCGCGCCAGACCGAAAGCTCGACCTTGCTGCCCGGCTGCATCGCGCCGATGCGGCGGCTGAGATCACGGGCATCCTTGATCGTCTCACCATTCAGCGCGGTGACGACGTCGCCAGCCTTCATGCCGGCCTTGTCACCCGGTGAACCGGCCTGCGGGGCGACGACGAGGGCGCCGCTCGGCTCGGAAAGGCCGATGGATTCGGCGATGTCCTTGGTCACCGGCTGGATCTGGACACCCAGCCAGCCGCGCGAGACCTGGCCGTCCTTCATCAGATCGGCGACGACATCCTTGGCGGTCGAGGCGGGAATGGCGAAGGCGATGCCGACGCTGCCGCCCGACGGCGAGAAGATCGCAGTGTTGATGCCGACGACCTCACCGCTGAGGTTGAAGGTCGGACCGCCGGAGTTGCCGCGGTTCACGGCGGCATCCACCTGCAGATAATCGTCATAAGGACCGGAGCCGATATCGCGACCGCGAGCCGAGACGATGCCGGCTGTGACCGTGCCGCCGAGGCCGAAGGGATTGCCGACGGCAACGACCCAGTCGCCGACGCGGACATTGTTGTCGTCGGCCCAGTTGACGTAGGTGAACTTCTTGCCCTTGCCGTCAACCTTCAGCACGGCGAGATCGGTGCGCGGATCCTTGCCGATCAGCTTGGCATCGAGTTCGGTGCCGTCATTCATGACCGCGACGAAGGCCTGACCATCGGAAACGACGTGATTGTTGGTGACGATGTAGCCGTCCTCGGAGATGAAGAAGCCGGAGCCTTGGGCCACGGGGCGGAGGCGGCCCTTGCCGCCCGGACCATTCGGACTACCATTCGGTCCGTTCTGGCCGAAGCGCCTGGGATGGCCCTGCTGATCATTCGGATCCTGACCGAACTGCTTGAAGAACCGCTTCAGCGGATGATCGTCGGGAAGGTCGTCGAAGCCGCGGCCGTTGAAATCGAAGGAGAAGCCGTCATTGTTGTTGTCGGAGACGGGATTGACGCGATTTTCGACCCGGACGGAAACGACAGCCGGTGAAACGGCGTCGACGACATTGGCGAAGCTCGGAACGGCCGGCGCCTGAACTTTGACAGCTTCAGCATAAGACCGGGTAATTTCGAGCGGAACGCCGGTTGCGAGCACAGCGGCTGCGATACCGGCGACGGTAGAAGCCTTGAGCACAGTGGCGAGGGACGGACGTCCGTTGAAATTCTTGAGCATTGGAGCACCTTCTCTTGTTCTTAGTTCTCAGAGCCGGCGATGCCGGATCAGTCGATGAGTAAAGATATAGGACGCCGCACCTTACTGCGAACTGTCCGGCCAATGAAAAGTTGGTAATGTTTGCAATGTTTGGCAAACGGCCGAACGTATATGGGCCTTCACCCGCGGCGGCTCCGGCTCAGGTAGACTGCGCTACACGCGCTCCTTTGCGGAAGCGGCCTTCAATTCCCGTGGACTTCGGTCGGCTAATATTTATGTTTTCAGGCCGGCTCACCTTCAGAGGTACGGTTCTCGAACCATTCTGAGACAGTCCTTACCACCGTCGCAAAGTTGAGTTTTAGCGGTTTGTCGGTTCTTGTGCTTTGGTCGACAGCTGCTTCAGCACATCCACGAAGTCATCGAAGCGCTCCTTTCCAACCTCCTTGGACCATTGCTCATGCAACTGCCGAAGACATCCGAAAATGGCTGCGACTACTTCATGTCCCCGTGGCGTCAGATAGACCAGTCGGCGATCGCTGCCGTCGGCTGCACGACGCTCGACATAGCCCAGGTCTTCAAGCTGGCTGAGCAGATAGTTCACAGCTTGTCGCGACATCCGCTTCTGACGCGCGAGCTCGGACGGTCTGATGCCATCCGGCAGCGGAAACGAGAACACGGCAAAATGCGTCTCCTGGAAGTCAACAAACCCTGCCTCGTGAATGGCTTGCAGCATACGGTCGCGCACATGCTGCCAGACAACGCGCAGCAGCGCGCCGAAGAACGGCGGACCGGGCAATGCGTCGGGAATTGAATGCGGGGACAATGGGATTGACATATATGTAAAGTCACTTTACGTTTTGATGTAAAGTTACTTTACATTGTGGGGACCTTTGATGGAAGCGGTGCGAAACGATATTGTGCGGATCGGGCAACTCGAACTGCGTTTTCTCATCTGTGAAGTCGGCGCGACGGTGTTTGAATTCACAGTGCCATCTCGGGCGCGCGTCCCCGCTCCGCACAGTCATCGGGATGCTGACGAATTCCTCTACGGCCTTGAAGGCGCGCTCACTGTCATCGTCGACGGCCAAACGCACGAGATTCGCGCCGGCGACGCCATATTCATTCCGCGAGGGGCGGTGCACCATCACGAGAACCTGCATGATGGCGCAGCCAAGGTCTTGGCGACCATCACGCCGGGTACAATTGGACGGCGTTATTTCGAGGAAATTGCCGAGGTGGTGAACGTGCCCGGCAAACCGGACCTCGCGAAGGCCAATGAGATCATGCTCCGCCACGGACTGGTCCCGGTCTGATCAGCTCACCCAAGCCTCGCAATTTTCCAGTTGATTGCGCATCACCCGCCGCGGCGCACAAGTCGCGCTGGGGAGTTGCCGGCTGGCCGGTTATTTTTTCAGAAGCTCGCTCAGCCGCGCCTGCTCGTCCGCCGTTAGCTTGCTGCCGGTCGGCTTGCCCGCCCTCTTGCGCGCAAAGACCAGCAGTGACAGCCCGCCGGCCAGCACCAGCAGCAGCGGGGCACCCCAGAGCAGCACCGTCTTCATGCCGACACGCGGCTTCAGCAGCACGAACTCGCCATAGCGCGAGACGATATAGTTCAGCACCGCCTCGTCGCTGTCGCCATCGGTGATGCGCTCGCGCACCAGCAGGCGCAGATCCTTGGCCAGATCGGCGTTGGAATCGTCGATCGACTGGTTCTGGCAGACCATGCAGCGCAGTTCCGCTGAAAGCGCGCGGGCCCGCGCCTCGAGCGCCGGATCGGCCAGCACCTCGTCCGGATTGACGGCAAAGGCGGGGGCGGCCATCAGCAGCAAAGCAAAAGCCAGGAGCAGACGCCGCATCATTCCGCCGGCTCCATTGCGGGAGCTGCCGGCTTTGCCGGCTTCGCCTTGCGGCGCGGGGCGCCGACACGCAGGCGCCGGTCGCTGAGCGAGACGAGGCCGCCGAAGGCCATGAACACCGCGCCGCCCCAGATGCAGAGAATGAACGGCTTCCACCAGATGCGTACGACGATGCCGCCGTCCTTGGTGGCATCACCCAAAGAGACATAGAGCTGGCTCAGCCCGAAGGTCAGGATGCCGGCCTCCGTCGTCGGCATCTGCCGGGCGGTATAAAGGCGCTTGGCCGACCAGGTATCGGCAACCGCGACGCCGGCACGTCGGATGGTGAAGTGGCCACGCTCCTCGGTATAGTTCGGTCCGGTCCCCGGCTGCATGCCGTCGAAATGCAGGCTATAACCGCCGGCCTCGGTCACCTCACCCGGCTTCATCTCGATGACATGCTCGCTCTGGAACGTCGTCACCGCGACGATGCCAAGCACGGTGACGCCGAGCCCGGCGTGGGCAAGGGCGGTGCCGAAGGCCGAACGCGGCAGGCCGGAAAGCCGGCGCCAGGCAAGACGGCCGGCGACCTTGCCGATGCCGGCGCGATACCAGAGATCGGCGACGGCGCCGAGGATCAGGAACAGCCCGGCGGCGAGGCCGAGCACTGACAGCACCGGCCCGCCATGTTCGATGTAGAAGAAGATTACTGCGGCAAGGAAGGCAAGACCTGCCACGACATAGAGCCGCTGCAGGGCGCCGAGCAGATCGCCGCGCTTCCAGGCCAGCATCGGCCCGAAGGGTACGATGACGATCAGCGGCGCCATCAGCAGGCCGAAGGTCAGGTTGAAGAAGGGCGGCCCGACGGAAATCTTGTCGCCGGTCAGCGTTTCCAAGAGCAGCGGATAGAGCGTGCCGGTGAGCACGGTGCCGCAGGCGACCGTCAGGATCAGATTGTTGACGACGAGCGCGCCTTCGCGCGAGATCGGTGCGAACAGCCCTCCGGCAGCGAGCCGCGGCGCGCGGAAGGCAAATAGCGACAGCGCCCCGCCGATGAAGATCAGCAGGATGCAGAGAATGAAAACGCCGCGGGATGGGTCGCTGGCAAAGGCATGCACCGAGGTCAACACGCCGGAGCGCACCAGGAAGGTGCCCATCAGCGACAGCGAAAAGGTGAGGATGGCCAGCAGCACCGTCCAGATCTTCAGCGCCTCGCGCTTTTCCATGACGAGGGCAGAATGCAACAGTGCGGTACCGGCGAGCCATGGCATGAAGGAGGCGTTTTCCACCGGGTCCCAGAACCACCAGCCGCCCCAGCCGAGCTCGTAATAGGCCCAGTAAGAGCCCATGGCGATGCCAAGCGTCAGAAAGGTCCAGGCGGCAAGCGTCCAGGGCCGCACCCAGCGGGCCCAGGCGGCGTCGATCCGCCCTTCCAGCAGGGCCGCGACCGCAAAGGAGAAACAGACGGAGAAGCCGACATAGCCGAGATAGAGCAGCGGCGGGTGGATCGCCAGACCGACATCCTGAAGGACCGGGTTGAGATCGCGGCCCTCGGCCGGCGCCGGATCGAGCCGGAGGAAGGGATTGGAGGTCAACAGAATGAACAGCGTGAAGGCGACCGATATCCAGGCCTGCACGGAAAGTACATTGGCTTTCAGCGTCTCCGGCAGATTGCGGCCGAAGACGGCGACCAGAGCGCTGAACAGCGTCAGGATCAACAGCCAGAGCATCATCGACCCTTCGTGATTGCCCCAGACGCCGGAATATTTGTAGAGCAGCGGCACCAGAGAATGCGAATTCTCCCAGACGTTCTCGACCGAGAAATCCGAGACGACATGGGCATAGGTCAGCACGCCGAAGGAGAAGGCCACCAGCGAGAACATCGCCAGCGAGCCGATCGTCGCCACATCCATCATCGCCCGGTCGTGACGACGGGCTCCGATCACCGGGACGATGGAGAGGATGAGCGCCGTTGCCAGCGCCAGCACCAGCGCGTAATGGCCGATCTCGATGATCATGGCGTCGCCTTCACTTCCTGTCCCTGAGCTTGCTTCCCCTGAGCTTCCTGGCCTTGACCTTCCTTCCACAACCCCTGGGATTTGAGCCTGTCGGCGACGTCCTTTGGCATATAGGTCTCGTCATGCTTGGCAAGCACGGTGTCGGCGACGAAGACGTTCGTTCCAGCGGCAAACATGCCTTCGGTGACGACGCCCTGGCCCTCGCGGAAGAGATCGGGAAGGATGCCGGTATATTTGACCTTCACGGCATTGGTGCTGCCGTCGGTGACCGCAAATTCCACCGTCGAACCGGTGCCGCGCACGACACTGCCCTCGCCGACCAGACCGCCGAGCCGGATGCGGGTTTCCGGCGCCACCGGCGTCTTGGCGAGATCGGCCGGCATGTAGAAATAGGCGACCGACTGGCTGAAGGCGAACATCACCAGCAGCACGGCGGTGAGGATGAAGCCCATGCCGCCCGCAATCACCGCCAGGCGCTTCTGCTTGCGCGTCATTGCGTCGCTCCCTCCGTGGCTATGCCGAGTTCCCTGGCAAGCGCCAGCAATTGCCTGCCCTCTTCGCCAGGCGGCGGAAAGGCCGCAAGTCCGCGCTTCAGGGCGCCGGCGGCGCGATCCTTGTCGTTCAATACGGCGTAAGAGCGGACGAGCCGCACCCATCCCTCGAAATTGTTCGGATCCTCGCTGAGCTTGGCGTCGAGGCTCTCGACCATGCCGCGGATCATCTGCTGCCGGTCGCCGGCGCTCATGTTCTCGGCCGCCGCCACATCTTCCTGCGTGGGATTGCCCGGGGCCGACGGATTGGCGCCTGGTGTAGCCGGATTGGCGCCTGCCGGCGCGCCGCCGTTCGTGGCGATATGCTGGTTGACCAGCGGCAGCCACGGCGCATCTGATGGCGATTGTTTCGCCAGCGCCTCGAAGGCCTGGCGCGCCTCATCGGGCCGTCCCGCCTGCTCCATGCTGAGGGCGATGTAGAAGCGGGCACGCGGATTGTCAGGCTGCAGCGTCAGCGATTGTTCCAGCACTTGCCGTGCCTCCTCGGTCACCACGCCGTCGGAGACCACCATCAGCGCCTCGGCAAGGCCATCGAGCCGGACCGGGCTCGGGCCGAGAAGCCGGATGGCATTGCGGTAGGCCACTTGCGCATCGTTGACGCGCATCGTGCGGAAATAGATCGGCGCCAGCACATCCCAGCCCTTGCCGTCATCAGGTTTCTCAGCCAGGTGCCGTTCCGCCTTGGTGATCAGCACCGCCACGTCGTTGCCAGGGTTTTCCAGCCGCGCTTCCAGCGGCTGCGAGGGCAGGTCCGGCCTGCCCGTCGTCAAATAAAGACAGAGCCCGAGAACCGGCAGGACCAGGAGGACGAAGGCCTCGGTGAAACGGTGATGCCGCGCGGGTTTCGGCATCTCGGCCGGCTCTTCGGCAGAGACCGCGATCAGCCGCCGGCCGATTTCCGCCCTGGCGTAATCAGCCTCCTCCGGGGTGATCAGCCCGCCATCGAGATCGCGGTCGAGTTCGCGCAACTGGTCGCGATAGACAGCCGCCTCGCCCGCACGGATATTATCCGCCGCCTTCGCTCCGCGCAGAAGGGGGTAGAGCAGGATGACGGCGAGGGCTGCCGTCAAAGCGGCAACGAGAATCCAGAACAGCATGTCGCCCAAATACGTGAAGAGCGCCTTCATTCCAACTGCCAAAGCCAGAATGACGAAGATTTGAGGCTAGCGCATAACCCCGAGAATCGGAATCGATTTTCGGAAAAGATTATGCGCCATTTAAAGTGATAGAGCGTCCTTAGCGCGTCCTGTCGGGACGCGCGGCGCTCTATTGGCCGCAATTCAGAGCGGCGACCAGCTGCCGTCGTCGTTGCGGCAGGCAGCGCCGCGCGCCACCGTGTCCTTGCCGTCGACGGTCAGCGTGTGGGTATATTGCCGGCAGTTCTGCGAGCCGACCTGATAGGGTGCCGCCGCGACGACCTTGCCGGTGACGTCCTTGCCGGTCCAGAGCACCGGCTGGCCGACGGCGGCCCCTTCCAGCGCCCGATATTCCGCCTCGAGCGCCCGCTGCTTGTCGCTGTCGGTCAAGCTCACGCCGCTGCGGCCGACAATGCCGCCCTGCAGCGCGGTGATGAAGGCGGCCGATGCCGAGGGTTTGCTCGAAAAAATCCCGCGCGAAGCGGCACTCTTCGTCGTCGTGCAGCCGGATAGCGCGACGGCGACGAGAAGAGCGGAAGCGATCATGCCTTGCGAGCGTAAAATCATTGCGTCGAACCACGATCAGGGGTCAATTTCAGCCGATCGAAGTGCAGCGTCCCCGTGTCAGCATTAAGGCAAAGCATGCTATACATTTGCCAGTATCTTTGTGACATCAAGCAGTTGCTCATGCAACATCCTTTGTGACGCCAGGCAGGATAAGCTTCGCCTTCAGCCCGCCCCATTCACCGCGGGAAAGCTCGAGCCGTCCCTGGTATTCGTTGGAAATCTCGGTGACGATCGAAAGGCCGAGCCCGGTTCCGGGCTTGCTTTCGTCGAGCCTGCGGCCGCGCTTCAGCGCCTCGCGGATCTGGTCCGGCTCCAGGCCAGGCCCATCATCCTCGACGGCGAGCTCCACCCAATGGCGGCGCGCGCTCGCCTCCACCCCTTTCACATCCTCGCCGGCCTCGACGGCCGAAAGCCGCACCCTGCTCTTGGCAAAACGCGCCGCATTTTCCAGGAGATTGCCGACAGTCTCCTCGAGATCCTGCTGCTCCATGGCAACGGCCAGATGCGGCGGCGAGACGACGAGATCGAATTCGGTATCGACGTTCAGACGGCGCATGACGCGCACCAGCCGCTCCAGCGCCGGCTCTGCATCGGTGCGGGCGAGCACGGATTCGCGCTGCGCGGCGATGCGCGCCCGATTGAGATAGGACTGCACCTGCCCCTGCATCGCTTCCGCCTGGCTGCGCACCAGCTCACCATGGGATTTCTCCAGGACCCGCGCCTCGTTGAGGAGCACGGCAATCGGCGTCTTCAGCGAATGAGCGAGATTGCCGACCTGCATGCGGGCGCGCTCGACGATGCGGCGGTTGCTGTCGATCAGCGCATTCACCTCGTTGGCGAGCGGCAGGATTTCGCGCGGGAAGTCGCCCTTCAGCTGCTCGCTCTCGCCGGCGCGGATGCGCTCCAACGCGGCACGCGCCTTGTCGAGCGGCTTCAGGCCGTAGAGAATCGCCAGCGCGTTGACGATCAGGCTGCCGACGCCGAAACCGGCGAGCGCCAGATAGAGGCTGTGGGAAAAGGTGCGCACGTCATCCTCGACGACATCGACATTGCCGGTGACGCGGACGCGCGCTGCACGCCCGTCAGTATCGAGCACCACTTCGGTCTCGGCCACCTGCACGCGGTTCCCGGAGGCGTCCGTCACCTGATAGTAGCGTTCGTAATTCTTGTCGAAGGGCGCCTCGACGACCGAGGGAACCGGAATGAGCGCCGAGCCGAGCGAAGGCGAGACCAGCGGAGCGGTCGTATAGGTGCCGAGCGGCTCCACCACCCAATACCAGCCGGTCTTCGGCTGGGCAAAACGCAGGTCGCCGAGCTGCGGGCTGCCGCTGAGTGCGCCCTGATCGCCGATCGTCACCGAATTGATG
Organism: Rhizobium sp. P1_B8; assembly: GCF_056406515.1. Classification (NCBI taxonomy): domain Bacteria; kingdom Pseudomonadati; phylum Pseudomonadota; class Alphaproteobacteria; order Hyphomicrobiales; family Rhizobiaceae; genus Rhizobium; species Rhizobium sp. P1_B8. The sequence goes on along the minus strand of NZ_JBFTZZ010000012.1, from coordinate 143,707 downwards.
ACGTTATAGAGCTGCGCCCGCAACAGATCCTGGAAACCGCGTTCGGCGCTCTTGCGGTAGAGGGTGGAGATCAACAGACCGATCACCACCAGCGCCACTGTCGACCAGACCGTGGTCAGCAACAAAACACGTGCGGTGAGCGACTTAATTCGCATGTTTCGGCGCTTGGATGCGGTAACCGAGACCGCGCACCGTTTCGATCAGGTCGACGCCCATTTTCTTGCGCAGGCGGCCGACGAAGACTTCGATCGTATTGGAATCACGGTCGAAATCCTGGTCGTACATATGCTCGACCAGTTCCGTGCGCGAGACGACCTCACCCATGTGATGCATGAGATAGGCGAGCAGGCGATATTCGTGCGAGGTCAGCTTCAGCGTCGTGCCGTTGACCGTCGCCTTCGAGGACTTGGTATCGAGCCGCACCGGCCCGCAGATGATCTCAGATGAGGAATGCCCGGCTGCACGCCGGATCAGCGCCCGAATGCGCGCCAGCACTTCCTCGACATGGAAGGGCTTGGTGACGTAGTCGTCGGCACCGGCATCGATGCCGGCGACCTTGTCGCTCCATCGGTCGCGCGCCGTGAGAATCAGCACCGGGACGCCGCGGCCGGCGCCGCGCCATTTTTCAAGAACGGTGACCCCGTCCATCTCCGGCAGGCCGATATCGAGGATGATGGCGTCATAGGGTTCGGTGTCGCCGAGGAAATGGCCTTCCTCGCCGTCGAACGCCTGGTCGACGACATATCCCGCCTCCTTCAGCGTGTCGGCCAGCTGCCGGTTCAGATTAACGTCGTCTTCGACTACCAGGATGCGCATCGGTCCGCCTTCGTCCGCTTCAAATCGATCAATGTCCTGAATAAGCCGATTCCGCTTACATCGGAACCTTTACCGTCACTTTGCGTGGGCGCTGGCCGTTGCCCTGCACAAGAACGGTGATGATGCAGGTATCGCCCACCGGTTGCACGGACAGCAGCTGGCCGCCCGTCTGCTCGACGACCTGGGCTGCGGCGGCGCTGCAATCGCCTCCCACACGCAGGACAAAACTGCCCGTGGCGTCCGGTGAGGGCGCCGATACCACCAGTCCGGCGGCCAATGCTGCGACGCTCAGAGGAAAGGCCATGTGTTATGCTTTCAAGGTAATGCCAACTTGCCTCGAATATGTACTCACGCGACCTGAATGGCAAATGAATGCGCTGTAATGCAGGGTGTTTAGAACTGTTCTCGACTCGTCGGGACAGCCTGTTTCAGCGCCTGGAAATCGCCGCCGCGGCAAGGTCCGGCGGCGCCGTTGCGTCCAAGAACGATAGCCTCCAGCCTTGGGATCCACGCATTCTTCGTCAGCCCCGTAAAGGCGGTGAGTTGACGGGACCGACTCCACAGCCGTCATTTGCGAATCGGCCGCGCCGTTCCGATTCCTGCCGACCGCAGCTTTCACGGGCCGGTTGAAACTGTTATGTCCTTGCTGCCCCCGCATTTCAGACCGTTTCAGCACCTATGCCAAAATCCTCCCGCTTCCGCTCGGCGCAGACGGTCACCGTCCTTGCCGTTACCCAGCTGATCGGCTGGGGCACGACTTTCGACATGCTCGGGGTCATGGGCCGCGTCGTGGCGCCGGATCTCGGCCTGCCGAACGAGGTGGTATTTGCCGGCCTGACGATCATGATGGTGGTCAGCGCCATTGTCGGTCCGGCGACCGGCCGCTGGCTCGGCCGCTATGGTGCTGCTCGGGTACTTTCGGCCGCCTCGCTGACCTTTGCGCTTGGCCTGCTTGTGCTTGCCGCCGCAAACGGCATCGTGCTCTATGCCAGCGCCTGGGTCATCCTCGGCATCGGCGGCGCATTTGGCCTCTCGGCACCGGCCTACACCGCCGTCGTCGAGCGCGAAGGGGCGAACGGCAAACGCGTCATCGCCATCCTGATGCTGTTCACCGGACTTTCGAGCGCCATCTTCTGGCCAATCCTCAGCCTGCTCAACGAGGCGGTCGGCTGGCGCCTGACCTTCCTGGTCTGCGCGGCGCTGCAATTCCTCGTCTGCCTGCCGCTGCATCTCTTCGCCCTGCCGAAGCCGCTCGCAACGCATATCGAAGGCAGCGCGGCCGAAATCGCCCCGGTGCCGCTGTCGAAGGCCGAGCAACGCAAAGTCTTCCTGCTGATTGCCGCGGCGACGACGATCTCGACCTTCATCACCTTCGGCATCTCCCCATCGCTGCTCGAAATCTTCCGCCAGTCCGGCGCCTCGCCAGCCCTAGCGCTGCAGCTCGGCTCGGCACGCGGCGTCCTTGGCATCTCGGCACGTTTCCTCGACATGCTGCTTGGCCGGCGCGGTAACCCCATGCTCAGCGCAGCCATGGGCATCAGCCTGATGATGATCAGTTTCCTGATAATGCTGGTCGCCAGCCCGTCGACACCGCTGCTCGTCACCTTCATCCTGCTCTACGGCTTTGGCGCCGGCGTCATGACTGTCGCCCGCGCGCTGCTGCCGCTGGCGCTGTTCTCACCGCGCGAATTCGGACTGCAATCGGCCAGGCTGTCGCTGCCGCAAAATCTCGCCAACGCCATCGCCCCGGTCATCTTCACCGCCATCCTCGACCGCGCCGGCACCGGCCCGGCGCTCGCCGCCTGCGCCGCTCTCGCGGCCTTGTCGCTGGCCTTCGTGCTGATGCTGATGGCGCTGGTGCGCGGCGCCCATGCATCGCAGCCGAGCCCGGTCGCTCCGTGACGGCCTGCACCCTAAAGTCAGCCATTCTTAATCTGTCTTGATTATCATCCGCGCAGAGACGAGAACACTTTCCGTCCACACATCGCGGCCATTGGGGCGAGTTGATGACGAACGGACGCCCGCTTTTCCCGAGTCTTTTGAATCGTTCGCCGCCGCTTTTTCGAAAGTTGAATCCGGTGGCTCAGAAGTTGAGTCAGCTTCGCGACGAACCGAATCCGGACAATCATTCATCCATTTGAAATTTAAACGGAATGCGGCTCGGCAGCCGGATGCCTGCAGGCGTCAGAGCGGCCGCGTCACCGCCGTGCGACTGTCGTAGTCGGCGGCGATGCGCTTTTCGCGGAGCGGCCGCACGCGGTCGATCGAGAGCTGATAATCGGGATGCGCCTTATAGGCGGCAAGGGCCGCTTCATCGTCGAATTCGCCATAGACTACAAGATCGATCTCGGTGCCCAGCTGATCGGTCTTCACATTGGTGCCGATTTCCAGCAGCCGCGCATGCGGAATGCCGGTCAGTATAGAAAGCCCGGCCCTCACCTCCTGCAGATGTTCCTCCTGCACGGTGAAAAAGACGATATGGCGGATCACGCGGAAGCTCCTGTCAGATTTCAGAGTCTCAGCCGGGCGATAACACGCGAGCCCCAGGCCTTCAACCGCGCGCGCATGCGATGCGCAGCATCGGGACGTATCGCCGCATCGAAGGCCATGGCATAGCTTGCCAGCTTTTCCGCCCGGTCGGTGCCATTGACGATGCGGCGGGCATTCACCCAGTCCGCGGTCGTCGCGTTCAGATGATCGGCGAGCTTGTGGCCGGTAAAACTGCCCTGCAGCATACCTTCGATCAGGATCGTCACCGCCGCATCCATCTCCATCGCGCGGTCGGGATCGGCAACGAGGTCGATCCCGGTCAGCACGCTCATCGCCTCATAGTTCCGCTTATGGGTGAGCTGCACCAGGCCGCGGCCGAGCCAGCTGCAGCCATCCTCGTCCGGCCGCCAGTAGGGTGTCTTCACCCAGGAGAGCCTGCCTGCCGCGAAGGCCGTCTCCAGGATCTCGACCGCGCGCGCATCGCTTTCCGCCAGCGTCTCCCGCACCGGCTGCATCGTATAGGCGGTCTCATGGTAAGCGGTTGCGAGGATATAGGCGAGCCACCGCCGGTCGGCCCCAGCAAACCGCTCTTCCCAGGCGTCGAGAATCGCCGTGATGCCCACTACCTGAGGCTGAGTCAGGTTTCCTTTGAAGAGCTGGTGCCGTACCGTATCGAAAAAGAATGTCCGGTCCATGTGGACAACCATTCCGCGCTTCCCTCGAATATCATGGTTAAGACCGTCTTAATCGATTAAATTCGATTTAATCGTTTAAAGTGTTTAAACCACTGATTTACACGCCTTTTGTCTTGTGCAATGCATCTCACTGCCCCGAAGCCTTACTACGAACAGAGGAGACTTCCGATGCAGACGCCGGCCAATACCCAAACCACCATTCCCCAGCATGTCGTCGACCAGATGGAAAACGAATGGCGCCAGATTCGCCCTGAACGGGAAAATACGCGCCCGGCCCAGCAGCCTCAACAACAACGCTGAAATATACGCAAAGCGGTACCAATGTAAGCTCGAGCGCCGCCCAGCGCCCGATCAATGCCCCGGCCAGTCGATCGTGGCCGGGTGAATTTTCACAGGGCAGTAGACGTCCCAGCGGTTTGCCCCCTCATCGCATCACAGCATCGAGCCGTTTTGCCAGCGTGTCCAACGATCGGGTGAAAACCATCTTATCGTCCAGCGCACGCGACAGAACCAGCGCTCCCTGAATACCGGAGACGCTCTCCTCGGCGAGCATTTGCGCCTGCTCCTCAGTACAGCCTGCCCGCATCAGCGCCGAACGCAAGGCTTCGATCCAGCGGCTGAAATAGTCGCCGATCGCTGCCGAAAACCGCTCGCGGGTCTCGTCAAGCGCAAAGGCACCGACCAGGCAGATGCGGCGGCCGGAGCGGAAGTAGTCGTTTATATTCGTCCACATCGCCGCGATCGCCTCACGGGCATCCCCATTTCTCAACGGCTGATAGATCGCATGTTCGAACCATGCATCGACATCGGCGAGCACCGATCTTGCCATCTCCTCCTTACCGCCGGGAAAGAAGTGGTAGAGGCTGCCCTTGCCGATGCCGGTGCGTTCGGTGATGCGGCTGAGCGACGTGCCTTCATAGCCGAGCTCGCGGAAGATTTCGGCGAGCAGCGGGACGATGTCGGCGCGTTCGTAGACGGTTTTCACCCGCGAACTTCCCTTGGCTTGATCAGAGACCGAGTTCGGTCAGACCGGGATGGTCGTCCGGCCGCCGGCCGAGCGGCCAGTGGTACTTGCGCTCCGATTCCCGGATCGGCAGGTCGTTGATGCAGGCGAAGCGGCGCTGCATCAAGCCGGCGGCGTCGAACTCCCAGTTCTCGTTGCCATAGGAGCGGAACCAGTTGCCGCTGTCATCATGCCATTCATAGGCGAAGCGCACGGCGATGCGATTGTCGGTGAAGGCCCAGATCTCCTTGATCAACCGGTAATCCAGCTCCTTGGCCCATTTGCGGGTGAGGAAAGCGACGATTTCGGCGCGGCCGTTGACGAATTCGGCGCGATTCCGCCAGCGGCTGTCCGGCGTATAGACGAGAGAGACGCGCTCGGGATCGCGGCTGTTCCAGCCATCCTCGGCAAGGCGGACTTTCTGGGTGGCGGTTTCAAGGGTGAAGGGCGGGACAAGGCTGGACATGATCACTCCTGTACTGAACGGTTATCACTGTACTGATTGGTACAATTATTGGCAATCCGCTTCGAAGCGATGTTCGCCCGGGATCGAGAGGCAGCCAAGGGGCACCCTCACCCGCGGGAACGGCGCAGCAGATCCACGCTCTCCTTCCGCCACCGCAGCGGCAGAGCATCCGGGCGAAGCACGATCTCTTCCGGCGTGAAACGCCATAGCCGTTCTGCTCCCTGAAAGGTGGCGATATCGGGGGAATCCAGCAGCACTTCGGCATTTCCCGTCATCTGCAGCATATCGCCGGTTTCGAAATCGACGAAGACCAACCCTGCCTTCGAATTGACGAGGATATTGCCAAGCGTGTTGAAGAACCGATTGCCGGCAAAATCGGGAATGGTCAGCACGCTGTCGGCGCCGACACGCACGAAGCCGGCATTGCCGCCGCGATGAGACACGTCCACCTGCCGCTCGCCATTGGCGCGGTCGACATAGGAGGCGACGAAAAACGTATCGGCGCCCTCGACCATCCCCAGCGCCCGATCGTCGAGTTGACCGGAATGAAGCGGCTGCGTCGCCGTCGGCATATCGGGATCGCGGACAAAGGCGGCAGAGCGAGGCTGGATATATTGCGGGCAATTGCCGAAGCTCTGGCCGACGCGAACGTCAAAACCTTTAGCGTCCGTCCTGCGGATCACGCCGTTCAGGCGGTTACGCCGCCGGGTCTCGAGCTGTATGCCAAGCATGGCGATCGCGTCGCCATCGTCCATGCCGGCATCGGCAGGATCGGCCGGGTCGCGCGGCAGGCCGACCTCAAGGACCTCCGGCTCAGGCGAGGCCATGAAGCCCGGTCGCTCAGCCCTTATCGTTGCCCAGACATCACCCTTGGCATCGACGGCGCCGAGCACGACGAAAGGCAGCATCGGAAAAAAGGCGCGGTGCTGTTCCGGCATGGCCTTGCGGACGAAATTCCGTCCCGGCCCGTCCATGCGTTCGACGACACCGACGCTGCGCTGGATGGCGAGTTCACCCTCATGCCAGGGTGACGGCGCGTCCTGTTCTGTCTGCTCCAGCATCTCGATCTCCTTGCAGGTATCGTTGGGGAAAGCGGGACGGTAGTCCGTCCCGGCGGCTTCTCATGCGGCAAGGCCGATTTTCGTCCTGCGAAAACCGACGAAGCCCGGCAGCGCCTCGATACGCGCAAGCCAGGCGCGCACCGCCTGATAGGCCGAGGTGTCGACATTGCCCTCCGGCGCATTGGCGATGTAGCTGTAGAGTGCAACATCGGCGATCGTCGCATTGTCGCCGAGCAGAAAGCGGCGAGCGTCCAGTTCCGCCTCGACCAGTGCGAGAATGCGGTGCGCCCGGGCGATCACCTCGTCGGTGCGAAAATCGGCGCCGAAGACGGTAACCAGGCGAGCAGCACATGGACCGTAGGCGATCTCGCCCGCAGCAACCGAGAGCCACTTCTGTATCCGGGCCGCTGCCACCGCTTCTTCCGGCAGCCAGTCGGTGCGGCCGTATTTGCGCGCGAGATAGACGAGGATGGCGGAGGAATCGGCGATGACGACCCCATTGTCGTCGAGGACCGGCACCTGGCCAAAGGGATTGAGCTTCAGAAAGTCCGGCGCCTTGTGAGCGCCGGCTGCCAGGTCGACCTCGACCAGTTCATAGGGCACGCCAAGCAGCGACAGGAACAGATGAGCCCGGTGTGCATGACCGGAGAGCGGGTGATGGTAGAGTTTCATGATGGTTCCTCTGGTCTTTCGATCGACGGGACGCGGTTGGCGATGGCCGCTTTGAACCATCTGCGGTGTAATTTACTGCCTTCCACCTGACTGCAGTAGAATGCTAATCTGGAAGGCATGTTACCAATTCATGGAAGGATAGAATGGACCGCCTCGACGCCATGACCGTGCTCCTTGCCGTTGTCGAACAGGGCAGCCTCTCGGCCGCCTCACGACATCTGCGATCCCCGCTCGCAACCGTCAGCCGCAAGGTTTCGGAACTGGAAGCACACCTCAACGCCCAGCTGCTGCAACGGAGCAACCGGAAGATCACGCTGACGGAGGCCGGCCGCTCCTATGTCGAGGCGGCGCGGGAAATTCTCGATCGGGTGGAAGAGGCAGAACGGACGGCGGCCGGCGAATATAGCGCGCCAAAGGGCGAACTGACGATGACCGCGCCGATCGTCTTTGGTCGGCTGCATGTCTTGCCTGTCGTGGTGGATTTCTTGAAAGCCTATCCCGATATCAATCTGCGGCTGATGCTTGGCGACCGACTGTCGAACCTCGTCGAGGATCATATCGACATGGCGCTTAGGATCGGCAACCTGCCGGACAGCAACCTGATCGCCACAAGGCTCGGCGCGATCCGCCGCACGGTCTATGCCAGCCCCGATTATCTCAAGCGGCACGCCCTCCCTCGGCATCCAGGCGATCTCGCCGCGCATGACTGCGTCACCTTCGAGGGCATGGCCTCGATGCTCAGCTGGACATTCACCGAGGGGAAACGCGATCTCTCAGTACCGATCCGCTCGCGGCTTGCCGTCAACACCGCCGAGGCGGCGGTAGACGCAGCTGTTGCCGGCCTCGGCATCACCCGCGTGCTCTCCTACCAGGCCGCACACGCCGAGAGCGCCGACCTGCTGGTGCCGCTGCTTGCCGATTTTGAACCACCGCCGGCGCCGGTGCATCTCGTCTATCCCGCGCAGGGACTGGTGCCGCTGAAGCTGCGGGCGCTGCTCGATTTCGCAACGCCGCGCCTGCGCGGGACGCTCAACAGGCCCTAAAGCGCGTCGCGATCTTTCAGATTCGCCCCTCGGGCTTTTGGTCTTTGTTTTGACGCATATCGTTATCGCAAAACCGCTGCACAGTTTTGCGCGACATGCTTTAGGTCTTTGTTTTTACGCATGTCGTTATCGCAAGACCGCTGCACAGGTTTGCGCGACATGCTTTAGGCGAGCTTGCCCTCTTCCGCCTTGTAGAAATACTGGCTGGCGACCAGCCAGCCCTTCAGCGGCCGCAGCGGCGGAATGCAGGTGGCGAGCATGAAGGGCCCGGTGACCAGAAGCTGCACCCAGATCGGCGCCGAAAAGGCCACCTCTAGCCAGACGCCGAGCAGCACGCTTGGTATGCAGGCGAAGCAGATGACGAAGAAGGCCGGACCGTCGGCAGGATCGGCGAAGGAATAGTCGAGGCCGCAGACCTCGCATTCCGGCTGCAGTGTCAGGAAGCCCTTGAACATATGACCCTGGCCGCAGCGCGGGCAGCGCCCCCTGATACCGGTCTGTATCGGAGGAAGTGGGGGATATTCCGTATCCATGACGATCTCGCTTTCCTGTGCCGCGGACATTGATGCACTCAATATCTTGAATGAATGCATGCAATATAATTACATTGGAAAGAAATTACCAGTCAATTCGCCAGAATGCCGCAGAACTCCCAGCGCAGGCCGGCAGCAAAGCTGACTGCAGATTTCTGAAGCAGCATTTGGGGCTGCAGCCAGGCTTGGCAGCCTGGGCAGTTCAAACGTGAACGTGACGGATATGCTTCGCCATCCCCGGACAGCTTAGGGTGCGGCCGATCTGATTCCCGACTGCTTCCGGATTTCGTCAGTGCCAGCCCGTGGCGGAATTCTGCGTCAGAAGAACGACCCCGCCATTTCCGGTGGGCCTTCCAGCGCATGGGCCATGAATTCCAGTGCGCCCTGCAGTTTCTCTCGGGTGATCGGTCCGCCAAGGCAGACGCGTACGGCCTCGGGTGCAACGCCCTCGACCGTGAAGGCATCGCTTGCGACGACGCCGATGCCGGAAGAACGAGTATGGCTGCCGAAGGTGGAGCGGGTCCAGCCGTTGGAGAGCGGCAGCCAGATGTTGAAGCTGATCGGATCGGCGCGGTAGCTGCCGGCCGGCAGGATGGCAGCAACCATTTGCTGGCGGGCGGCCGCCTCAGCACGGATGAAACGCAGGATCGTATCGGCGGTGCCGTCCTCGATCCAGCGGGTGGCGAGCGCCACGGTCAATGGCGAGGCCATGACATTGTTGGCGCGCATGGCGCTGACGAAGGGCCACACAGCCTTGCTGTCCGGCGCCACGACATAGGCAAGGCGCAGACCCGCGCCGATGCATTTCGCCAGCCCGCCGATATGCCAGGTCAGATCGGGCGCCATGGCGGCGAGCGGCGCCGGGCCTTGCTGTGGAATAAAGCCGTAGGCATCATCTTCGACGATCGGCACGTGATATTTGCGGGCAACGGCGCAAATCTCCTCGCGGCGCCTGGCCGGGATGGTCAGCGTCGTCGGGTTCTGCAGCGTCGGATTGAGATAGAGCGCTTTCGGTTTCAATCTCTCACAGGCGTCTGCAAAGGCGTCCGGCAAGATACCGTCCTCGTCCATCGGCAGGCCGGTCAGATTGAGCCGCAGCTGGGCGGCGATCGAGCGCATACCGGGATAGGTGATGACTTCCGAAAGCACGGTCTCGCCCGGTTTTGCCAGCAGGCCAAAGATCGCCAGCAGGGCCGGATGGGCGCCTGGTGTGACGAAGATCCGCTCCTGCGAGGGCACCAGCCCGCGACGGCTGAGCCAGGAGGCTGCAGCCTCCTTGTCCATGCTGGAGCCGCCGAAACCCTGGTAGCGCAGCAGCGGAATGAGGCTCGCCACCACTGCCGACATGCCCTCGCGCATGCGGGCGATCAGTTCCGGATCATCCGGTTCCGGCGGCATGTTCATCGAGAAATCGACGACGGAGGCGCGGCGGGGATCGGGCGCGGCGTCGGGTGCGAAGCCCTGGCGCTCCTTGTCCGCACCACCGGTGACGAAGGTGCCGCGGCCGACATGCGAATCCACAAGCCCGCGCTTCTGCGCCTCGACATAACCTCTGGCTACCGTCGTGAAATCGACATTCAGCCGCTTGGCGAGTTCACGTTGCGGCGGCAGCCGGTCCCCAACCACCAGGTGCCCGCTGCGCAGATCCATTTCGATCACATCGGCGATCGCCATATAACGGGGGCTGCTGCTGCGGCTGAGATCGGGATGCCAGTCTTTCATGTCGTGATCCGTGTCAGTCTGATTCCTGATAGGATTGACCGTATATTGTTGCGCAGTGCCACTGTCATCAAAAAATATCATACACACAAGTTTGAAGAGGATGGTCGACGGAATGACGCAGCGTTGCGCCGTGTGAGATATTACGAAAATCGCAGATTCCAACCGATTTGATCGCGGATTGAATGCGTTGCGCATTCCCCTACGGAATTGGCGATTCCCCACGCCGATAGCCGCTTGGATCTTTCCACGTTTCCAGCGCATCATCAAATGCGGTGGCGGAAATTCCCTCCGCCACAGCCTTGCCTCCGCCCATCCATCTTCTTACTTATTCAGAGTGGAGTGCGCCGGATTTCGGCCTTTCGCGCCGGCGCCCATCGGGATGAAAGTATGAATATCGATCCGATTTTGCGGTCAGTCGTGGCCGTCCGTTCCTCCATTCCGGAAGATGCCTTCACGGCGGAGACGCTGGGCACTGTCCGGGAAGGCAGCGGCGTGGTTATTCGCGACAACGGGCTGGTGCTGACCATCGGTTATCTCATCACCGAGGCCGAGGAGGTCTGGCTGACGACCCATGACGGGCGCGTGGTTCCCGCGCATGCGCTTGCCTATGATCAGGAAAGCGGCTTCGGCCTGGTCCAGGCGCTCGGGGCCCTGAATGCCCCGGCGGTAGATCTCGGCGACGCGGCGACAGCCAAGCCCGGCGATCCCGTCGTGCTTGCCGATGGGATCGGAGAATTCGTCGAGGCAAATATCGTCGCCCGGCAGGAATTCGCCGGCTATTGGGAATATCTGCTGGACGAGGCGATTTTCACGGCACCGGCCCATCCCTCATGGGGCGGCGCGGCGCTGATCGGTTCGGACGGCAAGCTTCTCGGCATCGGTTCGCTTCGCCTGCAGATGAGCGATGGCGACGAGGTTGCCGATATCAACATGGTCGTGCCGATAGACCTTTTGCCGCCGATCCTTGACGATCTCTTGAACCGCGGCCAGGTCAACAAGCCGCCGCGGCCTTGGCTCGGCGCCTTCTCTGCCGAGAGCAATGGCGGCGTGGTGGTCATGAGCGTGGCCGAAGGCGGTCCGGCCGCCCAGGCGGGCCTGCGTCAGGGCGATATCATATCGGAGATCCGCGACGAAGAGGTCGATGGCCTGGCCGATTTCTACCGCAAGCTCTGGAGCAGCGGCCCGGCCGGCGCCGAAATCCCCATGCGGATTCTCAGGAACGGCCGGGAAGCCTGGCTGCGCATCAAATCCGCCGACCGCAACAGCTTTCTCAGAAAGCCGCAGCTGCAGTAAGGCTGCGTCCAGCGTCGTGAGAAAGCCGCTAGCGCTCAGTCGAGCGGATTGTCCGGGCATCCTTATCCCGCCTCAGAGATTTTCCGATGTGATCGTCAGGAAGCGCACCGGCTCGGCGCTGACCTCCACCTCGATGAGACCCAGCCTGTTCAGGGCAAGGTCTATCGATCTCCTTGCCTGCACCTCCGGCGCCTGGTCGAGCACGATCGACATGATGCCGTGGCGGAGGTAGTCCTGCGTCTGCTCCGTCAATTCGTGGCCGACCCAGAACGGCCGCCTAGCCTTGTTTGCCTCGAGCACCCTGGCAACACCCTTGTTGTCGCCGCCGGCACTATAGACGCCGATGATGCCGGGCTCCCGCAGGAGGGCCGCTTGCAGCAGCTCCATGGCATTGTGCTCATCATCGAGATCGAACATGACCTCGATGAAACGATGTTCGTTTGAACCCTTCTCCGAGAGATAGCTGGAGAAGCCGCGGATCCGCTCCTTATGGTTCTCATAGGCGCCGCTGTGGCAGAGAGCGACGAACGAACCGGGGCGCTGCGCCAGCATGCCCGACATGTAGTGAGCCGCGGTGCGTCCGGCAGCATAATTGTCGATGCCGACATAGGGCAGTTCGGGGGCCGGACGGGTCATGATCTGAACGACGGGGATGCCGAGACCGGCCGCCTTCCGCACGCTGGTGACGACATCGGCATGGTCGGGCGCAACCACGATCAGCGCCGATCGGCGTGCCATCGGGTTGGCGATGTAGCGGGCGAATTGCGCCGGCTCGTTCTCGCGGACGAAGGTGCGGTGAACGGTGATGCTGTCGTCAAGCGAGGCGGCGATGCGCTCGAACGCCCGGTTCAAACGCGAATAGAAGCTGGTCTCCGGGCGAACCAGGATCACCTCTATCCGGATCAGGCCGCGATGGGCGACCGGCAGGCTTTGCCGGTACTCAAGCCGTCTTGCCGCCAGGAAGACTTTCTCCACCGTCTCCGGCCGCACGCCGCCGCGGCGGTTAAGGACGCGCTCCACGGTCGCGGTGCCAACGCCGGCTTGCCTCGCGACATCCTTCAAAGTCACCTTCATCAGGGCTCACTCACTCCCAAAGCTGACACAGCAGAGCATCGGCATGCTCTGGGGTCAATGATCAAATTTGATCAAGGAAGCATTGGAGTATCGGGGCGCCGCAGCAGTATCGTGCCAGCAATCCGGGAGGAGCACCGGACGGTCCAAAACGAACGAGATCAAGGATCATCCGCCGGCGCGAAGCGGCCGGGGATGACGGAGGAGCCAGATGAAGATCGCACTTGACCCGCATATGCACCGTCACCTCAACCTGCGCGACCTCTGCCGCAAGGCGGCGGAGCTCGGTTATGAGCATATCGAGCTTTCACCGCGCGACGATTTTCTGCCCTGGTGGGTGCGCCCGCGGGCACACAAGGAACGCATCGCGGAATTCAAGGCGGCCCTGAAGGATCACGGCGTCCAGCTCGCCTCGATCCTGCCGATGTATCGCTGGGCGAGCCCGCATGAGGACGAGCGGCAGGCCGCGGTGCGCTACTGGAAAGAAGCGATCGCGATCGCCGCCGAAATGGGCTGCGATACGATGAACTCGGAATTCGGCCGCGGCCCGTCGCCGGATCGCAGCCACCGCGCCAGCTGCTGCGGCGGCATGCATACCCACGAGCACAGCGAGGCTGCCTGGTGGCGCTCGATAGAAGAGCTCGTTCCGGTGTTCGAGCGTGAGGGCGTCACGCTCAACATGGAACCGCATCCGGAAGACTGGTGCGAAACGCTGCATCCGGCGATCGACATGCTGAAGACCATCGGCTCGAAGAACGTCAAATTCCTCTACTGCGCGCCGCATACCTTCTATTTCGGTGACGATATGGCGCGGATGATCCGCGATGCCGGCCCGCTGATCGCCCATGTGCATGTGGCCGATACCTATAATCACAAGGCCTCATCCGGGCTGCGCTACATCATCAATCCACCGGGCGCGAAGGTCACCATCCATCAGCACATGGATATGTACCAGGGCGAGATCAATTGGGATGTCTTCTTCTCCTCGCTCGCCGCAGTCGGGTTCGACGGCATCATCACCGCCTGCGTCTTCGGCTGGGAGGAGCGCGCCGACGATTCCGGGCGCTTCATGCGCTCCGAAATTCAAAAATATGTCGACAAATACTGGCCCGGGAAACTTGGCTGATCGCCAACATCCGCCCCGGCACCCACTCAGGAATAAAACCGTGACCATCACGATTACGACAGCCCCCTGCTGCTGGGGCGTTGATGACGTCAACAATCCAAACCTTCCCTCCTGGGAACGCGTCTTCCACGAGGCGGCGGCAGCCGGCTATGGCGGCCTTGAACTCGGGCCCTATGGTTACGTGCCGCTCGATGATGCGCTCGTCGCAAAGGCGCTCACCGAGCGCAATCTCTTCATCGTCGCCGGCACGATCTTCGACGATCTGGTCTCTCCTGAAAATCGGGAGACATTGCTGCGGCAGACGGACGAAATCTGCGCCGTTATCACCAGGCTGCCGCAGCCGGAACAGGTGGCGGGCCAGCGGTTCAGGACGCCCTATCTCACGGTCATGGACTGGGGGCACGACGAACGGGACTATGCTGCCGGCCATTCCGATCGTGCGCCGCGTCTCGATGACAAGGCCTGGGCCGGGATGGTCGCCAACATCACGGCGATCGCCGAACTCGCTCGGCGGAAATACGGCGTGCGCGCCGTCATCCACCCGCATGCGGGCGGCTATATCGAATTTGCCGATGAAATCGAGCGGGTGGCAGGTGACATTCCGCAGGAGATCGCCGGCTTCTGCCTCGACACCGGCCATAGCTATTATGCCGGCATGGATCCGGTCGAGATGCTTCGCCGCTATGCCGACAGGCTGGACTACGTCCACTTCAAGGATATCGACCAGGGCGTCTTCGACCGTGTGCTGGGTGAAAGGATCCGCTTCTTCGAGGCCTGCGGACAGGGCGTCATGTGCCCGATCGGCCGCGGGGTCATCGATTATCCCGCCGTCAAGCGGACGCTCGAGGAGATCGGCTATCACGGCTTCATCACCGTCGAGCAGGAGCGCGATCCGCTCAATGTCGCCGGCAGCCTCGAAGATGTGAAGCAAAGCCGCGATTACCTCAGGTCGGTCGGGTTCTAGAGCATTTCCGTTTTCTTCGAAACACGGAAACGCTCCATCTCTGTTTTGCGCAATTCCGGACGCAAAACCGCTGCGCACTTTTGCTGGAATTGCTAGGGAAAAAACTATGACGAATAACAGGCAAAAACCGATCCGCTGGGGTATGGTCGGCGGCGGCAAAGGCAGCCAGATCGGCTATATTCATCGCTCGGCAGCGCATCGCGACGACGTCTTTACCCTTATGGCGGGTGCCTTCGATATCGATCCCGAACGCGGCCGCGCCTTCGGCCTCGATCTGGGGCTCGACGAAGCCAGGAGCTACCGGGACTATGCGACTATGTTTGCGGCCGAAGCCGGGCGCGCCGACGGCATCGAGGCCGTGTCGATCGCGACACCCAACAACACCCATTTCGCGATCTGCAAAGCGGCACTCGAACATGATCTGCATGTGATCTGCGAAAAGCCGCTCTGCTTCACGATCGCCGAGGCCGAAGAACTGAAGACGCTTTCCCGGGCGCGCGGCCGGATCGTCGGCGTGACCTACGGCTATGCCGGCCACCAGATGATCGAGCAGGCACGCGCCATGGTCAGGAATGGTGATCTCGGCGAGATCCGCATCGTCAACCTGCAATTCGCCCATGGCTTCCATAGCGCTGCGGTGGAGGAGCAGAACCCCTCGACGCGCTGGCGCGTCGACCCGAAATTCGCAGGTTCCAGCTATGTCCTCGGCGATGTCGGGACCCACCCGCTTTATATCGCCAAGGTCATCCTGCCGCACCTGAAGGTCAGGCGTCTGCTCTGCACCCGCCAGAGCTTCGTCAAAAGCCGCGCGCCGCTGGAAGACAATGCGGTGACCCTGATGGAATATGATAATGGCGCGATCGCCACCATCTGGTCGAGCGCCGTCAATGCCGGCTCCATGCACGGCCAGAAGATCCGCATCGTCGGCTCGAAGGCCAGTATCGAATGGTGGGACGAGCGGCCGAACCAGCTCTCCTACGAGATCCAGGGCGAACCGGCTCGCATCCTCGAGCGCGGCATGGGCTATCTCTATCCACAAGCCAGGATCGACGACCGGATCGGCGGCGGTCACCCGGAAGGTCTCTTCGAAGCCTGGGCGAACCTCTATCGCCGCTTCGGCTTTGCCATCAACAGAGAGCGCGGCCTCGCCCCTGCGGGGATCGAAGACCTCGTCTTTCCCGATGTCGATGCCGGACTGGAAGGGGTACGCTGGGTGGAAAACTGCGTGCGTTCCGCCGACGCTGGCGGGATCTGGCTGGATTATCGCTAGGTCTTCAAGGAGCCCTGGTGCGTCCCTGCCCTCAGATCGCGCCATATGCCGGCTTTACACGGTTGCGCTGGAGACCTGTTCAAGGACGCCTTTCCATACCCTCTCAGATAAGCGGATCGTCATCCTCCGTTGCCTGCGGCGGGCGGCGACGCGTGCTGTCGTTGGCGGCTTTCTTATGCTCGTCGGCAGCTGCCTCGCGGATTTTCTGGAAGCGGTTGTCGCCGGCGTCGTCTGCGGGTGGCTGCGGGTCGCTCTTTTTCACAAAACGGATCATTGGTCATTTCCTGCTTTGAGAGTGGGAGCGCTCCGCCCAGATATCGGAGTGCTCTGAAAAATGGTGTCAGATGGCAAGCGCGGTGGCGCAGGCCTGAACACTTCGGCTGTCGGGTGAGGTCTGCCCAGGCATGGTCGCCCAACCGCCGGCCTCGACGAACTGACGCTGCTTGTAGCCTTCGGTAATCGCCTTGAACTCGATCAGTTTAGCGC
This sequence comes from Rhizobium sp. P1_B8, assembly GCF_056406515.1. Lineage (NCBI taxonomy): Bacteria > Pseudomonadati > Pseudomonadota > Alphaproteobacteria > Hyphomicrobiales > Rhizobiaceae > Rhizobium > Rhizobium sp. P1_B8. The sequence continues at coordinate 126,996 of NZ_JBFTZZ010000012.1, read as the reverse complement.
CCGCATCCGGCGCCGCATTGAACCGTTCGACGCAAATGGCGGACGCCAGTTCTCCGCGTGCAACGTCGCCGGCGGCGGCTGCCGCTTTGCTTGACGTGCCGCCTGTTACCCAACCTCCCCAGCTGAAGCCGATAATCATCGTGGCGATTGCCGTGACGACGCAGGCCCAGACGAGAAGCGTCTTGGATGGCTGGTAACTGTCGAAACGCTGGGTGATCGATGTCTTGCTGCTGCTCTGAACGGACATTGGAATTCTCCCTGTCTATTGTTCGGGTTCGCCGTCCGGCCACGCCGGACGGTTCAGGCTGTTCTCAGTATCCCATATCGCCCATGCCGCCATTTCCGGCTGCAGGGGCGGAGTCTCTTGCGGGAATGTCAGCGATCATCACCTCGGCGGTGATCAGAAGCGCCGCAATCGAGCCGGCGTCCTGCAGAGCGGTGCGCACGACCTTGGCGGGATCGACGATGCCGGCCTCGATCATATCGACATAGGTCTCCGTCTGTGCGTCGAAGCCCTGATTGTGGTTATTGCTGCCCGCGAGTTTTCCAACGACGATGGAGCCCTCGAACCCGGCATTGTCGGCGATCTGCCGGATCGGGGCTTCGAGCGCCCTGAGCACGATCGAGATGCCCGCCGTCACGTCGGCGTTCTCCCCGGTCAGGCCCGTGAGCGCCGACTTGGCGCGCAACAGTGCCACGCCGCCGCCGGGGACGATGCCCTCTTCGACCGCCGCACGGGTGGCGTTCAGCGCATCGTCGATGCGGTCCTTCTTTTCCTTGACTTCCGTTTCGGTCGCGCCGCCGACGCGGATAACCGCGACGCCACCGGCGAGTTTCGCCAGGCGTTCCTGCAGCTTTTCCTTATCGTAATCGGAAGTGGTCTCCTCGATCTGCGCCTTGATCTGCTGGATACGTGCCTGGATGGCCGCTTTCTCGCCGGAGCCGTCGATGATCGTGGTGGATTCCTTGTCGATCAGCACGCGCTTGGCGTGGCCGAGCATATCGAGCGTGACGTTGTCGAGCTTGATGCCGAGATCCTCGGAAATCATCTGGCCTGATGTGAGCACGGCAATGTCTTCCAGCATGGCCTTACGGCGATCACCGAAACCCGGCGCCTTGACGGCTGCGACCTTCAGGCCGCCGCGCAGCTTGTTGACAACAAGCGTCGCCAGCGCCTCGCCTTCGACGTCCTCCGAGATGAGGAGCAGCGGTTTGCCGGTCTGTACGACGGCTTCCAGGATCGGCAGCATCGCCTGCAGACTGCCGAGTTTCTTCTCGTGAACGAGGATATAGGGATCCTCCAGTTCCACGCGCATCTTCTCGGCATTGGTGACGAAATAGGGTGAGAGATAGCCGCGGTCGAACTGCATACCCTCGACGACGTCGAGTTCGGTCTCGGCGGTTCGCGCCTCTTCGACTGTTATGACGCCCTCATTGCCGACCTTGTCCATCGCCTTGGCGATCATCTCGCCGATGGCGGCGTCGCCATTGGCGGCAATGGTGCCGACCTGGGCGATCTCGCTTGACGATTTGACCTTCATCGCCCTCGCCTTGATTTCCTTGACGACGGCGGTAACGCCGAGATCGATGCCGCGCCGGAGATCCATAGGGTTCATGCCGGCAGCGACGAGCTTTGCGCCTTCGCGGAAGATGGAGGCGGCGAGCACCGTTGCCGTCGTCGTGCCGTCGCCGGCAAGATCATTGGTCTTCGAAGCCACCTCGCGCACCATTTGCGCGCCCATGTTCTCGAACTTGTCCGCGAGCTCGATCTCCTTGGCGACGCTGACGCCGTCCTTGGTAATGCGCGGTGCGCCATAGGCCCTGTCAATGACGACGTTGCGACCCTTCGGGCCAAGCGTCACCTTGACGGCGTTGTTGAGCAATTCGACGCCGCGCAGCAGGCGGTCGCGCGCGTCGTTGGAGAATCTGATTTCCTTGGCAGACATGATATTTCTTCCCAGTTCAGTCTTGAGATGCGGTCACAAATTCGACTCTCAGGCGGCTTTGTCGGCAGCCGCCTCGGTCTTTTCGACGATGCCCATGATGTCGGTCTCCTTCATGATCAGAAGGGTTTCGCCATCGATCGTGACCTCTGTCCCCGACCATTTTCCAAACAGAATGAGATCACCGACCTCGACATCGAGCGGGACCAGATTGCCGCTTTTGTCGCGCAGACCCGGGCCGACTGCGACCACTTCGCCTTGCTGCGGCTTCTCCTTGGCGGTGTCTGGAATGATGATCCCGCCCTTGGATTTGACATCGCCTTCCGCACGTCGAATGACGACGCGGTCGTGAAGTGAACGGAATTTCATAGAGGTCTTTCTGCTGCCGGCGCGTATGGCGGCTGCAACTCATAAATAACACTCGTGGCACTCGATTGATAGGAGTGCCAAGAAATATTATTCGCGGAGGAATTTTTTTGAGATATTCAGGAAATCAATCCGACCGGATATTTTGTAATAATCAGGAAATGAATAGAATTTTATACGCCATCTCGCTTCATTTTATTTTCCTGAACGAAGAGTTAATTTGGCGTTTTTTATAGATAAATCAGAATTTATCTTGATTTAAACTCAATAGAGGCGCAATGATAGGTCTCGTCGATTTGGCCAACTTGGCTTCGCGGTGTCAGAGACCTACGACCCGCCATCACCACTGAATTCTCGACAGCGATCCATGACGTCGTTCCGGCGTTGAGTTCGCCTGTTCCGATCCGGAATGAGCTTGGCGCTGACCGCGGATGTACCGGCAGCCTCGAGTTCGTCCGGTTCGGATCTCAACGATACAGGAAACGCATCGGTGTATTCCTGCGGAGGCCTCAGCAGTGACAAGTCGCACCACACAAACCGTCGTCCGCTTTTCATCCCCATTCCGCCTGCCCGGTTTCGACGGGGCGCAGCCAGCCGGAGAATACCGCGTCGATTATGACGAGGAATTGATCGAAAGCGTTTCCAGGCTTGCCTGGCGACGGGTCGGTGCCTTCATCCACCTGCCGGCGATCGCCGCGCAGAGTTCGACGCAGCAGATGATGCCTATCCACCTGTCAGATCTCGAAACCGTGCTCGAAAAGGACCACAAACCGTCATGACCGCTACGCGCATCCCGCAACGCAATGGACGCTCAGTCCGGCGCGAGGCAGCGACACATATCTTCAAGGTGGGGCAGACTGTCCGGGTGAAGGACGGGTTCTTGGTCGTTCCCTCCAAGCTTCCCGACACATACCGCATTACCGCCACGCTGCCTCTGAGAGGAAATGTGCTGCAATACCGCATCCGCAGTGATGATGAACGTCATGAGCGGGTCGCGACGGAAGATAGCCTGGAACTGGTAAACCTATCGCCCGCCGGCAGCGGCGCAACACTGATCGAGAGGACGTTTGGCCAAGGCCGCGGCCCGAATGACGAAAGGTTGACATCGTGAATAGCCATGGAGACGAAGCCGAACGAAGACGGAATGCCTTTGCCGTCCACACATGGGAAGCGCCCGGCCGCTACTCCATGGAGATCGAACACGACCGCCGGATCGAATCCGCCCGTTCGTGGACCGTCTATCGTGTTTCTGCAAGCGTTCCCGTGCACGCCGACCATGCCATGATCGGCAAGAGCCGTTCTGAGGCCGGGAAGGACATGATGTCCTTCAATCTCCTCAACATAGGATACCGGAAGGAATGGTTGAGGCTGTCGGGCGCCGCTCGGAGTGCTCGTAAGAGCCCGCCGGTCCAACCATGGCGCTAGCTTTTCTGAACCAAAGCCGAAGCTTCGATGCTGTGAGAAATGCTGTGCGCTTCGTCGGCCATGACGGCATGTTCCAGGTGTTGTTCTTCATCGAGGTTGGCGCACTGGCGAAATCCGATGCCTCATTGCAAAGAACCGAGCCTTCGGAAACGAGGTGGCTTTCCTCCTTCGACGCCCTGCGCAACTCCATTCAGGACGTGGCGCACAAAGCCTATTCCTACCGCCGCCGCGCCTTCTATACTCTAACTGCGGCGGATTTCCGCTAGACGGATCCGGACGCGCGAGAACGCTCCATGTTGATCCGTTATGGCTATGAAATGACGTTGACCTGCCCGCAGCCGACCGCATTGGTATGCCTGTTGTCGGTTCATGAGGATCGTGCGGCCGACATCAGAATTMCGGAAACTGTATTCACCACGCCCGATGTTCCCACTTCGACTTATCGCGACCTCTTCGGCAACCGCTGTCTTCGGCTGGTTGCCCCAGCGGGCGACCTGACCATATGGGGCGATGCGACGATCGAAGACGACGGCAAACCGGACAGGTCGCTGCCAGGCGCCAGGGAACTCCCGGTTTCGGAGTTGCCGGATGATTGCCTCGTCTACCTGATGGGCAGCCGCTATTGCGAAACGGATCGTCTCAGTCAAATTGCGTGGGATATGTTCGGCACCGTCTCACCCGGCTGGGGCCGCGTTCAGGCGATCTGCGATTTCGTTCACGGCCATATCCAATTCGACTACATGCAGGCGCGATCGACGCGGACAGCCTTCGAGGCGTTCCACGAACGCGTCGGCGTCTGTCGCGACTTTGCGCATCTCGCGGTGGCGTTGTGCCGTTGCCTCAACATTCCTGCCCGATATATCAATGGCCATCTCGGCGACATCGGCATTCCCGTCGTTGATCCGATGGACTTCAGCGCCTGGATCGAGGTCTTCCTTGACGGTGCATGGCATGCATTCGATCCGCGCAACAACACACCGCGGATCGGTCGCATCATCGTCGCACGCGGGCGCGATGCCGCCGACATACCGCTCATCAATTCCTTCGGACCGCATGTGCTGAAGGCGTTTCGAGTCTGGACCTATGAGGTGACGGAGCTGCAGCAGATGCAAAGCGTCGCCGAGGGCGCTGTTTAAACCAGACCTGGGTGGATGCGGCAATGTCCGGCCGCAGGCTTTGCCGCAGGCGGCAGCGGTCGTAGGACTGCCTATCCCACACACTTTTGCGCGACATGCTTTAGAACAGCGGTTGAAAGATGTTGGCGTCGAGCCATCTTGGGTGTGAGCAGTCATTAGCGGAAGATAGGGAGTTTCGCAGTCCATGTTCGATCACATTTCCATCGGCGTAAAAGACCTCGAAAGAGCCCGCCGTTTCTACGATGCGGCGCTGGCGCCGCTCGGATATGAGCGCCTCTCCAATTCCGACACCACGATCGGCTACGGCCCGGAAGGGGTCGGCCTTTGGGTGATGCAGGTCGAACAGCCTGTTGTTGCCGACATGCGATCCGGGCTGCATTTCTGCTTCGTCGCCCCGAATGAGGCTGCGGTCGATGCCTTTCACGCGGCGGCCGTCGCATCTGGCGGCACGGATAATGGTGAACCGGGTATCCGGCCGGATTACGGGCGCTTCTATTATGCCGCCTTCATCATCGACCCCGACGGCTATCGCCTCGAAGCTTATTTCCACAAAGGCGAGCTATAACTGACCGTCAGGCAGAGGCTCTCGGAATGGATACGCAGCAGCCGGAAGCTTCGAGCGCCTTATTGGCTACATCGATGAACAGACGACGGAACCAGCGCGCCCGGCCGTCCGTCTGGTCGATTCGGCGATAAAGCATCGTCACGGGATCGGTCGGCAGCGAAAGCGGCGGCTCGCAAAGCATCAGCCCATGTAACTGCGCCATGCAGCGACCGATCGATTCCGGCACGGTGGCAATGGCGGGCATCGCCTTCAGCACCATCGGCAGAGCGGAAAAGCGCGGGACGGTCGCCACTACCTGTCTCACATCGCCGGTGCGGTTCAGCGCCATGTCGATACCGGTCGAGGTGTTGCCTTCAAACGAGACGGTGACATGCGCGACATTGGCGAAATCCTTGAGGCTCAACGGCGCCTTCAGCCCGAGCTGAGCTTCATCGTAGATGCAGATCGAGACTTGGTCGAACAGCGGCGCGCGAATGTGCCAGGAGGCGGGTTCGTCATGCATCGCGACGCTAAAATCGAAGACGCCTTCATCCAGCCGGCGTGCGGCATCGCGCTTTTCGGAAGCGATGCCGATCAGCCGGGCGCCGGGTGAAAGCTGGAGAAGACGGGCGGCGAGCGGGCCGAAGAAGGCCGATTCAAGATTGTCGCACATGCCGATGCGGAACTCGCCCTGCCAGCTTGCCGGATCGAATTCGGCCTGTGGGCGGATGGCGCGCTCGATGCCCGACAGCGCATCCTCGATCGCCGGGGCGATGGAAAGAGCGCGCGGCGTCGGCTGCAGGCCGCGGCCGACACGCACGAACAACTCGTCGTCCAGCGCTTCGCGCAGGCGCCGCAATGCGGCCGACAGGCCCGGCTGACCGAGCAGCAGGCGCTCGGCGGCGCGACTGACATTGCGCTCCTGCATCAGCACCGAAAAAGCCAGCAGGAGATTGAGGTCGATCTTGCGAAGCGTGGCGTCATTCATCATCGTCAGTAATACCTGGCATGGCTACTATCAATTTGCAATAGGAAAGGAAGCTGTACATTTTCTCGTTCCCTGCCGCCCGGCAACCTCCCCCGATGAGGCGGCAGCAAAGAAGGAACGATTTCGATGACTCTTTCCAAATCGCGAAGCGGGGCGGGGCTGGCATTGCTGCTGCTCTGCACCGCCAATTTCCTCGACGCCATGGACGTTTCCACCATCGGCGTTGCCTTGCCTGCCATCCAGGCCGAACTCGGCATGGAGGCGACATCGCTGCAATGGGCCGTCAGCGCCTATGTGCTCGGCTATGGCGGCTTCCTGCTGCTTGGCGGCCGCGTCGCCGACGTCTTCGGCCATCGCCGCGTCTTCCTCTGGTCGCTGGCGATCTTTGCCGGCGCCAGCATCGCCGGCGGCTTCGTCGATAGTGGGCCGACACTGATCGCTGCCCGATTGATCAAGGGCATTGCGGCTGCCTTCACCGCGCCTGCAGCCCTTGCGCTGCTGCTCTCCGTCTTCGGCGAGGGAACCGCGCGAGCAAAGGCGCTCGGCGTCTTCGCCTCTACCGGCGCCACCGGCTTCGTGCTCGGCATGGTGCTCGGCGGTGCCGCGACGATCTTCAGCTGGCGGGCGACGCTTGTCATGGGCGCGCCCGTCGCCATCCTGACACTCTTTCTGGCGCCGCTGGCGCTGCCAGCCGACCCCAAAAGGACGGGACCGCGGCCCAGTTTCGACTGGGCCGGCGCGCTGACGATCACGCCAGGGCTGCTGCTCTTCGTCTTCGGCATCACCAATGCTGCGGCCGCCGGCTGGCAAGCCTTCCCGACTTGGGGTTCGCTGCTGGCATCGCTGGTGCTGATTCTGCTCTTCCTCGTGGTCGAAGCGCGGCATGCCGATCCGATGGTGCCGCTCGGCATGTTCCGCCGGGCCAAGCTCCGGCATGCCAATGCGATCGCCGCTCTCTTCCAGGGCGCCTATGTCGGCTTCCAGTTCCTGGCGACGCTCTATTATCAGAACGTCATCGGCTGGTCGGCCTTCACAACCGGCTTCTGCTTTGCGCTCGGCGGCGTCTTCGTGATGTTCCTGGCGCCGCGTTTTGCGACGCTTGCGCAAAATCGCGGCGCCACCGGGCTGATGGCGGCGGGTGTCGGCCTGCAGGCGTTCAGCTACATCTTCTGGGTGACAGCACTCGGACATGTCGACCCGATCCTACTGGTGCTGTTTTCGCAGATCCCGCTCGGCCTCGGCTACGCCATGACCTACCCCTCGGTGCAGGTCGCGGCTCTTTCCGACGTGGAAGACGACAAGTCAGGGCTCGCCTCCGGACTGCTTTTCGCCTCCTTCCAGATCGGTGGCGGCATCGTGCTCGCGGCCGCCTCGGCAGTCTTCGGCGCCGCGCCACATTTCGGCTGGAACCCCTATATCGCCGGAATCGCTTTCGTGGCGCTGCTTGCGGTGGCGATCACCCTGCTTGCAGCCGCCGGTCCGCGGAGATCGGCCGCCCGGAGGCCCATCTATCAGGCGGCGGAATGACCGTCATCGGCCCGCACCCTGACCGGTGCGGGCTACTCATCAACCGCAGCGATATTTGCTGCAAGAATCCCGTTGCGTTGCCTGGTTGAAAGGCGCATGGTCGCAACTTCGGCAGCCAGTGTACGGGCGCTGCCGACTGAGGGTTTTTATACCCTTGCCCCGATGAAAGGAGGACCGATGTCTTCCACTTTCGAAAAGCCGCATCTGACTTCGTCCGATCTCGACATGCTGCAGGGCGTGCTCGACGACGCCGGCTACGACGCCAAAATCCTGATCGGCAACGAACGTGTCTTCAACGTCGCGGCCATACTGTTGATCAGGCTGTTCGAAGAGGGCGTCACCTCGCCGGCCTTGCTCTCACAAGCGCTCGAACACCATTTCGGCAAGCTGAAGACGCCGCCGAAACCGGTAACCCCCGTCTTTAACCGATATGCGATACAGGGATTGCCCCGCGAAAGACGCGCTGTCGGCTAGAGCAGTACCAACAAAAGTGCGCAGCGGTTTTGCCTCCGGATAGCGCAAAAACAAAAAGATCGAGCATTTCCGTCACTCGGAGAAACCAGGAAATCCTCCGCTACATAATTCCTTAAATCGGAATCGATTTAAGGGCAAAATTATGCAGCAATTCAAATTGCTACAGCGTCCTTTGCGCGTCTAAAAAGACGCACGGCGCTGTAGAGGCGAGCGAGCCGCCCGGCTCCGAAGGATTATTGTGCGCAAAATCCTCTTGCTCTGTATCTGCGTCGCAGCGACCGGTTATTTCGGATGGGTGCAATTCGGGGCTTACCAACAACGGCAACAGGCTAGGGATCTCGCAGACATCGACAGGGAGCGCCGGGTGGCGCTCCTGGAAATCGATGGCTGCCAGGCGAAAGTGGATCTGCTTCTGTCGATGACAGACCGCCTGCTCAAGGCCGGCGGTATGCTGGTGCCGCTCGATATCGGACGGGACATAGAACTCTGTTTGGCCCGCGGCATCATGTCGACATCAGGCTTGGCGGAGATGGAAAGAACGAAGCTGATCCGCCTGTTTCCGGTGAATGACTAAGGCGGTCGCAATCTTTCAGATTCGCTCCTCGCGCTTCAGCTCTTTGTTTTCACGCATGTCGTGATCGCAAAACCGCTGCATAGTTTTTGTGCGACAGGCGTTATGCCCTGTGGAAATATGGCTTTCCTGCGGCGACGGCCTTAATGGCACCTCAATTTTACTCTATAAGGAGGGCTCGCTGATTTGGCCGATGCGGCATTTGCGGTGACCGGATTTCCGGCCCGCCATTTTCCCGATCGCGAAAGCATGGTGACGTCCCGTCTCAACGTCGGGTTTGGCTTTCGGTGACCTCTCCGGTCATCCGCCTCCAGACAGCGATGCGGTTTCAGCAGGCATCATTTTCATTCCATCCCTGCGGCCCGGTGTTGTCGGGTTGCCCCTCATGACGATCCCGCGATCTCGATCGCGACCGACAAACGGGGCGAATACCACGCAGGCTGCGGCTTTCAATTTCGATCTAAAGGGAGATTTTATCCATGGCAAAAGGACAGGTAAGAAGCAATCGCGAGGTCCGGAAGCCGAAGAAGGACAAGCAGGAAGCGAAGGTGGAAAGCACATTCGCCAACCAGATGAAGACGGCGACCAAAACCGCCCCGCAGGGCAGTGCTCCAAAGAAATAGAACCTCTTATCGAGCCGCCACTCTCGCCCTCGCTGCGCGTAACGGCGCAAGTGATAGCGCGTCCTGTCGGACACGCTGGCGTGACATCATCACCCATTGACATGTTCTCGAAAAAGGAATTGCTGCAACCATGACCACTCTTCATACAATGTACCACTTCGACTATCCGCTCTTCCTCATTCGCTCGGCCGTAGTGATTGCACTCGGCCTTTCGGCCATCGCGGCCTTTCACGGCGTCACTCTGTGATCGAATCTGCGCGCCGCAGCGAGTGCGAGGAAACCCAAGTGGCCCCTTTGGGCGAGTCTGACGAAAACCCGGAGAACGAAACCCCTGAGCGATCCCGGGCGAATGCCGAGCTTTTCGCTGAAAAACGCTGGCTGAAGATCCTTGCCGGATATCGCCAGCCACGAGCCGGACGCAGCGCTTTCGAGCTTGTCGTCACCGTCATCCCTTTCGCGCTGTTCTGGGCTGCCGCTTGGGCAGCGGTTCATTACAGCTTCTGGCCCGGCCTGATCCTCGTCCTTCCCGCCGCCGCCTTCCTGCTCCGGTTGTTCATGATCCAGCATGATTGCGGCCACGGCTCGTTTTTCGCCCGTCGCCGCGTCGACGACTGGGTTGGACGCACGATCGGCATCCTGACGCTGACGCCCTACGACTATTGGCGCCGGGCGCATGCGGAACACCACGCCTCGGCCGGAAACCTGGACGAACGCGGCGTTGGCGACATCGAAACCCTGACAATCGCCGAATACAACGCGCTGTCGCGTTGGGGCCGGCTTGGTTACCGGCTCTACCGGCATCCGATCGTGATGTTCGGGATCGGACCGGCCTGGCTGTTCCTCTTCAAGCAGCGCCTGCCTTTCGGCATGATGCGCTCCGGCGCCCTGCCCTGGGTCTCGACCATGGCGACCAATCTTGCCATCGCACTGGTCGCCGCGCTGCTGATCTGGGCGGTCGGAATCGTCCCCTTTTTACTGGTGCATCTGCCGACCGTGCTTCTGGCAGGTGCTGCCGGCGTCTGGTTGTTCTACGTGCAGCATCAATTCGAGGAAACACATTGGTCGAAGAAGCCGGACTGGCAGTTCCAGCATGCGGCCCTCCACGGTGCCTCGCATTACGACCTGCCGCCAGTGCTGCGCTGGATCACCGGCAATATCGGCATCCACCACGTGCATCATCTGTCGAGCCGGGTGCCCTACTACCGGCTGCCTGAGGTGCTGCGAGACCATCCTGAGCTTGCCGATATGGGCCGCATCACGCTCATGGAAAGCCTGCGTTGCGTCAAGCTGGTGCTGTGGGACGAACAGACGAAGCGACTGGTCTCGTTTCGCGACGCAGCGCGCCTCGCCGCCGCCCGGTAACGGACTTGAGAGCGGTTCAGACGACATCATGCTCTAATTCAGATTTTAGGCCGATCCGGCCTAAAATCATGCTGTTCTAGCGATAGCCCGTCACGTCCGCCGGCCTGCCGGGCTCCTGCACTTCCACCATGTAGCGCCAGCAATCCGGCCGAGAACCGTCGATATCGTCGAAGCCATAGGTCTTGGCGATCGCGCCGCTCGATAGCGATTGTCCGTTCCAGCGGGCGCGGTCGGGATCGGCAGCGATAGCGGCAACGGCGCGGCCGACGAAATGCGGCGTTTCGGAAATGGCGAAATGCGGCTGTACCTTCGTCGCCTCGCGCCAGTTCTCCTCGCTGACGCCATAAGCATCCAGCATCATTTCGGAGCGCAGCCAACCGGGCGTGATCGAAATTGCGGTGGCACCATGTTTCGCCAAATCTTGCGCATGCGCCCAGGCCATGCGTGTGACACCGGTTTTGACGAGGTCGTAAAAGGGCGACAGCCGGTAATGGGTGGCATTGTATTCGGCCGTGCCGTCGGTCATCTCGACCAGCAGCCCGCCGGGCCGCTCGATCATCAGCGGCAGGGCGTAGTGGGCGGTAATCAGATGCGTCTCGATGCCGAGCCGCAGCATGCGCAGGCCCTTGTCCAGCGAATGCTCCCAGACGGCCTTGTCCCATTCGAACAGTTTCTCGCAGCCCCAGATGTCGTTGACGAGAATATCGAGCCGGCCGGCTTCGCCGCGGATGCGGGCGACCAGCGCCTCGACCTGTTCCTCGACGAGATGGTCCACTTGCACGGCAATGCCCCTGCCGCCGGCTGATGTCACCAGCTCGGCCGTCTCCTCGATCGTCTCCGGTCTCATATATTCGGATTGCTGAGCGCGCGTCGTGCGCCCCGTCACGTAAACGGTGGCGCCGGCGGCGCCGAGTTCCACCGCGATGCCTCGACCGGCGCCGCGCGTAGCACCCGCCACCAAGGCAACTTTCTCCCGCAAGTTCGCTGTCACTTCTCCATCCTCCACGCTAGAACGGCCTTCATGCCGTAGGCACCCGGGGTTAACTCTTTGTTTTTACGCAATTCCGGAAGGAAAACCGCTTCACACTTTTCCTGGAATTGCTCCAGCTGGCGCCGCTTGTATATAAACGAATGATCGTTTACATTCGAGGCGAATGCAAGAGGAATTTCATGCCGCGTCGCCGCACACTTTCCGATGAACAGCTTCTCGCCATGGTGCTGGCGCTGATCCACGCCGAAGGGCCGGAGGCGGCGACCTTTGCGGCGGTGGCGAAAGCGAGCGGCCTTTCCGGCTCGACGCTGGTGCAACGTTTCGCAACGAAGGCGGCGATGCTGCGCGCAGCGCTGCTTCACGCCTGGGACCGGCTGGATGCGGAAACGGCGCGGCTCGCCGAGACCGTGCCGAAAACGCCGGAAGGCGCCGTCGCGCTGCTCGTCGGCCTGTCGCAGGATTACGGCGATAATGCCGCCGCCTATGGCGAGGGACTGCTGGTACTTCGCGAGGATTTCCGCGATCCGGTGCTGCGTGCCCGGGGTGCCGCCTGGGGAGCGGCACTGACGGCGGCAATCGCCCGATGTTTCGGATCGGCAAAGGCGCCGGAGACAATCGCCCGGCTGATGCTGTCGCAATGGCAGGGATCGCTGCTCTGGTGGGGTTTTGGCGCAGACGGGCCAGTGGCTGCCTATGTCGAGACGGAACTGCGGCGCTTCCTTGCGGCAATAAAGTCCTGAGCCCGCCTAGAGCATGATGCCGAGAAGTGTAAGCGGTTTTCAGACGACATCATGCTCTAACTCTTTAAGTTAGAACAGGATTCAGATTTTAGGCCGACCCGGCCTAAAATCATCCTGTTCTAGGCTTCCTCTTCGTCCTTCTCCTCACCCACCGTCAGCGGCCAGTCGACGACATAATCCTCGAGATCATCGATATCGATCTCATTTTCGCTGATCGCGCGGCCCTGCGCGGAAATGCCGGCGGCATGGACGGTCTCCGGGTCGCCGGAGACGAGCGGGTGCCACCAGTAAAGATCGCGGCCTTCATTGACCAGCCGGTAGCCGCAGGTGGGCGGCAGCCAGGCAATGTCAGGCACGTTCTCCTTCGTCAGTTGCACGCAGTCCGGCACGAAATCCCAGCGGTTCTCATAGCTGGAGCAGCGACAGCTTTCGCCGTCGAGCAGCTTGCAGCTGACCGAGGTGAAATAGATATCGCCGCTATCCCATTCCTCGATCTTGTTGAGACAACAGAGGCCACAGCCGTCGCAGAGGCTTTCCCACTCGGCGACGGTCATTTCAGCAAGCGTCTTGCTCTTCCAGAAGGGCAGATCGTTCATCGTTCGTTTCTTGCAACAGCGGCCCGCAAATTCGCGTGAGCCTCATGCATCTCTCTTGTTATCAGCCGCAAAATCAATCAATTCTCAGTATACTCCTGGTACTCGGAGAATTCTCTCCTGGTATCGGAGAGCTTTGCGGCCATATGCGGGCCTTGCGCTTTCGTCGGATATGACCGAAGCGCGATCAGGCGGGAATACAGGACGTGCAGGATCCGGACAACCCAGAAAACGGGCCAGAAAACAGGCCCGGAAAAGCGGCGAACGAGGCGGCGGACAAGCGGCCGAGGAAGAGCCGTCACATTCTGCTGCGCATCGATTCCTGGATCGATTCGACCGTCTGGAACGCCGGCTTCCGCGCCGCCGAAATCTGGGAAGACATTACCATCTTCTTCCGCCGCTTCCGCGTGCGCGGCTGGAAGCGCATGGTCTTCGAACTTGCCGGCGAAGGGCTGACGCTCGGGGCGGCCGGCTCGGTGCTGATGCTGCTGCTGGCCCAGCCGGCCTTCGAGGCGACCAAGGAGGACTGGCGCAACCGCGGCGATTTCGCCGTCACCTTCACCGACCGCTATGGCAACGTCATCGGCCATCGCGGCGTCATCCACCAGAATTCGGTGCCGATCGACGAGCTGCCGGATTCGCTGATCAAATCGGTGATCGCCACCGAGGACCGGCGCTTCTTCGACCATTTCGGCATCGATTTCATCGGCCTCTTCCGCGCCATGAGCGAGAATGCACGCGCCGGCGAAGTCGTCCAGGGCGGTTCGACGCTGACCCAGCAGCTCGCCAAGAATCTGTTCCTGTCCAACGAACGCTCGATCGACCGCAAGGTCACCGAGGCGTTCCTGGCACTGTGGCTCGAGGCGAACCTTTCCAAGAAGGAAATCCTCTCCACCTATCTCGACCGCGCCTATATGGGCGGCGGCACATTTGGCGCAGCGGCGGCGGCACAGTTTTATTTCGGCAAGAACATCACCGATGTGAACCTTGCCGAATCCGCCATGCTTGCCGGCCTGTTCAAGGCGCCGGCGAAATATGCGCCGCATGTCAACCTGCCGGCGGCGCGTGCCCGCGCCAACGAAGTGCTGACCAATCTCGTGCAGAGCGGGCTGATGACCGAGGGCCAGGTGATCGCCGCCAGGCGCAATCCAGCCACCGTCGTCGACCGCAACGAGGTGGAATCGCCCGATTTCTTCCTCGACTGGGCCTTCGACGAGGTGCAGCGGCTTTCACCGCGTTTCCACCAGCATTCGCTGATCGTGCGCACGACGATCGACATGGGCATCCAGCAGGCAGCCGAGGATTCGGTCGAAACATCGCTGCGCGAATATGGCGAGGCCTATCACGCCAAGCAGGGCGCGATGGTGATGATCGAGAACGGTGGTGCGGTGCGCGCCATGGTCGGCGGCCGGGATTACGGCGAGAGCCAGTTCAACCGCGCCACCAGGGCGCTGCGCCAGCCAGGTTCCTCCTTCAAGGTCTACACCTATTCGGTGGCGATGGAGAGCGGGATGACGCCGCAGACGACGATCGTCGACGCACCGATCTCCTGGGGCAACTGGAGCCCGCATAATTATGCCAATCGCTATGCCGGCCGCATCACGCTCGAGACCGCCATCGCCCAGTCGATCAACACCGTGCCGGTGCGGCTCGCCAAGGAAAAGCTCGGTATTCAGCCGATCCGGGCAATGGCGAAGAACCTCGGCGTCGAAACGCCGATCCGCGACGACGTTACCATCCCGATCGGCACCTCCGAGGTGACGGTGCTCGACCAGGCGACGGCCTACGCCACCTTCCCAGCTGGCGGCTACCAGTCGCGCCGCCATGGCATCACCCAGATCCTCGATTACGACGGCGACGTGCTCTACGATTTCGACCGCGACGAGCCGGCGCCGAAACGCGTGCTCTCCGAAAAGGCCGATGCCTATATGAACCAGATGCTGTCGCGCGTTCCCTATTTCGGCACGGCGCGCAAGGCAGCCCTCGACAACGGTATCGTGACAGCCGGCAAGACCGGTACGACCCAGGCCTATCGCGACGCCTGGTTCGTCGGCTTCACCGGCAATTACACCTGCGCCGTCTGGTTCGGCAATGACGACTATACCTCGACCAACGAGATGACCGGCGGCTCGCTGCCGGCGATGACCTTCAAGCGCGCCATGGACTACGCCCATCAAGGTGTGACGCTGCGGGCCATCCCAGGCATCGAAAACCCCCTACCCTCGGACAAGGATCTCGCCAAGACTGCCGCCGCCAAGCCGCAGGACGGATTGCCGCAGCTTATCCGGCCGCGCATGCTTTCGGTTCAATCGACGGACATCCTCAAGAAGCTCGGCGAGAAGCTGAAGGATGCCGCCCCGCTCGCGCCGGCGAAGGTGGCGAGCGCGGAGTAGCCGGCCACGCCTGACGTCCTGATCTCCCATCAGCGTCCGCCTGCATCGATGCATCGGCGTGGATTGCCGTCGCAGCTTGCGGCATGACGGCTTTGCCGCACACTCGGCATGACCGTGGATCAATCGACCTCTATGTCGTGGCGTGGCATTCCACCCTGCCAGAATCAGTGGTAACCCTTTCATCCGATATGGTTTCCAAGGTCTTGACGTGTTTCGATTCCCCCTCTTTATCGCGATCACGCTGATCGTCGCCTTTGGCGGCGGGATCATGATTTCGCTTTATGCGCTGGATGCGACGCAGGGTTTCGGGGCGATCAAGCTCGGCGCCTGGGAGGCCTTTCCGGCGTTGCAGACGGTCGAGGCCGATCCTTATGCCAAATCGCACCGGGCGCGCGCCGGCAAGCTGCTCTATGGCAGCGCCGAGGGCCTGACCTTCACGGCGAGCGTCGACGACGACGGCGCGCGGCTGAATGCCGGCTGCCGCTATCGCATCAGCGGGCAAACACCGCCTGCCCGGCTCTGGACCCTGTTTACCGCCGACAATGGCGGCAATCCGGCGGCGGTGACGACCGGGCATCCCTCAGCGCTCAATTCCTGGACGGTGCTGCGCCAGCAAGACAGCAGTTTCTCGATCGAGATATCCGCCGTGGCGCAGCCGGGCAACTGGCTGGCCTTGCCACAGGCCGGCACTTTCCGGCTGGTGCTGACACTGTTCGACACACCGACCGCCGGTAGTTCCGGCGTGATCGACCTCGCCATGCCGAAACTCACCAAGACCGGATGTGGCAATGCTTAGGATATTCTTCGCCGTCCTGACTGGTCTTTTCGGCGCAGCCCTGCTGCATCTCGTCATCATCCTGTCGCTGCCGCATTTCACCGGCAAGGATGCGGCAACCCGCGTGGAGGCAGAGGGCGACCTCAACAATTTCTACCTGCTCGGCAACCAGTATGACGAAGCCGGCCTTGCCAATGGCGACCCCTTCGTGCGCACCGCCGTCTGCTCCTTCGATGTCGAGGATGCGCCGGTGCATTTCACCGCCAAGGGCAATGTGCCCTTCTGGTCGATCGCGATTTACGACAGCGCCTCCAACGAGGTCTTCAGCATGAACGACAGGACGTCGGTCGGTGGTGCGCTCGATGTGGTGGCCGGCAGTCCGATCCAGCTGACCGACCTGCGCAAAAACCTGCCGCAGGAGCTGCAGCAGGCGATCCTGGTGGAAATGGCACGGCCGGACGGTTATGCCGTGCTGCGGACGCTGGCGCCGCAGGCGAGCTTCGATGAGGCCGCGCGCAACTTCCTGACGGAAGCCGGCTGCGAGCAATTCGCCGCTCGCTGAGGTTGAAGAGCGGTTACTTCTTGTTGACGCGCGGCGCGGGCGCCGGACGATGTTTCGGGCTCTCGGCCAACCGCTCGTAGCGGACGCCGGTGAACCAAAGGATCTTGGCTTCGCGGGGCTCTTTGTCCGGGCGACGCGGCGCCCGCGGCCGCCGATCCGCCAATGCGACTACTATTGCCATTCTCGTCTCCATGCACTGCCCGAGACGGATGAACTTGCGATGGATTTCACCCTGCTCGCCAATGTGCGAGCCGGCGCGTCCTGCAGTGCCGGGATGACCGGACCGAGGGCATTCGCGCCTTTCCCACGGCACTTGATTGAAATACCGTGATGCGGAGTTTCAACGATCCAACTACTCAAATCGCGTCGTTCCTATCCGAATTGAGCCACATGACAGTTAACAGTTTACTAATATTCGGCGGATGCCAAACACAGCTCACCTGACTTCTCCTTTAACGCCCGAAGACTTGATTTGGTTTCACCGCGCCCACGCAAAGGCCCGGCTTGGCATCGGCGCATAAAATTAGAGATAATTCATATAGTTGGCATTGGCTCGGCAGTCTCCCCGGCGGGAAAGGGGCGGTGTTGCAAAAATGCGTCATGAAAATATTTAATTGCGAGGCGCTCAGATGGGCGTATGTTCGCGCATGTCGATCACATGTTTCCGGGCACCGATCGGTCGGAGATGTTCCCCGCTCTTGCCGGAATGCGGAGGGTAAGCGGTGTCTTTGCTGGTGAATTCATCCTTCTCGCCTGACGATCTCGACGTGCTGCGCAGTGCGCTCGATGCCTGGTGCTCGGAACAACGCATCGACATCAAAAGCGTCGAGGCGCAGTTCGCGGCATCCGCAGCCCTCGACCTTTATCAGGCCGGTTACGACAGCCGCGAAAAGCTGCTGCACGCGCTGCGAGATTATAGGATCGCCTGAGCTTTTCCACCAACACAGCGGCGATGAGCATCGCGCAACGGCGCTTCCAAACCGATCATTTTTATAGTGCCGGCTAGCCATGCCGCCACCCGCTTTGCGTGTATCTTTCTGTTGCTTTTTAATAAAATCTTCAGCATGCATTAACCGTACCGGTGTAGGATTTGTTCATAACCGTATGGCCTGACATGCGTTCCGCCAGCGCATATCGGCCCTTGGTCCCCTTGTTCTGCGTTTTCGGGGTGTTTTTGTGCGTGACCGGTTTCGAGACCTAGAAGGCCCCTTGGCCGTCAGGAAAAAGGACGTGGTGTTAATGGCGACTGTCAGCAGTTTCGAGAACCTGTCTCATCCGACACGCTCCGAACTGCGCCAATTTGCCGAACTTTTCATGCCGCTGTTCCAGGCCTCCTCCGACGAGGCCAAGCGCCAGGCGGTCGCGGCGCTGTCCCAATGCGAGAACATGCCGGCAGCCGTGGCGCTGTTCATCGGCAACCAGCCGATCGAGATCGCGGCGCCTTTTCTTGCCGCCTCAAAGGCCGTCGCCGACGATACGCTGATCACCATCGCGCGCATGCAGGGTGCAGCGCATGTCAAGGCGATCGTCAGCCGCGATTCACTCTCGCCGAAGGTCATCGATGCTTTGGTGGCGCTGCGCCAGAGCCAGCCGCGGTCCGCGGGCGCATCGGCGCCGATCATGGAATCGCCGGCGGTCCCGCTTTCACCAGCGCCTGCCGAGACCAACGAGGCAGATGCGCTGGAGGAACAGCGGGTTGCCAATGAAGAGGCATTGCGCGAGCGCATCCTCGGGCTTGCCAGTCATCTCGGCCGTGCCGACGAGGACAGGCTCGGTCTGCGCACGCTCACGGACATTCAGGAGGCGCTGCTGGTGCGCTTCGCCCGCTCGCGCGAGGCGACGCATTTCGCAACCGCACTTGCCGACGCGCTTTCCGCCAGCCGCTGGCTTGCCGAGCGCATCATGCTCGATCTTTCCGGCCAGCAGCTCGCCACGACGCTGACCAGCCTCGGCATGAGCTTTCTCGACGCCGTCTTCGTGCTCGAAAGGCTCTATCCGCACCTTGCCGACCAGCAGCACAACGTCACGCGCGGCTGGATGGTGCTCGATGCGCTCGACCCGGAAGAATGCCACGAACGCGTCGAAGCCTGGCGGCGTGCGGATCGCTACACCTATAGGCCGGAAGCGCCTGATACGCCGGCGCCGGCAGCACCCGACCATCGTTTCATCCGCCAGGCGGCGCCGCAGCGCGACATGCGCGTCATGGGGCGGCGGTATCGCTGAGCTGGAATGACTAACCTCAACGCATGGTGAGCTATTCGAAATGGCGAGGAGCTGACGCGCCTGGCCGTCAGCCGCCCTTGGCAAGCGGGATCATGTCCCCCAATTCCTCCGCCTCCAACTCGACGATCCAGAGATCGGGGTCGAATTTGCGTTCGCGCTCCAGCATCGCACGCACCGCTTCCGGTTCGCTGCGCGACAGGCGGATCTCGAACAGGCGGTCACCGGCCTGACCTTCGTCGAAGGCGGTCTGCGGCGCCGGCGCATAGAGCGTTTCCAGGCCGCTGCGGAAATGCTGGCGGATAAAGATCGCACCCGCCTCCTCCGCGCCCTTCTTCTCGACGGCGGCGAAATCGCCGCTGGCAAAGAAGCGGCGCAGGAGGGCTGAAACGAAGATGTCGGCGCGTAGTCTCATTGGTGCGGTATAGACCGGCCTGTGGGCGGCGGCAATGCGGGATCAGAGTTTGATCCCGGGGTCAGACCTTGATTGCCAGCCGCAATCCGCCCCAGTGCCGTCCGCGCACGGTGATCGGAGCGGAGATATCCTTCATCATCACGAAATTGCCACCGCCCATGTCGCGCCTGTAGGTCTGGACGAGGAAAGGCGCGGTGCTGCGGCCTGCGGCAAGACCGACGCGATCGGCGAAGATGCGGCGATTGCGGCAATTGGCGGTGTTCCAGACGGTGTCGCCGGGCCGCTGGGCTTGCGAGAATTTTCGGTTGTGAGTCGGCAGATAGCCGTTCTCGTCGATCGCCGCGCAAAAGGCGATGCGCTCGTCCAAGGCTGTGACGGGATCCTGGATCGGCGGCAGCAGGCGGTCGGTGAGCTCGGTAAAGGCTGCCATCACCTGTGCCGGATCGGAGCCGGCTATCGGCCGATAGCGTCGATCGAAGAGAGCATCGAGCCCGATCTGGCCTTCAGCGACGGCGCGTTCGAAGGCGCCGGAAATCTGTCTTGCCACCGATTGCGCTTCCTCGATCCAACGGCTGTCGGCGGTCTTGACGCCGGCGCTCGCCGTCAGCTGGATCAGGGTTTCCGACAGGCCGACGACGCTGTCGACGCGTTTCGCCGCCTGCTGCAGCCTGACATTCGAGCCAGCGACTTCGGCTGACATCTCGCCGAGTTTCTCGACGAAGCCGGCGCATTGCTGGTCGACCGCCTCGGTGGTGTTGGCCATGACAGTCGAACTGTCGAGGATGCGGGTGATGACATGTTCCATGCTTTCGAAGGCACCGCGCATCGCCTCCGACTTGTCACGCACGCCGGCCGCACTGTCGCGCGCATCGCTGCCGACGGCCGACAGCCGGTCGATTTCACGCGCAGTTCGTCCAGCGTCTGTTGGATGGAGCCGGTCGCCTTCGAGGTCTGCAGCGAAAGCGCGCGGACCTCGGCGGCGACGACCGCAAAACCCTTGCCCGCATCGCCGGCGCGCGCCGCCTCGATCGCGGCATTCAGCGCCAGCAGGTTGGTCTGGCGGGCAATGGTGCTGATCTCCTCGGCGATATTGTCGACATCGGCAAGCGACTTGGAGAAGCCGGCGATCTCAGTGCCGATCTCGTTGGAGGACTGGACCATGTGGCCGATCTCGGCGACGGAGCCGGTCAGGCGGTCGGCCGATTCTTTCAGCATGTGGCGGGCCTCGGCCGCCGTGCGGTCGGTCTCGCGCAGCGACACGGCGACCGAGCGGTTGGTCTCGGCAATCGACAGCGCTGTGCGGGTGACATGATCGAAGGCGGAGGCATGCCGGGCCGACATTCCCGCCATATCCTGGATAGCGCCGGCGATATCGACGAGATCAATGCCAAGGGTGGAGGCTTCTTCGGCAAGGCGCAGCAGGATGTGGCGCAGCGCCTCGGGGTCTGGCCCCCCCGCTTCGACCGCCGGTTCTCCGGC
Organism: Rhizobium sp. P1_B8; assembly: GCF_056406515.1. Lineage (NCBI taxonomy): Bacteria > Pseudomonadati > Pseudomonadota > Alphaproteobacteria > Hyphomicrobiales > Rhizobiaceae > Rhizobium > Rhizobium sp. P1_B8. The sequence goes on along the minus strand of NZ_JBFTZZ010000012.1, from coordinate 105,869 downwards.
CAGATCGTCTATCGCCTTCAGCGCATGCATGACCGACGCTCCCCCGCCCCAATCAGAAAAGCTTCAGGCAACATGGTTAACAAGTTGCAAACAGCGGCGACACCTTAGACTTAGGTTGTAGAGAAATCAGACTCCGTGACTGTGGGTGGCCGTGTGGCGCCATCAGCTGGCGATGAAGCCCGTCAGCCGCTCGCTCAGCTGCCAAAGGCGTTCGGCAAATTCCGGATCGGTTGCCCAAGGGCGGACACCGAGCATCTCGGTCGAATCGCCGGGGACGGCGGTGGCGATATCGCAGTTCTCGCAATAGACGCCGCCGAGACCCTCGAGCTTCTCGCTGACGGCGCACCAGACGGTGGTCGACGCCCCCTGCTCAATCGTCTTCTTGTTGTTTTCCGGATCGATGACCGGCTTGCCATCCTCATCGACATAGCCGCTCGCCCTGAGGAAGTCGCTCGACTGGTGGCGGACCAGATTGGTGGTGACGATACCGCCGGGATGCAGCGAGAAGGCTCTGACACCGTGCTTCGCACCCAAAGCGTCCAGTGAGACCGCAAAGAGAGCATTTGCCGTCTTCGACTGGCCATAGGCGAGATAGGGCGCGTATTCGCGGTTCTCGAAATTCGGATCGTCGAAATCGACGCCGGAGAAGACGTGACCGCGCGAGGAGACGGCGACGACGCGCGCACCCTCGGCCTTCACCAGCGCCGGCCAGAGGCGGGCAGTGAGCTGAAAATGGCCGAGATGATTGGTGGAGAACTGCGATTCGTAACCACGGGCGTCACGCGTCAGCGGGTTCGCCATGACGGCAGCATTGTTGATGAGCAGATGCAGGGGCTCGCCGCTTTCGAGGAAGCGGTCGGCGAAGTCGTCGATCGACCCGGGGTCCATCAGGTCGAGCTTTTCCACCGCAAGGCCGGGAATGCTTTCCACGGCCGCCTTGGCCTTTCCGAGATTGCGGGCGGGAACGACAACCCTGGCGCCGGCTTCGGCGAGCACGCGCGCTGTCTCGAGGCCAAGACCGGAGTAACCGCCGGTGACGATCGCGACCTTGCCCGAAAGATCGTGCCCGGCAATGACGTCGGCGGCGGTTGAGGCCGCACCGAAGCCGGAACCGATGGGAGCTTGTGGGGTGGACATGGCATGCCCTCCGTTGTTGCATGATGGCCTTATGTACGCCCGGGAAACGGGATTCTGAATTCTTGCAAATCCCGATTTCCTGCTTCATCGTTCAAAAATGATCAGTGACCCGCTCTCCGAAATGCTCAATCTGCTCGATGCGCGCTGCCTTGTGTCGGGCGGGCTGATCGCCGGCGGCGCCTGGGCGCTGCGCTTCCCCCGGCCGAACCGGATCAAGATCAGCGCGGTCGCCAAAGGGCGCTGCTGGCTTTGCCTCGACAATGGCAGTGAACCCATTCTGCTCGAGGCGGGCGACGTTGCGCTTCTGAACGGCCGGCACTCCTTCATCCTGGCGAGCGACCTTGCCGTTGCGCCCGCCGACGCGGTCGGCGCCTTCAAGGAGAAGGTCGACGGCATGGCACGCCACGGCGTTGGCGAGGATTTCCATTATCTCGGCGGCCACATCGCGCTCGGGCCGCAGGGCATGGAGCTGCTGTCCGACGTGCTGCCGCCGATCATTCATGTGCGCGCCGCCCTTGCCGAAGCCGGCGTGCTGCGCTGGCTGCTCGACCAGCTGGTGCGGGAGATGGCGGCAAAGCGGCCAGGCGCCCTGCTCGCCTCGACCCAGCTTGCACAATTGATGTTCGTGCAGGTGCTGAGGGCGCACATCATGAGCTCGGCGCCATTGACGGTCGGGTGGCTCCGCGCCTTCGGCGACGATCGGATTGCGCCGGCGCTGCGGCTGATGCACGGCGATCCCGGCCGGTCCTGGCAGCTTGGCGAACTGGCGAAGGCGGCCGGCATGTCGCGCACGAGCTTTGCGCTGCGGTTCAAGACCGTGGCGGGGGTTGCGCCGCTTACCTATCTGATCGGCTGGCGCATGCGCCTTGCCGAACGCGAGCTGCGGGAGGGCAGCATGCCGGTTTCGGCGCTGGCGCTTTCGCTCGGCTACACATCCGAAAGCGCCTTCAGCAACGCCTTCAAGCGGATGACGGGTATGGCGCCCAGGCGCTATCGCGTGGCGATGGCCCGCGAGGCCGGGCCGATCGAAGAGGTGGTGGATGTCGAGGGCCAGGCGATGACGACGCATTACCGGCTGTTGAAGGCGGCATCATAGCGGCTAGATCGCGCCGATTTCCTTGAGTTTCTTCAGCACCGCCTGGTTCGGCTCACCGTCTTCGGGCAGGTTGTAGTGCTTCTGAAAATGGCGGATGGCCGCGCGGGTCTGCTCGCCGGCGACGCCGTCGACACCGACATTGGCATAGGCCATGTTGGAAAGACCCTTCTGGATCTTCAGCACCAGATCGACATTGGTGATTTCGCTTGATGGAACCTGCTTTGCCGCTGATGGGGCCGTTTTGACCGTCTTTTCAGCGCTACGGATCGCCGCCGCCACCGGGTCTTCAGCCGCTGCCTTCGAGCTTACATCTTCGGGCGGCTTTTCGGCGGGCACGGTCGAGGGACCGGCGGCATCGGTCTTCAGCGCCGCCAGTACCTCCGGCGTCGGATCGCCGGTCTGGGTCATGCCGACGGTCTCCTCGAAGAAGAGAATGGCCGCACTGGTGCGCGGACCGATGATGCCGTCGGGTATGCCGTTATAGAGGCCGCGGCGCACCAGCTGCTGCTGGATGTCCATGACGAGCTGGCTCGGTTGCTGGCCGGGTGCGGCCGGCGCCGGTGTCGCGTTGGTGGTGGCGGTATCCTGCGGCCGCTCAATCCGGAAGGTGGTGACGTCGCCCTGCTGCTCCTCGGCTAGGCGACGGGCGCCGAGCACGGTCGGAGACTGCGGATCGCGGGTGCGGAAGATCGGATGCGGATGCAGGCCCGGCTGATACCAGAGCGCATTGGCGGCGACGAAGGAGAAAATGACGGCGAAGGTGATCGTGCCGCCGGCGACCGACGGATTGCGGCCGATGACGCCGCCGAGCACGGAGGCGCCCTGCAGACTGAGCCCGCCCAGCACGGAGGCGCCCTGCAGGCCGAGTCCGCCGAGGGCGGCAGCGCCTGACATCAGAAGGCCCGGCTGCTGCCGTCCCCTTTTTCCCTTAGGCGATTTTCGCTTGCGCGCGGCCATCGAAACGCCCCTCTTCCAATTCTGCGCCTGTGTTGACCGCGCCCTTCAGCCGCGGCGGAAACTCGATGGTCGCGCCATGACCGGCGTCTTCGGCGTGCTGAGCACCCGAGCCGTCCATCGCGATCTCGATGGTGATGATCGTGCCTTCGCCCGGCTGGCTGGCGATGGCGAAATACCCGCCATGCAGCGCCACCAGCCCCTTGACCAGGGAGAGACCGAGGCCGGAGCCTTCGAACTGGCGGGTATAATCATTCTGGATCTGGACGAAGGGCTGGCCAAGCAATGCCAGCTTGTCGGCCGGGATGCCGATGCCGGTATCGCTGACCGTCAGCTTGAGGATGCCGTCGCGCGCTGCCGCATCGACCGAGACGACGCCGCCAGCCTCGGTGAACTTTATGGCATTGCCGACGAGGTTGATGAGGATCTGCTGGATGGCGCGCTGATCGGCAACAACCTCGCCGAGGCCGCGCTGGATACGGCTCGTCAGGGTGAGGCCCTTGGTCTTGGCCTGCAAGGCCAGCATCGATTCGCAGGATTTGACGGAGCTTGATATATCGAAGGCTTCGAGGATCAGCTCGTAGCGACCGGCTTCGATCTTGCTCATATCGAGCATGGTGTTGACGACGGACAGCAGATGCGCGCCGGATTCGCGGACCAGGCCGACATATTCGCGCTGGCGGTCGTTTTCAAACTTGCCGAAATATTCGCCGATCAGGATATCGGAAAAACCGAGAATGGCGTTCAGCGGCGTGCGCAGCTCATGGCTGACGGCGGCGAGGAAGCGTGACTTGGCGTCGTTTGCCGATTCGGCATCCGCCGCGCGGTTCTGGGCTTCGTCACGCAGCTGCTGCTCGACGGAGACGTCGCGCAGCTGCGCAATGATGGCGGCAAGTTCGCCATCGGCATCGCGCCGGGCCGTCATGTCCATTCTGAGATAGGCGAACTGGCGTTGATCGCGCGAGACCGAGGGCCGGTCGATGCGCAGATCGACGCTCTGAGCGTCCTCGCCTCGGCGCAGGTCATCAAGCGCCTGCAGGAAAAGGATGCGGTCGGAGACATGCACCTGCTCGAGGAAGCCCCTGCCCTTGGGATCGCGCATCCAGGCGAGGAAATCGCGGCGGTCGCGACCGCCGACCGTCGCCACACTGCCGTGCGGGTCGAGGAAGAAGACGAGGCCCGGGGTGGCGGCAAGGAAGAAATCCTCAGCCGACTGTGTGGCGATACCGGCCGACGAACCCTGACGGGCGAGCGCGATGCTGCCAACGGCGGAAAAGAGAAAGGCGGCGCAGACCATGGCGACACCCGCCGGCAAGGCGACGGCAGGACTGGTGACCGCCGAAAGGCCGATGGGCGCGGCAACGAGAGCGGCCGACGAGAACAGTACGAGGCGGCGCAGGATCGCGAGCTCGCGTTGGCGCACGGCTTCACCGCCGCCCGTCCGGGAGAGCCAGCTTGTCGCTGCCCGGTCTACGAGGGCCGTCATCCAGCCGCCAATGTTACTCAATACACGCACGCAATACCCGCCCGAAAGGCTGTCGATCGATCCGGACAATAGGCCTTGGCGACTTAAAGAAAGGATAAGGCAAAAGCGCTGTTCACAGCCTGAAACGGCTGAAATTCCCGTTTTGAAGCATCTGGAAGGCTCTTTGCCTTTTGTGGTTAATAGGGGGTAAGCGACGGATTTTCCTCATATTTCAGCATTGCGTTAACTCCTGTGGCAAGGCGAGCCGGCAAAAGTCCTGCAATTGCAAGCAGGTGCTGCCCTGATGCTTAACGGCGACCGCTCGCATTCGACTAAAATGTCCCTCAAATACCGTTCGCTAAAATTTGAACTAAATTTGCCGCAAATGCGCGTGAGTTTCGAAAAGCGGCATTCGCAACTTGGCGGTAGGGTGAAAACACACCGGACAACCGGCCTGATTCGGCGAAAAGAACCGGACGGGGAAACAGGATGGGCGACGACAATGTGGTTTCTGATCAAAGGATCCTTCTGGTTTGGCCTCGTGCTCGTGCTTCTTTCCGTCTTCAGCACGGAGAGTTCCGACAAGCTCGCCAACGGCCCGCAATTGCAGCTTTCCGACGCGTTCACGGCGGCAAGCGGCGCTTATGACTATTTGACCGGCATGTGCTCGGAGAAGCCCGAAGTCTGCGCCAAGGGCAGCGAGACCCTCACCGCGCTCGGCTACCGGGCCCGTGAAGGTGCCCGTGTTGCTTACGAACTTCTCGACAGCCAGTTCAAGGACGAGGCGCCGGCGACCGCAAGGCTTGCCGAACCGCAGATGCCGGTGGCGCTCAACATGCCTTCCCTCACCCCGCCTGCCATCCAGGAAAAGGTGCGCGAGGCAAAGGCTGCGCTCAACCAGCCGATGCCTTACCGCCCGCCGGTCGAAGATGATGCCGCAGCCGAAACGGTGGTAACAGGCGCAATTCCGCTGCCGACGCCAAAGCCGGCGATCTGACGAAATTTTTCGCGGGCATTCGTCCGCAATACCTTTCGGTTTTATAGCTTGCATCGGTGGTCCGCATGACGCGGAGAACCCCATGCCTGACGTGCCTGCCCTGTTTAATTCAGCATGTTGCTGCGCCGTGAGGATGCCCATCCCTCACGGCGTTTTTCTATCTTGGTTTACACAATTCCCGGCAAAACCGCTTCGCGCTTTGCCCGGGAAAATCGCTTCACACTTTTCCTGGAATTGCTTTAGCGGTTCAAATCCGCCGGTCTTTCACCTATATGCACTTGTAGAGCATTTCCTGACGCATTCCGGACGCAAAACCGCTGCGCACTTTTGCTGGAACTGCTTTAACAGTGAAAGGCTTCTCCATGGCATCCCTCGACCAGATCATCGACGACTTCGCTTTCCTGGACGATTGGGAAGACCGTTACCGCTATGTCATCGAACTCGGCAAGGCATTGCCCGACTTGGCCGAGGAGAAGCGCACCTCCGAGAACAAGGTGATGGGCTGTGCCAGCCAGGTCTGGCTGGTGACGCATACCACAGGCGATCCCGACGACCCGGTCATGAGCTTCGAAGGTGATTCCGACGCCCATATCGTGCGCGGCCTCGTCGCCATCGTGCTTGCCACCTATTCCGGCAAGATGGCATCCGAGATCGCCGGGCTCGATGCCTTCGAGATATTCTCGAAAATCGGCCTGGTGGAGAACCTCTCGTCGCAGCGCTCGAACGGACTGCGCTCGATGGTGAACAGGATCCGCGAAGAGGCAAGAGTTCGCGCCGCGGCTTGACGGTGATGATGGCTGATCGGCTTTCAGAGCCACAGCCGATCGATTCCGGCAGCGCCTGCCTTGGCACATCGAATACATTAACACTTGCTGATAGTATAGGAATACATTCTAAGCCTGTCGGCAAAGCATAAGACAGGGTCGCTCACACTATCTTGGCGCCCGCCCGAATCATCTGCGAAGGCCTGAATACCAACGCCGCTCAGCTTTTGATTGAACAACAGGATCGCTTCAACCTTTAGCTTTAGCCGATTCCCGGCAAAACCGCTTCGCGCTTTGCCTGGGAAAACCGTTTCGCACGTTCCTGACTGGCTCCATCGAGATTATTTTCCTCGCCTTGAAAAGGCGCACAAAAAAGCCGGGCACAAGACCCGGCTTTTTGTCGTCGATGCTTTCGAAAAAGCTCAGCCGCGGCCGCGCTTGCGGCGCTGCCCGAGGCCCATCTCCTTTGCCAGGCGCGAACGCGCTTCGGCATAAGCGGGCGCTACCATCGGGTAATCGGTCGGCAGGTCCCACTTCTCGCGGTATTCTTCCGGCGAGAGGCTGTGATGCGTCATCAAGTGACGCTTGAGGGACTTGAAGTTGCCGCCGCATTCCAAACATGTGATCTGCTCGTCCTGTACGGACTTGCGGACAGAAACTGCAGGCTTCTGCTTTTCGACGATCGCCGCAGCAGGCTGCGGTACGGACGTGTTGCTCAGTGCCGAATGCACGTCGGAAATCAGATTGGCCAGGTCGCTGACCGGTACAACGTGGTTGCTGACATAGGCCGCGACAATGTCGGCTGTCAGTTCCACAAGCAGCTCCGGCGCATTGCCGGTCGCTATATCCGTCATATTTTTTCTCCTGTTAGCATGCTCAAACGGCCTTTGACTGACACGCCAAAGACCCGCCTCGTAGAAGCGAACAGCAAAAGCGCAGGAATCGACCTTCTGTTTCGAAAAACGCGAAATCCACCCCTAGATTCCGAAGAGCGTAACCTGTTCTTATACTGCCTGACCGGAAACCACTACGTCATGCTCCAGGCGATGGCCTCAGTTTAGACATTAAAAATCAAAACTGAGGGACTTGGAAGCAGTACGATTGTAATTCACAATCAGAACTCTACTTGCATTTTCAAATACCATCGTTTGGTCGAAACGCCAATTATTATTTGTCGTTTTTCTTGAGAAAAAATGACAGATGAAGAATTGAGGGGCTCTCCAGCAAGCTTTACTCACAGCTTCCTGTGCATAAGTTTTGCATAAATCTGGTAAAGTTGCCGAACAGCATAGGCTCAACGATCCCTGATATCGTCACGAACCGAGAGCCCATCGAGATCATATCCCGAGCGATGGGCAGCTTTGGCAAGCAGATGGGCAGACACCGGCGCCGTCAGCAGGAAAAAGATAAAGCCGGCGACGGCACGGGCGAGAATCGCCGGATCTTGCGAATAGAGGCCGGCGGCGAGAAGCAACAGGCCGGAGCCGACAGTCCCCGCCTTCGAGGCCGAGTGCATGCGGGTGTAGAGATCGGGCAGCCTGACCAGGCCGATCGCCGCCGCAAGCGCAAAGAGCGCGCCGACGAGGAGCAGCAAGGCGGTGATGGAAGCCACGATATAGTCGATCATCGCTTCTTGCCCCCTGCCCGCTTTTGCGTGTTGCCGTTTGCCGCAGTTGCGGACGGCTTCGATGTGATGTTGCCGCGCGACAGCACGAATCGGGCGAAGGCGACAGTCGCCAGGAAACCGACGAGGCCGAGCGAGATGGCGATATCGATATAGAGCGAAAAGCCGGTCTTGACCGCGATAACGGCGATGAAACCGATGGCGATGCCGGTCAGCATGTCGAGGGCGAGGATTCGGTCCGGCAATGTCGGGCCGGCAACGACGCGCCAGACGGCGAGGATCAGCGCCAGGCCGAGGATGACGAGTGCGGCCGAGGATGCGACCGCGACGATGGCGGCAGGTGTGATCACCGGAAGGCCTCCATGATCTTGCGTTCGAAACCGTTGGCGATATCGCGCTTGGTCGCCTCGGGATCGGAACAATCGAGCGCGTGGACATAGAGCGTGCGGCGATCTGAGGAGACGTCGACCGAAAGCGTGCCGGGTGTCAGCGTGATGAGGTTTGCCAGCAAAGTGATCTCGAAATCGCTCGTCACCGTCAAAGGGAAGGCGAAGATGCCGGGTTTCAGCTTCATATCGGGCGAGAGGACGGTGACCGTGACCTTCCAGGCCGACAGCGACAATTCCTTCAAGAACAGCGCGGCGAGCGAGAGCACCGGGCGGACGCGAGGGATATGATACCCCTTGCCGCGGAAGGATTCGCGGATGATGACCAGCGCCAAGGCCCCGAGCAGGACGCCGAGGACGAGATTGTGCAGCGAGGCGCTGCCGGTAACAGTGAGCCAGGCAATGGCAAGCAGCAGGTTGAAGAGGAAGAAGATCACGGCGCGCCTCCTCCCGGGAAGACCGAATGAAGATAGGCCTCTGGATCGGCAAGGCCGGCGGCGGCCGATTGCGACAGCGCCAGCAGCTGTTCCGGCAATATCCCGAAGCCGACGACCAGCGCTGTCAACGCGGCGAGCGGCAGGCCCGTGCGCCACCTGGCCCCAGACGACACCAGGACTATCGGCGTCAGGCCTATCGGTGCCGGGCGCCAATAGGCGAGCAGGAAGAGACGGCCGAAGGCGATCGTCGTCAGAAAACCGCCGACGAGGATCGAGGCCGCCAGCCACCAAGCGCCGAGATCGAGCGAGGCCTTGACGAGAATGACTTTCGGCCAGAAGCCGGAAAAGGGCGGCAGACCACAGGCGGCAAGGAAGAGCACGAGAGAGAGAGCGGTGAAGCCGCCGCTTTGCCGATAGAGCCCGCCGAGGGCCGACAGCGAAAAGCCGCCGCCGCGCCGGGCGATCTCGCCGGCGGCAAGATAAAGCGCCGTCATCAGCACCATGGAATGGAGCGCATAGAAGACCGCACCGCTGATGCCGCCGAGCCCGCCGAGGGCGACGCCGGCAAGCATGTTGCCGATGCCGGATATGACGATATAGCCGAACAGCCTGCGAATATCGTTTTCGGCAAGCGCGCCGAGAGCGCCGACGAGAATGGTCGCGGCGGCGGCGAGCGCGATCACCGGGCTCAACTCCTGGCGTTCCGCCGGCAGCAGCATGACCATCACCCGGATCAGCGCGTAGATTCCGACCTTGGTGAGCAGGCCGGCAAACAGAGCGGAGACGGTGATGCGCGGCGTATGGTAGGCGGCGGGCAGCCAGAAATTGACCGGGAAGGCTGCCGCCTTCATGCCGAAAGCGAGCAGGAAGAGGCTTGCCAGCGTCATCAGCGGCGCCGTGCCGCGCAATTCCCTCGCCCGGGCCGCGATATCGGCCATGTTGAGCGTGCCGAAGGCGGCATAGAGGATGCCGACGCCGACCAGGAACAGGGTCGTGGCGATGAGATTGAGCACGGCATATTTCAGCGCGCCGTCGATCTGCTCACGTTCGGAACCAAGGATGATCAACCCGAAGGAGGAGATCAGCAGCACCTCGAACCAGACATAGAGATTGAAGATATCGCCGGTGAGAAAGGCGCCGGTGACGCCGGCCATCAGCAGCACGAGCAGCGGGAAGAAGCCGTATCGCCGGCCGCTTTCGCCAATATCGGCCAGCGCATAGATGCTGGCGGCGAGCGCGGCAAGGGCTGCGGTGAAGGCCATCAGCGCACCGAAGAGATCGACGGTGAAGGCGATGCCGAAGGGCGGAAGCCAGCGGCCCATGACCATGGTCAGCGGCCCCTCAGCCGCGACCTTGGCGAGCAGGGCCGCATCGATCAGCGCCAGCGCCGCAAGGCCGGGGATGGCAAGCCAGGCCTGCAGGCGGGGATAGCCGCGCAGCATCAGCAGGACGGCACCGAGCGTGATGCAATGGGCGACCGGCAGGATGGCGAGCCAATGACCGATGGGCACCGGGGCGGTGATCAGGGCGGCGGAGAGATCGACGTTAGAGGTGGGGGCGGCCATCAGATGGCGCCTCCGCTATCGCGAGAGAGGGCTTGCCATGGGTTGAGCATCGGCACCAACATCCGCCTCAATATCCCAGTGGCGGCAGCGGCCGGTCGTCGGGCTCGGCGGCGCGCATGTCGCTGGTGTTGTCGGTGCCGAGGTCCTGATAGGCGCGGTAGGTCAGCACCAACAGGAAGGCAAGGAAGGAAAAGGAGATGACGATCGCCGTGAGGATGAGGGCCTGCGGCAGCGGGTTGGCCGTGCCTGCGGGCAAGCTGTCGAGACCCGCCGGGATGATCGGCGGCACCCCGCGCGTCAGCCGGCCGCCGGTAAAGAGCAGGAGGTTGACGGCGTTGCCGAGGATGGCGATGCCGAGCATGATGCGGATCGAGAATTTCGACAGCATCAGATAGATGGCGGCGGCAAAGAACAGGCCGACGAGGATCGCGAGAAGCGGCTCCATCATTCCACCTCCTTTTCCTCGAGCGCCAGTGCGATCGAGGTGATGGCGCCGAGCACGACCAGATAGACGCCGACATCGAAGAGCATGACGCTGGAGAGCGGCACCTCGGCGCCGAAAAGCGTCGGATAGATCCAGAGGCCGGTCATGAAGGGAACGGCAAACAGGATGGAGAGAAGACCGGCCGCGGTCGACAGGAGCAAGCCAAAGCCGGCAATCGACAGCGGATGGAAAAACAGCGCGCGGCGAACGGCACCAACGCCGCGGGCAATGCCGTAGATCGCCAGTCCCGAGGCAGCGATCAGCCCACCGATGAAGCCGCCGCCCGGCTCGTTATGGCCGCGCAGCAGCACGAAGACGGAAAAAAGCAGCATCAGCGCGGTGAGAAACGGGGCGACGGTGCGGAAGATGAGGGTGTTCACGCGATCAGCCCTCCGCCGCGGGATCATTGGCGGCAAGCTTGCGCTCGCTGCCGGCGCGGATGCGGATCAGCGCCAGAATGGCAAGGCCGGTGACCGCCACGACGGCGATTTCGCCGAGCGTGTCGGTGCCGCGGAAATCGACGATGATGACGTTGACGACATTGGCGCCATGGGCGATCGATTTGGAATAGGCGTTGAAGAAAGCCGTCAGCGCGTCGTTGAACGGCGCCTGCGTCGCCCGCATCAGCAAAAGCGTGAAGCCGAGGCCGCAGGCGAGCGCCAGCGCGCCGTCGAAGAGCTTGCGGCCGAGCGGGCGCCGATCGGCGGGCGAAAGACGGAGCCTGGTCATGACCAAGGCAAGGATCACCACCGAAAGGGTTTCGACCATGAACTGGGTGAAGGAGAGATCCGGCGCGCCGAACAACAGGAAGATGATGGCGACGGCGAAGCCCTGGATACCGAGCGAGACGATCGCCGTCAGCCGGTCGCGGGCGACGAGCACGGCGGCAAGGCCGAAGGCGGCGATCAGGAAGACCGCCCATTCATGGAGCCTGACATCCGCCGGCCAGGCCGGAGGGCGCGGCAGTTCGCCGTAGACGACGAGCGGGACGATGAGGATGGCGGCGACGCAGAGGAAGGTGCAGGTCACATAGATCTCCAGCCGCCCCGGCTGGAGCACACGCATGAGGCGGCCAGCGAAGCGGACAAGGCCCGATATGGCAAGGTCGAAACCGTGATCCGGCCCGCGCCCGGCCGCATGCAAGAAGACGGCCATCAGGAAACGGGCGCGCGCGAGCTGCCAGTAGACGCCGATACCGAGCAGCACGGTCAGGGCGGAGAGCGCCAAGGGCAGGCCGACATGCGGCGTCAGCGAAATATCGATCTCGACGGGTGTCTGGCGGATGGCGGAGGCGATCGGCGAGGACAGGACGGTGTGGGTGAAGGTCGAAAAGATCGCCGCGAGCAGGCCGAGGACGGCGAGAACGGCCGGGCCGAGCCAAAGCAGGACGGGCGCTTCGTGCGGAGGTTTCGGCGTCTCCACCGGCTGGCCGAGGAAGGGTTTCAGCGCCACGGCAAAGGCGACGGCAAACATCAGCGCATTGCCGAAGACGGTTATGGCGGTAAAGGTGAGTGCGCGGACATCGCCGCCGACGAGTGCCGTATAGATCTCCTCCTTGGCGAGAAAGCCGAAGAAGGGCGGCAGGCCGGCCATGGAGAAGGCCGCCGCGAGTGCGATCATCCAAGTGAGCGGCATCGCCCGCATCAGGCCACGCAGCCTGGTAATATCGCGCGTGCCGGTCTCGTGATCGATGATGCCGGCGACCATGAAGAGCGCGCCCTTGAAGAGGGAATGCGCCACCAGATAGAGCGCCGCCGCCTCGACCGCATGGTCCGAGCCGAAGCCGATCAGCATGACGAGCAGGCCGAGCGAGGAAACGGTGGTATAGGCGAGCTTGAGCTTCAGGTCGGTCTGGCGGATGGCGAGCGCGGTGCCGACCACCAGCGTCAGCCCGCCGAAGAAGGGCAGTAGGATCTCCCAGGGGGGCGTCGCCCCCATGACGGGATTGAGCCGCATCAGCAGATAGACGCCCGCCTTCACCATCGTCGCCGAATGCAGGTAGGCGGAAACCGGCGTCGGCGCCTCCATGGCGTTCGGCAGCCAGAAATGGAAGGGAAATTGCGCCGACTTGGTGAAGGCGCCGCCCAGGACCAGAAGGAGGGCTGCGAGATAGAACGAGCTTTCGCGCACGACATCGCCCGTTCCCATGAGCCGCGACATCTCAGTGACGCCTGAGATATTCCAGAGCAACAGCAGGCCGGCCAACAGGCAGAGCCCTCCCCCGCCGGTCACAACAAGCGCCTGCAGGGCAGCGCGGCGAGCCGCCGCACGCTCGTGATCGAAGCCGATCAGCAGGAAGGAAGTGATCGACGTCAGCTCCCAGAAGACGAAGAGCATCAGGAAACTGTCGGAAACGACGACGCCAAGCATCGCGCCCATGAAGAGGAAGATGAAGGAGAAGAAGCGGCCCTGATCCTTGTGTCCTTTGAGGTAGCCGCCGGCATAAAGCACGATCAGGGTGCCGATGCCGGTGATCAGCAGCGCGAAAGCCAGCGACAGGCCGTCGAGGAACCAGGAGAAGGAGAGATGAAAGCTCGGCACCCAGGAATAGCCGCCGGTGACGACCTCGCCGCGCGCGATCTTGGGAACGAAACGCAGGAAATGCAGGAAGGCGAGCAAGGGAGCGATCGCCAGGAGCCAGGCACCGTTTGCGCCGAAGATGCGGATGACGAAGGGGGCAGCAAGAGCGCCGACGAGCGGCAGACACAGGGCCAGAAATGTCAGAGCCGTGACATCGGCCATGTCCCCTCCTCTACTGCATAATTCTCTACTGCATAATTCAAAATGTTACAGTCCTTCGCACGTCCGACAAGGCGCGCGGCGCTGTAAAGGCAACAGACGAAAAGCCAGAGAAACCCAGCCTGTCTTCTGGCTTAGGCGAAACGGGGGAGCGTCTCAAGTGATTTCGGCCGCAGGCCCCACTGCATGGCGATGTTCGAAGTCGATCAGGCCATCGATCGGGAAAGACGCGACAGCAGCCGGGCGATGCAACCGTGCAGGATGAAGACCACAAGCGTCAGCGGCCAGAGCAGGCAGGCGAAGAGTCCGGCGAGACGATGGAGCGTAAAGCCGTCATGGTTGGCCCAGCCTTCCAACAGCGTGACCGCCATGGCGGCCACGGCCACCAGGCCGTAGAGCAGGACGATTGCTGCCTCAAACACCAGTGATTCTCCAATGCACGTAACATTAACCCTAACAGAAAACCCCTAACGGATGTAAAAGCAAGCGTCTTCCTCCAATTGCGGTATGCCGCCAATCTGATGGCGCGGCGCTGGAGACTTGATGAAGTGAACGCGGCGCACCACATTTTGCGCAAACGGAACCGCCCCTCGGCGAAAGGAGCACCTCATGTCCGAAACTGCGACCACCGCCAAGATCCACAAAACCGATGACGAATGGAAAGAGCAGCTCACCCCCGAGCAATACCGCATCACGCGCCAGCACGGTACCGAACGCGCCTTTACCGGCCCCTACTGGGACTCCTTCGAGACAGGGCTTTACCGCTGCGTCGGCTGTAATGCGCCGCTTTTCCGCTCCGACACGAAATTCGATGCCGGCTGCGGCTGGCCGAGCTATTTCGAAGCAGTGTCGCCCGAAGCGGTGACGGAGCATCGCGACACGGCCTTTGGCATGGTGCGCACCGAAATCCGTTGCGGCAGCTGCGAAGCCCATCTCGGCCACGTCTTTCCCGACGGGCCACCACCGACCGGCCTGCGCTACTGCATCAACGGCCATTCCATGGTGTTCGAGCCCGGGAAGTAGGCGCGCAGCCCCGCAATCGGCAAGCGGCCCATTCCGATGTGATGGGCCGCTGACTTCCTCCGTCGTAGACGCTATCGACGGATCGGCGATACCAGGAGAAGGCCGATGGCGCGCGATATCCTGAAGACCGAGCGGCTGACGCTGCGGGAGATCACGCCTGCCGACCTGCCGTTTCTTCACCGTATTTTCGGCGATGCCGAATGCATGCGGTATTACCCCGGCATCAAGAGTTTCGACCAAACCGCGCGCTGGTTCCAGAGGCTCGCCTTCGACAGTTATACCAGTCATGGTTTCGGCCTCTGGGCGGTGACGGACCGGCAGAGCGGCACATTGCTCGGCGATTGCGGCATCACGCTGCAGGAAACCTCCGCGGGCCCGGAACCCGAGATCGGCTATCATCTGTGGCGCGACCATTGGGGCAAGGGCTATGCGATCGAGGCGGCCGCCGCCTGCCGCGACCACGCGCTTCATGCCCTTGGCCTTGCGCGCATCGTCTCCATCGTCAGGCCCGACAACATTCCCTCGCAACGTGTTGCGGAGCGGGTGCACCGGCGGCGGGAAACATTCGCCAAAACAGGCAGCCCCGATGGCGGCATAATGGAATTCTACCTCTACATCACGGACCGGACATAGAGGGGTTCAGACCCGCCTGGTTACTCGCGCTCGGCTGGACAGGGCCAGGTTGTCGGTGCGGAGAGACCGGCCGGCAGCTTGGTCGAGGCATCGCCGCAGGCAAGGTCGATCTGGGCCTGTTCGAGCCCTGCTGCGGCCGAGAGGTCAAGGCCTTCGATGCGCGTGAGGAACATGAAGGCGCGATCGAACATCGGCGTGGTTTCGAAGGTCGCGCCGGAGAGATCGGCACGGGAGAGATTGGCGAACGAGAATTTCGCCCCCGTCAGTACCGCTTTGTCGAAGTCGGCGCGGCCGAGCTCGGCCTTTTCGAAGCT
This sequence comes from Rhizobium sp. P1_B8, assembly GCF_056406515.1. Lineage (NCBI taxonomy): Bacteria > Pseudomonadati > Pseudomonadota > Alphaproteobacteria > Hyphomicrobiales > Rhizobiaceae > Rhizobium > Rhizobium sp. P1_B8. The sequence continues at coordinate 90,251 of NZ_JBFTZZ010000012.1, read as the reverse complement.
CGTGCCGGCGAGCCGGGCGCCGGCGAAATTGGCGCGCTGCAGCTCGGCGCCGGCAAAGGAAGCACCATCGGCGGCGATATTGGCGAAGCTGGAGCGATAGGCCTCGATCTTGGCGAAGTTGGCGCCTTCAGCGTGTGCGCCCTCGAGTGAGGCGCGCACCAGCGTCGCTTTCTCCAGATTGGCGGATTTGAAGTTGGCGCCAGCGAGATCGGTCAGCGAGAAGTCGGTGCCGACGAGATTGGCGCCTTCGAGATCACTGCCCTGCAGCATCAGGTTCTTCTTGGTGCATTCCTGCCAGTCGAGCTTCGGCGAGGCCATGCTGCCGCAATCGGCGGCCCGGGCGACAACCGGCGGAAATGCCAGAAGGACGAGGGCAAGGAGACCGAGCGACGATCTTTGCATTGCCATTGAACTATTCACCCCCATGACGCTTACATGACGCTTTCAGGCCGCCTTCCGCGAAGCAGACTGCGTCCACATTCTTACACAGCTCAGACTACAATAAAAAGATGGCGCGCGCCGTTCACAATGGCTTTGCCTGATGGGTCTGGGGCTTTGCCTAATGAGTTTGGGGCTTTGCCGGGCAGGTGGATCAATCCATCTTGCCAGGCAGGCGGATCAACCCGCCTTGCCGGGCAGGCGAAGCTCCATGCAGGTCAGGTCCAGCCAGCGGCCGAATTTGGTGCCGACCTCGGAAAATCTGCCGGCGATGCGGAAACCGAGCTTTTCGTGCAGCCTGACCGAGGCGGTATTGTCAGCCTCGATACCGGCGATCATCACATGGATGTTGCCGGCCGCAGCACGCGCGATCAATTCCCGCATCAGCCGCTCGCCGATGCCGGCACCGCGGCAATCCTTGTCGACATAGACGGAATGCTCGACCGTATGGCGGTAGCCGTCGAAGGCCCGCCAGTCGCCATAGGAGGCGTAGCCTGCGACCTTGCCCGACATTTCGGCGACGATCACCGGAAAGCCCCGCGCCTTGCGCGCCCTGAACCATTCCAGCCGATTTTCGAGATCGACCAGCGTGTCGTTCCAGATCGCCGTCGTGTGCTCAACAGCGTGATTGTAGATATCGCGGATGGCGGAAAGATCGGCTTCGGTGGCGTCGCGGAGGAGGACAGCGTCAGTCATGATTGCCCGGTTCGTATTGTCTGTGAAAGGCGGCATACGCCCGACCCCGACAGATGTAAACGACCGTCGTTCAGAGGCCCGGCGCCGACAGGCTGAAGCAAGTGAAGACGGCCGAATAATGCACGGCTGCGGCGGTGACGACGAAACCATGCCAGATGGCGTTTTGAAAGCGCAGCTTCTCCCAGACATGGAAAATGACGCCGAGCGAATAAATGACGCCGCCGATGACGATCAGCAGCATCGAGGCGGAGGGAATGCGCGAAGCGACAGGCCCGGCCACCAGCACGCCGCTCCAGCCCATAGCGAGATAAAGCAGGATGGCAAATCGGTCGTAACGCCCGGGGAAGACGCATTTCAGGACAATGCCGACGGCGGCGAACAGCCAGATCGCGACCAGCATGAACAAGAGCAGCGGGTCGTCGGCGCCACGTTCGAGGAAGGGCGTGTAGGTGGCGGCGATCAGCAGGAAGATCGCCGAATGATCGAAGCGGCGCAGAAACCATTTCGTGCGCGAGACCGGCCAGGCGTTGTAGGAAAAGGAAATGGCAAGCGTCAGCACCAGCCCGACGCCATAGATCCAGGCGGCGGCGAGCGCGCCGTAGGAACTCCAGACCGTGGCGTAGAAAATCAGCACGGTGGCGCCGATCAGCGCCAGCACGAGGCCGACGCCATGGACGATACCGTCGGCGATCAGTTCGTATCTATCATAAGCCCAGCGAATGCCGTTGAACTCGGCCATGCACGCCAATCCGTTTCATACCCCGATTGCAATCGTCGCATCGAACCGGCGGGCGCGCAACCGCGGCAAAGCGCACGGGCGGTAAATCTTCGTGACAGGCCGCAGTGGCCCAAAAATCAAATCTTCTGCCGGTCGACCAGCACCGAGCATTTGGCATGACGCACGACCCGGTCGGCGGTGGCGCCGATGAAGTAGTTGGAAAAGTCCGGAACGTGTGAGGCGACGATAATCAGATCGGCGCCGTGGCTTTCGGCGGTTGAGATGATGGCTTTGGCAGGCGGGCCGTTGGCGATCTCGACGGTTGCCTTGACGCCGGTGGTTGTGAGCAGCGCCTGCAGCTTGTCGCGGCTGTCCTGCATGGCGTCCTCGACCATATTGGCAGGCAACTCGATCGCGACATAGCTCGGCACATCTTCGATAACGTTGAGCGCGATGATCTCACCGCCGTCATCGAGCAAGGACGCGGCCTTGCGGAGGATCTTTTCTCCCTTTTCGATGCCGCCGAGCGCGATCGCTACGATGATCTTTCTGTACATGGCTTCCCTCCATGACTGGTATTTATAAGCTTCCTCTAAATAAGATATGGGCGCCTTGACGGCGATCAAGTGGGCGCAAGTCATCGTCAACATCTGTTCAACGCTTCATCCTCAAAAACGGGCCTTCTGTGAACAATCGGAATGCGCCATATAGGGATCAAGTACGGCAACCGAGGGATCAGAGGCGAATGAACCGGCGAAACTTCCTCGGGCTTGCCACAGGCGGCATGTTTGCCGCCACCGCCGGTACGCCTTCTCTCTTACAGGCCAATTCAGAGGCAGGAGAACAATCCATGACGACCGAAACTTCCTATGCACTGACGCGGCCCGCCTATATCGACCAGTCGCATCTCGTCGTCACCGACCTCGGCCTCGTTTCCGGTTTCTATCAATCGATGCTCGGCCTGAAGGTCATCGAGAAGACGGCGAGCGGCGAAGTGCTGGGTGTCGGCGATCTCCCTTTGCTGACGCTGACGACCGCAAAAGATGCGACCATCGCGCCGCGCAATGCCGCCGGCCTTTTCCACACCGCCTTCCTGATGCCGAACCGGACCGAGCTCGCACGCTGGCTGCGCCATGCGGCACAGAACAATGTCGCGCTCGACGGCGCCTCGGACCATCTCGTCAGCGAGGCGATCTATCTTTCCGATCCCGAAGGCAACGGCATCGAGATCTATGCCGACCGGCCGCACGAACAATGGAAATTCCACCAGGACGGCATGGTGGAGATGGCGACGCTTCGCCTCGACCTGCAGGCGCTCTATAACAGCGCGCCTGATGAGCGCTGGAACGGCATGGCTGTGGGGACGGCGATCGGTCACCTGCATCTGCAGGTCGGCGACATCCCGCAGGCCGACGCCTTTTACCGCGACGTCCTCGGTCTCAAGCTGATGGCGCGCTATCCCGGCGCGAGCTTCTTTGCGAGCGGCGGCTATCATCACCATCTCGGCGCCAATATCTGGAACAGCCGCGGCGCGACGGCTCGCGCCAGCAATATGACCGGGCTTTCGGACTACAAGATCCGCTTCAACGACAAGGCGACGCTGGATGCGGCGGTCTCCAAGCTCGATGCGCTGGAGATCAAAAGCGAGAAGCGCGACGGCGGCGTATTCCTCAGGGATCCCTGGGGCATCGGCCTGACGCTGTCGGCGTAATTTCCAGTTTACCGCAGATCAGCCATAGCGGTTGAAGACGCTCACGCCATGCGGGCAATGCCATCGGCGCAAAGACATGCCGGATGCACCTTCACAGGCGGTCGTTCCTTCAGGGAACCGGAACCCTATCGGTGCGTTTCCGTGAGGAAGCAATGGGGCTTCGGGGACCTCACCGCATGGGCATCGCCAATGGCATCCGCAAACAAGCAAAGAAAATCGCGATCGGCGAACGCCACACCAGCGCCTGGGCACAGTCGCTGAAGGAAGCTGCGGAAGAACTGCCGCCGCCTCCGCTGCACCGTCTGGAAAAGGATGGGCTCGACGTCAGCATGGCCTGGGCGATCATCGGCATCTTCGGCATTCTTTTTCTTGCCGCGGTCTACCTGATGTCGCTGATCCTCATCCCGATCACACTTGCCGTCGTCGTCGGCATGATCCTCGGCATGGCGGCAGAAAAGCTCGGCAAGATGGGAGTGCCGCGGCTTGCCAACGCCTTCATGCTGTCGAGCGCCGTGGCGCTGGTGATCTTCCTGCTGATCAACTCGCTTGCCGACCCGCTGATGACGCTTGCCAATGAGGGCCCGGCCTTCGCCGAGCGAACCATAAACCGCGTCATGCCATATCTGGAACGCATCAGATGGCTGCATATCACGCCGGCGACATTCGAAAGCGGGTCGATGTCGATCGGTGCGCTGCTCGAAAACACCGGCAACGTGCTGCACGTGGTGACCAGTAGCCTGACGCCGGCGCTAGTGCAGGGGATGATCTTCTTTGCGGCGCTGCTGTTCTTCCTCGCTGGTCGGGTCAACTTGCGCAAGACGATCATCATGACCTTCCGCACCCGCACGCAACGCCTGGCGGCAATCCGTGTCATCAATGCCGTAGAGCAGGTGCTCGGCTTCTATTTCGCCACGGCCTCGCTGATCTATGTCGGGCTCGGCGTCGTCATGACTGTCATCGCCTATGCCGGCGGGCTGTCGGCCCCGGTGCTCTGGGGCTTCTTCGCCTTCCTGTCGAGCTTCATCCCCTATCTCGGCATCACGCTGATGACACTTGCCGTCGCGGTCGCCGGCATCCTGACCCATGATGGCATCCTCATCGGACTGATGCCGGCGGCAGCCTTCTTCACCGTGCATCTCCTCATGGAGAACCTGATCTTCCCGGCGGTGATGGGACGGCGGCTGGAAATCAATCCCTTCGTCGTCTTCCTCGCCATCCTGTTCTGGACATGGATGTGGGGTGCCGTCGGCGCCATGCTGGCGCTGCCGCTTTCGCTGATCGTCATGACTATTATCGACGAGTTGCTGATCGAGGAAAAACCGCAGCCGCAATTGCCGAAATAATCAACCGGGGAAACCTTCGTGGCAGCTGATCTCGACCTTACCGAATCCGATCATGACCAGATGGTCAGCGGCCGTTCTCTCTGGGGAAAAAGCGGCATTCGGCCCGAATGGCGGCCGATCGAGCAGAGCTTTTCCACCGACATCGCCGTGATCGGCGGCGGCATTACCGGCGCATTGGTTGCCGAACATTTGACGGCCCGGGGTTTCTCCGTTGTTATCATTGATCGGGAAGAGCCCGGTTTCGGCAGCACCGCGGCGAGCACGGCGATGCTGCAATGGGAAATCGACAGCACCCTCACCGAGCTCGAGGATTATTACGGTTTCGAGCGTGCGGCCGGCATCTACCGCCGCAGTGGTGCCGCGGTTGCCGGCCTTTCCAAGCTGATCGCCGCAAACGAGATCGCCTGCGGCTTCCGGTCTCGCAATACGCTCTATCTGGCTGATGGCCGCGAAGGCGCGCGCAACCTGCTGGAGGAGCGCCAGCTTCGTCGCCGGGCGGGCCTGCCCGGCGTCTATCTCGAACATCCCGATCTCTTCACACAATTCGAACTCGACCGGGATGGTGCGATCTATTCGCCGGGTTCGGCGGAATGCGATCCGCTGCTTCTGACCTGGGCTCTGCTGGAGATGGCCGTCCAGCGCGGCGCGCGGCTGGTCAACGCTTCCGTGGCTGCGCTTCACAGCGAAGGTGACCGCGTCATGGCGGAGACGGATGGAGGCCACATCATCGAGGCGCGGCATGTCGTGCTTGCGACCGGCTATTCGATGCCGGGCCTCGACATGCCGAAACTGCACCGGTCGAGTTCGAGCTGGGCGCTCGCCACCGTGCCGCAAGACCCGGCAAATTTCTGGCGCGACAGGGCGCTGATCTGGGAGGATAGCCACCCCTATCTCTACATGCGCACGACACCGGATAATCGCATCGTCGCCGGCGGCGAGGACGACGAGACGAGCGACGCGGAGGCGCGCGACCGCAAGCTGCCGGCAAAGATCGTCGCAATCCAAGAGAAGATGAAGCGGCTGTGGCCGAAGGCGGATACACGCGTCGCCCATGCCTGGTGCGGCACCTTCGGCGAGACGGCCGACGGCCTGCCGCTGATCGGTCCGGTGCCGGAGATACCACGTGTGTTCGCAGCCTATGGCTATGGCGGCAACGGCATCACCTTCTCCTATCTCGCCGCGCAAATGATCGGCGCCATGCTGGCTGGCATGCAAAGGGATTGGTTCGAGGATTTTGCGGTCGACCGCGACGGACCGGGCTTACGAACGCTGCACGAGCGCTTCCGACCGGAAATCATGTTGCGTTAAATCTGGTTCGAGACGGAGGAAGCTTCGGCCGCTATTCGGTCGTCTTGTCGTCGCCGGTGTCCTCGACATCCTGGAGTCGGACGAATTGCGTACCCTTGGCCTTGAGATCGACCAGTGCCTTGGCCACCCCCTCGCCGGCCGCGTGGGTCGGCTGGTTGACGTGGGAGATGACGACGTCGCCGTCCCTGGCCGAGGCGATACGCTTTTCGGTGATCACAGCCCCGAGCAGCGAGCCGCCGTCGCCATTCACCGAATAACCGGCAATGCGATAGCCCATGGCGCGGATCTCGCCGATGGCGGAAAGATCATATTTGGCGGTCGAGCCGCGGAACCAGTGCGGCGACGGGATGCCGGCAGCGACCATCGCGGCAGCGCCGCCTTCGACTTCCTGCCGCACCGCCTGCGGCGAGCCGGCAGATGCGATGCCATAGATCAGCGTCGGCGTGTCGACGGCCGGAATATGGTTCTGGCCATGATTTTCGAGTTCGAAGAGATCGGGATTCTGCAGGAACACGGCGACCGCGGCGGGATTGCGCTTCAGCCAGCGGGCGGTGACGAAGATCGTTGCCGGGATGCGTTCACGCACCAAGGTCGAAAGGATGCGCTCGTCCGCCTGCCCCATGCAGGCATCGAAGGTCAGCGCAACGCGGGCATGGCCGGCGACGTTGGAACGGGCGATATGCAGATGCGGCTCGACGAGTTTTGGCGCCGGCGCCTTCGGGGCCGGACTGACTGCAGCCGGGACCTGACCGAGCGCGGCCGGCACGGCTGACGGAATTTCGTCCGCCAATGCAGTTAATATGGTGGAGAAAAGGAACGCCGAAGCGAGCAGGATGCGGTTCATACGATCGATTTCTATGATTCGAGCTGCCGATTTTAGCGGCGGCTCTCCCCCGGCGCCATGCGGCCGGATGTCACCGCAGCCGCCTGGACGGACAGGGCAGCATCAATCATAGAGATAATACTTGTCCCACTTCTCGCGCGGCACCTTCTCGCCGATCTCATAATTGAGCTCGCGCACGTTGATATGCTGCGGACCGGTGATGCAATTGTAGGAGAGATGATACCAGTCGCCCTTGCTGCGGAAGACGGCACCCGGCGCGTCCAGCGAATTGTCGCCGGGGATCGGGTCCTTGAAGGTGTAGGCGATCACCTTGTCGGGCTTGAAGCCGGTGCTGTCCTTGTTGATGCGGCTCATCGCCTCTGTGTCGCAACTCTGTTCCAGGCGGGTCGAGGGATCGAGTTTTTCCAGTTGCTTCTTGATGGCGGGATCGACGGCAAAGGCGGGGGCAGCGAGGCTTGCGAGGGATACAAACAGGAGCAGACGTTTCGGCATTGCGGAGAAAATCCCTTACTGTTGTCCATTCTTCACCCTGCCACAGGCGGCTTGCCGGAGGCTTGGCACGTGCAAATTTCGCGCGACGAGAGCGGACTTTCTTAAATATTGTGGTGACATCAAGGCAAGGCGGGCAAAGCGTCCTCCTTGTTTGTGGAAGGTCATCCGCGCCCTTGCCACACCCTTGCCGCTTGATCCCGGACCAGTGCGCCTCTATCTCTTGCCAACCCGACATTCCCACCGGAGCCATTCCTTGTCCGCTTTCAAGAGCCTGCCGACCCCGCCTACCGCACCGAAGAAGCCCACCTCCGATACGCGCCACGGCATCACCCGCACGGACGACTATGCCTGGCTGCGCGCCGATAACTGGCAGGCGATGTTCAAGGATCCGTCGATCCTCGATCCCGAGATCCGCCGCCATCTCGACGCTGAAAACACCTATATGAACGCGGCGATGGAGGACACCAAGCCGCTGCAGAAGGTGCTGTTTTCCGAGATGCGCGGCCGCATCAAGGAAGACGACAGCTCGGTGCCGATGAAGGACGGCGCCTATGCCTACGGCACCTTCTATGTCACCGGCGGCGAACAGCCGCGTTATTTCCGCATCGCCCGCGACGGCAATGTCGCCGACGAGGCGATCCGCACCGTGCTGCTCGACGGTGACAAGGAGGCGGCCGGCAAGGCCTATTTCCGCCTCGCCGGCCTCGACCATACGAGCGACCACAACCGCGGCATCTGGGGCTACGACGACAAGGGCTCGGAGTTCTTCACGCTGAAGGTGCGCGACCTCCAGACCGGACAAGACCTCGAGGACCGGATCGAGAATACCGGCGGCGGCGGCGTCTGGGCGCCCGACGGCAAGAGCTTCTTCTATTCGGCACTCGACGAGAACCACCGGCCGTCGAAGGTGTTCCACCACATTCTCGGCCAGCCGCAGTCAGAAGATCGGCTGGTCTATGAGGAAGCCGATGCCGGCTTCTTCATGGGGGTCGGCGGCTCGCTGCTCGACGATTTCATCTATATCGACATCCACGACCACGAGACCAGCGAATACCGGCTGCTGTCGACCAAGGACTTGACCGCCGAGCCGAAGCTGGTGGCGGCGCGCGAGGAAGGCATCGAATATTCGCTGACCGAGGGCGGCGACGTCTTCTACATCCTCACCAATGACGGCGGCGCCAAGGATTTCAAGATCATGGAAGCGCCGGTCGACAATCCGGTGAAGGAAAACTGGCGCGAAGTGGTCGCCCACAAGCCCGGCACGCTTGTTATCAGCCACATGGCCTATGCCCGCCATCTCCTGTGGCTGGAGCGCAAGGACGGGCTGCCACAGATCATGATCCGCGACCGCAAGACCGGCGAGGAACATGCGATCGCCTTTGCCGAGGAAGCCTATTCGCTGGGACTGCAGGGCGCGGCGGAATACGACACCGATATCATCCGCTTCTCCTATTCCTCGATGACGACACCGTCGCAGCTCTATGACTACAACATGGTGACGCGCGAGCGCACGCTGTTGAAGACGCAGGAAGTGCCGTCCGGTCACAATCCCGACGACTACGTCACCCGCCGCGTCTTTGCCCCGGCGTGGGATGGCGAGAAGGTGCCGGTCACCCTGCTCTATCGCAGGGATACCCCACTCGACGGCAGCGCGCCCTGCCTGCTCTACGGCTATGGCGCCTACGGCATCACCATTCCGGCCGGCTTCAACACCAACTGCCTGTCGCTCGCCGACCGCGGCTTCGTCTATGCCATCGCCCATATCCGCGGCGGCAAGGACAAGGGATTTTCCTGGTACGAAGACGGCAAAATGGACAAGAAGACGAACACCTTCAATGACTTCGTCGCAGCGGCCGACTATCTGAATCAACAGAAGTTCACTTCTTACGCGAAGATCATCGCCGAGGGCGGATCGGCCGGCGGCATGCTGATGGGTGCGGTTGCCAACATGGCGCCGGAGAAGTTTGCCGGCCTCATCGCCGCCGTTCCCTTCGTCGACGTGCTCAACACCATGCTCGACGACACTTTGCCGCTCACCCCGCCGGAATGGCCGGAATGGGGCAATCCGATCGACAGCAAGGAAGAATACGAGCAGATCGCATCCTACTCGCCCTATGACAATGTCGGCGCAAAGGCCTATCCGCCGGTCCTGGCGCTCGGCGGCCTGACGGACCCGCGCGTCACCTATTGGGAGCCGGCCAAGTGGGTGGCGAAGCTGCGCGACAAGACGACGGGCGACGCGCCGATCCTGCTCAAGACCAACATGGACGCCGGCCATGGCGGCGCCTCGGGCCGCTTCCAACGGCTGGAAGAGATTGCCTTTGAGTATGCGTTTGCAATCAAGGTTGCCGGCAAGATGTAAAGGATTCGGAGGAGCCGATGACGGTCTTTGTTGCATTGCTGCGCGCCGTCAATGTCGGCGGCACCGGCTCTTTGCCGATGGCCGAACTGAAGGCGATCTGCGAAGGCCTCGGCTTTTCCGACGTGAAGACCTACATCCAGAGCGGCAACGTGCTTTTCCGCTCGCATGAGGCGGAAAAGACGGTGGAGGAGCGGCTCGACGAGGCGCTCGAATCTATGTGCATTATCCCAATGGTTCCGGCCGCTCGAAGCTGAAACTGCCGGCGCTGAAGCCTGGGACCTCGCGCAACCTCAACACCGTGCGCAAGCTCGCAGAAATGGCCGCGGCGATGGAAGGCAAGGACTGACGCCCAAAAAGCTAGTGCGGCTCTGCGCCTCCATGAAAGGCTGAACCGCTCGACGCCCTCGGCGTCTCCGCCACCGGCAGGAAGAGCATCTTCACGAAGGTGCGGAGCATCAGCACCTGTTCGGCCAGCGTGTTCGGCTCCTTCAGCGTCTTCGACAAAACGATGCCGCCTTCCAGGACTGAGGACACCATGTCGGCAAGCTGGTCGACGTCGACGGGTTCGCGCAGCGGATAGACGGCCACGATTTCCCGGATCATGCGGCCGAAGCGGCGCCGCCAGGCAAGCACCGCATTCCGGTTGATCTCCTGTATCTCGCGGTCGAACAGCCGCTCGTAATAGCAGATGCCCGCCACAAGGCAGCCCGGATGGCCGTTCGGCAGGTCGGAGAGCAATTCGGACAGCAGCTTCAGGCCGAGCAGGAAGGACTGCAGCGGATCGTCGACCAGATCGCGCGCGCGGCTGAAGATCTCGTCGTAGATGCGCTCGTCATTTTCGATGTAACGGTTGAGCAGCGCCTTGGCGAGCTCGTTCTTGTCTCTGAAATGATAGAAGAAGCCGCTCTTGGTGATGCCGGTCTCGGCGATCAGCTCCTCGATGGATGTGCCGCCGAAACCCTTCTGCAAGACTGCCGCTTCGGCCACATCGAGGATGCGGGTCCGCGTTTCCTCGCCCTTTCGCATGTCCCCTCCTGTACCGACGGTACAGTTTTCAGCGCCGCACCTTCAGGCTTGCTTGCGCCCCCGGCAGCATCGGTTGAAGCAAGCAATTGATATCAATCGGCAAAAACCAAAACCACCTGGAGTATACCGCAAGTCGTCTAGTTTGGCAGCCGATTAAGCGCCAGAACATCATTCATCGACGGCAGCCGTTTCGAGCGCCGCGAGGGAGAGGCTTCAACAATGGCAAAGTACAGAAATGGTTTGCCGCAGCTCAAAGGCGGCACCTTCATTACCGATGGCGGCATGGAAACGACGATGATCTTCCAGGAAGGGATCGATCTTCCGCATTTCGCCGCCTTCATATTGCTGTCTTCCGATGACGGGCGGCAGCGCATGCGGAATTACTATCGCCGCTATCTCGATATCGCCCGGCGGCACGGCACGGGCTTCGTGCTCGACACCGCCACATGGCGAGCCAATCCGGACTGGGGACAGAAGCTCGGCTATACCAGCGAAGCCCTGAAGGCGGTCAACGAGGAGGCCGTCGACCTGCTCGTCGGTTTACGCAGCGCCTATGAGCGGCCGGAGCAGCCGATCGTCATCAGCGGGGCGATCGGTCCGCGCGGCGACGGCTACAAGGCAGGCAGCATGGATGCGGCCGAAGCGGAAGACTACCACGCCTTCCAGATCGGCACTTTTGCCGGCACCGAAGCCGACATGGTGAGCGCCTTCACGCTGACCAACATCGACGAGGCGATCGGCGTGGCGCGGGCGGCACAGTCGCTCGGCATGCCCTCGGCCATCTCCTTCACGCTGGAGACGGATGGCCGGCTGGTGACGGGCCGCAGCATTCAGGACGCCATCGAGACGACGGATGCGGCGACCGGCGGAGCGCCGGCCTATTACATGATCAACTGTGCCCATCCGACGCATTTCGAAACAGCACTCGATCCTGGAAGCGCCTGGGTGAAGCGCATTTCCGGCATCCGCGCTAATGCCTCGACCATGAGCCATGAGCAGTTGGACAATAGCGAAACGCTGGATGCGGGCGATCCCGAAGATCTCGGCCGCCGCTACCGCAAGCTCATCGACCGCATGCCTGCGGTACGCGTGCTTGGCGGCTGCTGCGGCACCGACCACCGCCATGTCGCGGCGATCTGCGAGGCATGCCTGCCGCAGGCGGCGTAACGACCTGAGAGGGAGGAGAGAATGACGATTGGGGGCACGATGATGCGTGAGCGCCGCTGGCACGATCTGTGGCTTGTGATCACGGGACGGCAGAGGCGCACCGAGCCTGAGGCGACCGTGGAGGTGGCGCTGCGGGATAGTGATCTCGCCTTCGGGGGCTTGCCCGGCCCGATAACCTACGGGCTCGAGGCAGACCGGCGCGAGGGCCGGCCCTTTCGACGCAGGCAGCCGCGGGAGCCGGTCGGCTTCTGACGAAGGGAAAGGCGGTGTCAGCCTTTGGCGACGGCGCCTTTCGTCTGCTTGGCCTTGTAGCCGGTGATCTCCTCGCCGGCAGTCGGCGAGAAGCGCAGGTTCCAGAAGGTCGCGGTGATCGAGATGATCGTGACGACGATGAAGGCTGCCGAGAAATCGCCAAGGGCCGGCGTCTCGGCGCCATTGAACGCCATGGAGCCGTGCAGCGCCAAGGCGCCGATGCAGATGCCGAGCGACAGCATCAGCTGCTGGAAGGTGGTGTAGAAGCTCGTGGCCGAGCTCATCCGCTCCTTGCTGATCTCGTCATAGGCAATGGTGTTATAGGCGGTGAACTGGAACGACAGGAAGAAGGCGCTGAGCACCAGGACGACGAAGACCAGCGGCATCGGCCAGTCCGGCCGGAAGGCGGCACAAAGGCCATAGCCGATCGTCCCGAGGATGCCGTTGAGGATGAGGCTCCTGCGGAAGCCCAGCCGGCGGAAGACAAACTTCGCCATCGGCTTCATGGCGAGAGCGCCAAGCGCGGTCGCGATGATGATCTGGCCGGCGGCGGCGGCAGACAGGCCGAAGCCGATCTGGAAGAGCAGCGGCAGCAGGAAGGGCTGCGCCCCCTGGGTGATGCGCGTCAGCGAACCGGCAATGACCGACGTGCCGAAGCTCGGCACCTTCATCAGCGAGAAATCCATGATCGGCGACGGGTGCTTGCGGGCATGTCTGAGATAGGCGATGCCGAAGAGCAGGCCAAGCGCGATCAGGAAGATCGAAAACGCACCCTCGCCCTCATGGCTCGACATTTCGAAGCCGAAGAGCAGCGAGCCGAGCGAGACGCCGGAAAGAATGAAGCCGATCGTATCGAACGGACCGCTTGCCTTGCCCTTGACCTCGTCGATGTAGATCGAGACGAAGATCATGCCAATGATGCCGATCGGCACATTGATATAAAAGATCCAGCGCCAGTCGAGATAAGTGACGATGAAGCCGCCGAGCGGCGGGCCGACGATCGGGCCGATCAGCGCCGGCACGAGCAGCCAGGACATGGCGCTGACCATATCCTTGCGGTCGACGCTGCGCATCAGCACCAGGCGCCCGACCGGCATCATCATTGCGCCGCCGATGCCCTGCAGCAGCCGCGCCAGCACCAGGAAGGACAGCGTCGGCGCCAGGGCACAGAGGATGGAGCCGACGACGAAGACCGCGATGGCCGAGCGGAAAACGGTGCGGGAGCCGAAACTATCGGCCATCCGGCCGCTTGCCGGAATGAAGATCGCAAGGCTCAAGAGATAGGAGGTCAGGGCGATCGACATGGCCGGGGCGCTGACGCCGAAATCGCGCGCCATGGTCGGCAGCGCGGTCGCAAGCACGGTCGCATCGATGTTTTCCATCAGCATCGCACTCGCGACAATCATCGCGATCACCCGAAAATTGGGCGTGGCGCGCCGAACCATCGGCGCCTGGTAAATCTGATCCGACATCGTCCGGGATCACTCGCGGTGGCGCGGCGGAGCACACAAGGCAGCAAGGCCGCGGGGGATGACATGGCGCAAAGCCAAGGGGAGACGATTTGCTATACGCCCGCGATCATGGCGGCGCTATGTCGTTTATGGCAAAGCTGCTTTGACGAGAGGTAAAGGCAGATCACGATTCCTTGCATGGGTCTGTTCTTCGTGAAGGTCTTCATCCCCCGGCTTGCGCGGCATGCATCCTAGCCCTACCTATGAACCATGACCTCCGCCCTGCAGCAAAATCGGCCCGGTGCGGCCTTTCCGTTCGACAACAGCTATGTCGGCTTGCCCCAGCACTTCTTTGCGCCGCAAGCGCCGACTGCGGTGGCGGAACCGTGGCTGATCAAGCTCAACGAGCCGCTTGCCACCGAGCTCGGGCTCGACGTCGAGGCCTTGCGCCGCGACGGTGCGGCGATCTTTTCCGGCAATCTCGTTCCCGAAGGGGCCGAACCGCTGGCGATGGCCTATGCCGGGCATCAGTTCGGCGGCTTCTCGCCGCAGCTCGGTGACGGGCGGGCGATCCTTCTCGGCGAGGTCGTCGACCGCAGCGGCAAGCGCTATGACATCCAGCTGAAGGGCGCCGGACCAACACCGTTTTCGCGCCGCGGCGACGGGCGGGCGGCAATCGGGCCGGTCTTGCGCGAATATATCATCAGCGAGGCGATGTTTGCGCTCGGCATTCCCGCCACACGGGCGCTGGCGGCGGTGACGACAGGCGAGCCGGTCTATCGCGAAGAGGTGCTGCCGGGCGCGGTCTTCACCCGCGTCGCGGCCAGCCATGTCAGAGTCGGCACGTTCCAATACTTCGCGGCCAGGGGCGACACCGACGGTGTACGGGCTCTGGCCGACTATGTGATCGACCGGCACTATCCCGCATTGAAAGAGGCCGAGAACCCGTATCTCTCGCTCTTCGAAGCGGTCTCCGAACGCCAGGCGGCGCTGATTGCCCGTTGGCTGCATGTCGGCTTCATCCATGGCGTGATGAACACGGACAATATGACCGTCTCCGGCGAGACGATCGATTTCGGCCCCTGCGCCTTCATGGATACCTATGATCCCGCGACCGTCTTCTCGTCGATCGACCAGCATGGCCGTTACGCCTATGCCAACCAGCCCGGCATCGGCCAATGGAACCTCGCAAGGCTCGGCGAAACGCTGCTGCCGCTGATCGACGCCGAGCCCGACAGCGCGGTCGACAAGGCCAATGTGGTGATCAAGAGTTACGGCGAACGGTTCCAAGCGCATTGGCTGGCCGGCATGCGCGAAAAGATCGGCCTTGCCGGTGAAGAGGACGGCGATCTCGAACTGGTGCAGGTACTGCTGTCACTGATGCAGACGCAGGGCGCCGATTTCACCCTGACCTTCCGGCGGCTATCGGATCTTGCCGGCGATGACGTCGCAGCGCCCGCATTTGCGGCAAGTTTCCGCGAAGCGGACGCCTGCGGCCCCTGGCTCACGCAGTGGCGCGAGAGATTGTCCCGCGATCCGCAGACGGCCACTGAGCGCACCATCGCCATGCGCGGCGTCAATCCGGCCTTCATTCCGCGCAATCACCGGGTCGAACAAGCGATCAAGGCTGCCGTCGAGGACGGGGATTTCTCGCTGTTCGAGGCGCTGCTGAGCGTGCTTTCGAAACCCTATGAGGATCAGCCAGGCTTTGCCGCCTATCGGGAGCCGCCGAAGCCGGACGAACGGGTGCTTGCGACGTTCTGCGGAACGTAACGAGCGCTCTCGCCCGTTTTGGTGGGACAGTTGCGCCACAGCGATCCGCTTCCATCCCGCCTGACGCGCCGTTCGGTGCATCCGCGCCCTGCGGCAATTGTGGCCGTTGAAAGGCATCTCCCTCGCGCTATCTGCCTGATCGGCGGGGCTTTTCCGCCGATCCTTCACCCCGGCTAACCTCAGCGGGAGACAGCCTTATGGCGATCATCGTCACCTCCATCTTCTTCATCATCATCGGTCTGGCACTCGGCGGTGGCGGGCTCTGGCTCGTCACACTCGGCGGCAGCGTCTTCTATCTGTTTGCCGGGCTGATGTTCGTGATTACCGCCGGTCTGCTTCTGATGCGCAAGGCGGTGGCGCTCTGGGTCTATGCGGTGCTCGTCGTCGCAGCACTCGCCTGGGCGATCTGGGAGGTTGGCTTCGACTGGTGGCAGCTCGGCCCGCGCGGCGGCATGATCATCCTGCTAGGGCTCTGGCTGCTGACACCATGGATCCGCCGGCCGCTCGGCCTGCGCAGCCCGACGGGCATCACCTACGCCGCCAACCCCTGGCCGCTCGCCGTGCCTGTCATCCTCGCCATCCTCGTCGCCCTTTATTCGATGACGACTGACCCGCATGATCTTGCCGGCGAACTGCCCAAGGACATGGTCGCCGCCAATCCCGCCTTCGGGGGCAGCGTGCCGGATGGCGAATGGCATCAATATGGCCGCACGCCTTTCGGCCAGCGCTATTCGCCGCTCGACCAGATCACAGCCCAGAATGTCTCCACTCTCAAGGAAGCGTGGCGATACCAGACCGGCGACGTCAAACGGCCGGAGGATATCAGCGAGACGACCTATCAGGTGACGCCGCTCAAGGTGAAGGACACGCTCTATCTCTGCACGCCGCACAACTGGGCGATCGCGCTCGACGCCAAGACCGGCAAGGAGAAATGGAAATACGACGCCAACTCCGGCATGAACCCCGACCGGCAGCATCAGACCTGCCGCGGCGTCACCTATTATGCCGATCCGACCGTTGCCGCCGGCCAGCCCTGCGCCGAACGCGTCTACCTGCCGACATCCGACGCCCGGCTGATCGCGCTCGATGCGGCGGACGGGAAGGTCTGCACCAGCTTTGCCGACCAGGGCGTGCTGCATTTGGAAACCGGTATGCGCTACAATCCGGCCGGCTATTACTATTCCACTTCGCCGCCGGTCGCCGTGGCGGGCAAGATCATCGTCGGTGGGGCGGTGAACGACAATTATTCGACTGAGGAACAATCCGGCGTCATCCGCGCCTTCGACATCAATACCGGCGCATTGGTCTGGAACTGGGATTCCGGCAATCCCGACGTGACGACGCCGATCACCGAGGGCCAGACCTATACGACCAACTCGCCGAACAGCTGGTCGGTCTTCAGCGTCGACGAGACACTCGGCATGGTCTATATCCCGCTCGGCAACCAGGTGCCCGACCAGCTCGGCATCAACCGCAGCGACAATGTCGAGAAATTCTCCTCCTCGATCGTCGCGCTCGATATCGCCACCGGCCAGCTGCGCTGGGTGCGCCAGACGGTGCATCACGATCTCTGGGACATGGACGTCCCGGCCCAGCCGGCGCTGATCGACCTGACGAAGCAGGACGGCACCGTGGTTCCGGCCCTGGTCGGCCCGACCAAGCAGGGCGATCTCTATGTGCTCGACCGGCGCAGCGGCGAGCCGATCATCCCGGTCAAGGAAATCCCGGCGCCGGGTGGTGCGGTCTCCGGCGATCATACTTCGCCGACGCAGCCGATCTCGGACCTCACCTTCTCGCCGGAGCCGCTTCAGGAAAAGGACATGTGGGGCGTGTCGCTGTTCGACCAGCTCGCCTGCCGCATCGACTTCCACCGCTACTACTATGAGGGCCGCTATACGCCGCCTTCGCTCAAAGGGACGATCGTCTATCCCGGCAATTTCGGCACCTTCAACTGGGGCAGCGTGGCGGTGGATCCGGAGCGGCAGATCATGTTCGGCATGCCGACCTATCTCGCCTTCACCTCGCGCCTGGTGCCGGCCGCCGATATTCCGCCGAGAGGCCAGGACGAGAAGGGCAGCGAACAGGGGCTCAACCGCAATGACGGCGCGCCTTACGGCGTGTTCATGGGTCCCTTCCTCGGGCTGCTCAAAATCCCCTGCCAGGCGCCGCCATGGGGCTATGTCGCGGGCGTTGACCTGCGCACCGGCAAGATTGCCTATATGCACAAGAACGGCACCGTGCGCGACATGACGCCATTGCCCCTGCCCTTCAAGGTGGGCGTACCCGGCATCGGTGGACCGATGCTGACCAAGGGCGGCGTCGCCTTCCTGGGGGCTGCGGTCGACAACTACCTGCGCGCCTATGACGTGACGAATGGCCGAGAGCTCTGGCAGGCGCGGCTTCCCGCCGGCGGCCAGGCGACGCCGATGACCTATGAGACTGATGATAACAAGCAATATGTCGTCACGGTCGCCGGCGGCCATGGCTCTGTCGGCACCACGCCCGGCGATTATGTGATCGCCTATACACTGCCTTGATGGGAGCGCCTTCTCCTCACGAGAAGGAGCCGGCGCAAGCTCTAGGCATGGTTGCAGCATCATTCTCTCCCCGGTTTTCGGGGAGAGTTTTTATGGAAATCTCTAGCAATATTCACAATTATTACGGGGTCGGCGGTCTTTTCGATCAGTCGGCCAAATCCAAGAATCAGCAAACGACGAACTTCGACAGCACTGCGCGCAATACCGCGCCCGGTCTCGAGCCCAGCAGCACGCCGCCGTCGATCGCCAATACGATGTGGGCCCTGCAAAGAAGCGAGGGCCCCTACATCAATCAGCCTTCCGACGATGAAGCGGCGGCGAGTGCGGCGCATGCCGCCCTGGTCGACGAATTCTCCAAATGGGGCAACATGACGCCGGCGGAATATATCCGGGCCCGCTATCTCGAGCAGCACGATCTGACCGAGGCCGATCTGGCCGCCATGCCGGCCGACCAACGCGCCGCAATCGAGAAGGAAATCACCGAGCAGATCAAGCGCGAGATGGCCGGTATCGAGGATGATGGCACCAAGACGGCGGACGATATCACCGCCGCCTGAGCCACAGGAAAACCTGACCCGAGGTGCGGCGGAGAGCCTTCTCCGCCGCATTTTTCATAATTCACACCATCTCGACGATCATGCGGCCGACTTCGGCAAAGACCGGGTTGAGTTCCTTCACCGGCACGGTCGTCTCGCTGATATAGACGGCTGCGACGATCGGCCCGCGATCCGGCGGCCAGATCACGGCGATATCGCCGAGAGAACCATTCGGCCCGGTGCCGGTCTTGTCTCCGACCTTCCAATCCGCCGGCAGGCCGGCCCGCAGCCGTTCCTTGCCCGTCGTGCTTGCCACCAGCCAGGCGATCAGCCTGTCGCAGGAGGCCTCAGTGAGAACCGAGCCGAGCGTCAGATTGCCGAGCGTGTCGAGCATCGCATCCGGGGTCGTCGTGTCGCGCGGATCGCCCTTCCGGCCCTCGTTCAGCGTCGGTTCGGTGCGGTCGAGACGGGTCGTGCCGTCACCGATCGAGCGCAGCCAGTCGGTCAGACCCGCCGGCCCGCCAAAACTTTCGAGCAGCAGATTGCCGGCCGTGTTGTCGCTGACGGTCACCGCCGCCTCGCAGAGTTCGGCAACGGTCATGCCATCGGTGCCGGCGTGTTTTTCGCTGAGCGGCGAATAATCGACGAGCTTGTCCTTGCCGTAGGTCACCCGCCGATCGAGGTTCTCCTCGCCCTTGTCAGCACGGGCAAGCACGAAAGCGGCGGCCAGCGCCTTGAAGGTACTGCACATCGGAAAGGCCTCGCTGCCGCGATAGCCGAAAGAGATGCTCGTCTCAGTGTCGAGCACCGAGACGCCGAGGCGGCCGCCGGTGCGTTTTTCCAGCGCAGCAAGGCGGCGCTCGATGTTGTCGTCGCCCTCCTCGGCACTCTCCTTGGCCCTCTCCTCGGCCCCCTCCTGGGCATTGGCGGGAATCGCCAGCGCGGGCAAGCCCATCGCAGGCAGGCACAATGCCGAGCCTATCAGCATGCGGCGGGTCAGACTGAGATCCATGAAATCCTCCGGCAAATCAGGAGGAGAGAGCTAAGGCGAGATTGCGGCGGCATCTCGTCCCCAAGGCGATGTTAATCGTCCGTCGACCGACCTTTGTCGTCCGTCGAGCGATCTTATCGTCCGCTCGCGCCGATCACGCCGCGCGTGTAACCTCGACCGTTACATGCGACAATTCCTCCAACGCCGAAAGCCTGCCCTTGTAGAAGGCCGGATCGCGCGGCTTCGAGGTAAGGACGGCAACAATTGCGGCATGATGGCCGGGGCCGACCTGCCAGACATGCAGATCGGTGATCCGGTCGTCCTCCGTCTCGATGGCGCCGCGGATCTCCGCCGGCAGCGTCTCGCCTTCGGAAATGACGTCGAGCAGGACGACGCCGGAGGATTTCATCAGGCTCCACGACCAATTGGCGATCACCAAACCGCCGACGATGCCCATCAGGGGATCGAGCCAGAGCCAGCCATAAAGGCTGCCGAGCGTCAGCGCCACGATGGCGAGCACGGAGGTCAAAGCATCGGCGATGACATGCAGATAGGCGGCGCGGATATTGTTGTCGCCGGTCTTTGCGTGATGGGCATGGTCGCCATGACCGTGCGGACGATGTCCATGCGCGGGATGGGCGTGGTTGCCATGACTGTGATGCGCGTGATGGCCATGCCCATGATGATGGTGGGCATGATCGCCATGCGCGACATGGCCGCCGCCGGCCAGCAGCCAGGCGCTGGCCAGATTGACGGCAAGGCCGATCACCGCCACGGCGATCGCCTGGGCAAAACCGATCGGCACGGGATTGGAAAGGCGCAGCAGGCTTTCCCAGGCCATCAGCAGGGCGATCAGGGCAAGGATGATAGCGCTGGCGAAGCCGGCGAGATCGCCGAGCTTGCCGGTGCCGAAGGTGAAACGCGGATTGCGCGCCTGCCGGCGGGCGAAGAGATAGGCGAGCGCCGAAATCAGCAGCGCACTGGCATGGGTCGACATGTGCCAGCCATCGGCGACCAGGGCCATGGATCCGTAGACGGTGCCGGCAGCGATTTCCGCCACCATCATCACCGCCGTCAGCGCGATCACCAGCCAGATGCGCCGCTCGTTGCGCGTATGATCGGCGCCGAGGAAGACGTGATCATGTTCCAAGGCATCAATTCCAGCCTTCTCGATTCCGGCACTCATGACAGGCTCCTTCGTCGCCGCTATAAGCTTGTGTTTTTACAGAATTCCTGGGAAAATGCTTCGCAGTTTTCCCGGGAAAACCGCTTCGCACTTTTCCTGGAATTGCTCTAGCGCATATAGGTTCTCAAGACTTCCGATATTTCCTCGACCGCCTCCGCCCTTGCCGCATCGTCGGCGGCATTCAGCACATGCTCACGCAGATGATCGTCGAGCACCTCGCCGGTCAGCCCGGTCAGCGCGCCGCGGACGGAGGCGAGCAGTTGCAGGATCTCGCCGCAGGGGCGCTCGGCCTCGAGGGCGCGCTCGACCGCCTCCATCTGCCCCTTCAAGCGGCTGATGCGGGCGACAAGCTTCTTTTTCTGCAGGGTGGTGTGGGACATGATAGGTTCTAATATAGCATAGGGGGGTATACTATCAAGAGTGAGGCCAGGGCTCAATGCCTGTGATGGGCTCCGATCCGCCATTGACAAAGCCTGCGTTTCCGACGATCTATGACCCATGATCAAAAACGCGCACCAGAGCCGCTCGTATTTTTGGCTGTACCTGTAAAGGGCGGCCGGACAAGATCATATTGTCAACAAGCCGCCGTCAGGCGGCTTTGTTGTATCGGCAGCGTCCTGACGGCAGAATATCAAAGGACGCGAAGACCATGACCGAAATCGAAGACAGCGAAATTTCACTGATGCGCCCATCGGTGGTGACGATCCGCGCCGCCAAGCCGCGCGACCTGCCCGAACTCAACGAGATGATCGCCCTGCTTGCCGCCCATCACGGCGATGCGGCAGGCACGACGGCGGAGCAGCTGGAGCGCGACCTCTTCGGCCCGCTGCCCTGGATTAATGCGCTCGTCGCCGAGACCGGCGGAGGGCTGATCGGCTACGCCATTCTCGTGCCGCTCTACAGGGCGCAGGAAGGCAAGCGCGGCATGGACCTGCACCACCTCTTCGTGCGTGACGGCCATCGCGGTCACGGCACCGGCCAGTTGCTCGTCGACCGGGCGCGCGAAACCGCCCGCAATGCCGGCTGCGGCTACCTCTCCGTCAGCGCCGCAACCGGAAACGTGCTGGCGCACCGCTTCTACGAACAGCTGGATTTCACCCCGCGTCCGGTGACCGGCATGCGCTACATGCAGTCGATCGCTTAGGGTGACCGACTCTTAGGTTCGGCTTTCGCAAGAGCCGAAGCTCGACGCATCAAAACGGCTGCACAGTATTGCGCGACAACATGCTTTGTCGAATTGCATAAGGAGCTTTCATGCCTGATTTCAAACTCCATTGTTTCGCTCTCTCGGGGAATTCTTACAAGGTCGCGCTGTTCTTTGCGCTTGCCGGCATCGAGTGGGAAAGCATTTTCGTTGATTATCTGGGCGGCGAAACGCGAACCGAACAATGGCGAAAAACCATAAACGAACAGGGCGAGGCGCCTGTGCTCGAACATGGGCAAACGAAAATCAGCCAATCGGGGATCATCCTGGACTACTTGTCAGAGGTGACAGGCCACTTTGGGGCGCAGACGGCGGAAGAACGGCGTGACATCATGCGTTGGGTTCTTTTCGACAACCATAAATTCACGAGCTACTACGCGACGCTGAGGTTCATGTATGGCCTTCAGAAGAGCGGCGAGACGCCCGTCGTCGAGTTTTTGAGGCTGAGGGCCAAAGCTGCCTATGCCATTGTTGACGAACATCTGGCGCACCAGGCCTTCATGGTCGGCGACCGGCTGACGATCGCAGACCTCTCTCTGGCGGGCTACGTCTTCATGCCGGAGGAAACCGGGATAGATCACAGCGCCTTCCCGGCTATCACAGCCTGGAAAGATCGTCCCACGCCTGTTTATAGGGAGGTGGGACCTGGCATCAACCGCACTTTAAAGCGCGTCGCATCAAACTTGATTCATGCGACGCGCTTTGGATCTTTGTTTTTACGCATGTCGTTGCCGCAAAACCGCTGCGCAGTTTTGCGCAACATGCTTTAGCGTCCCGGCACGGCCTTCAGATAGGCGGCGATCGCCTCGCGGTCGGCGGTCGGCAGATGGGCGATGTTCTGCTGCACATCGACCATCGAACCGCCGACCGAATCGAAATCGGGGGTGAAGCCGGTTTCGAGGTAGCTGGCAATATCGGCCTCGCTCCAGCCGCCGATGCTCTTGGAGGCCGGGGTGATATCCGGTATGCGGCCCTTGCCTTCCGGATTGGGGGCGCCGGCGAGCCACTGATCCGCCTGGAAGCCGCCCAGCGCATCGCGCGGCGTATGGCATTCGCCGCAATGACCGGGGCCTTCGACGAGATATTGCCCGCGCTTGATCTTGTCGTCGCTCTTGGCGAGCGCGACGCGCGGTCGGTCGCTGAAATAGAGGAATTTCCAGCCGCCGAGCGCCAGCCGGATGTTGAAGGGGAACGGCAGCTCATGCTGTGGCGCGACATTTGCGCTCTTCGGCAGGGTCTTCAGGAAGGCGAAGAGATCGTTGACGTCCTTATCGCTCATGCGGGAATAGGAGCTGTAGGGAAAGGACGGGTAGAGGTGCTCGCCACCCGGGCCGACGCCGCGCTTCATCGCGTTGCCGAACTGGGCGAGCGTCCAGGCGCCGATGCCGGCCTTTTCATCGGGTGAGATGTTCGGCACGTGGAAGGTGCCGAAAGGGCTCTTCAGCGCCAGGCCGCCTGCAAGCGTCAGCTTTGCATCGCCTTCGGAACCCGGTGCTGCATGACAGCTGACACAGCCGCCCGCCCAGAAAACCATCTGACCGTTCGCCGGGTCCGGCGCGCCGAGACCGGCCCAATGGCTCTCCGGCAGCGGATCGGGTGCGGTGACGAGATAGAAGGCGCCGCCGCCAAGCACGGCGACGCCGATCAGACAGAGCAGTAACCGGATGAACCTGCGGACCATGCTCCGCCTCCCCTTTACCGAGAATTTCCTGCGCGGAGCGGTTCTGCGACCAGCCCGCACGGGCGGAGAATAAGGTGATCCGCGCCGGCGGCAAGGCCGGCGCGGGTCGCGTATCAAGTTCCAGATCAAACGGCCTATCAATCCTTGATGCGATAGGCCTTGTGACAGCCGCCGCAATTGGCGCCGAGCGTGTTGACCGTGGCGCCGACGGCGGCGGCATCGGCCGGAAGCTGAGCCAGCGCGGTTTCGGCGTCGGTGGAGAGCTTGGCGGCGCGCGCCTTGAAGTCATCCATGTTTTCCCAGATCTTCGGGCTCGCCTCTTCGTCGCCCGTCTCGGTGCCCGGCTTGAACTGGTCGGGGAAGACCTTGGCCGTTGCGGCGATGGTCGTCAGCGCCGCCTTCACCGCCTCGGCGTCATAGGGCTTGGTGCCCTTGGCGATGGCTGCCAGGGCGCCGGCCGAACCGCCGATCTGCTTCATCAGCGCAATGCGCGAATCATGAGTACCGTCGGCGGCGGTCACCGAACCTAAGGCTATGCCGGCCATCGCTGCGGCGGCAGCTACTGCTTTCCAATTCATATTCCTCTCCATTTCTCCTCGGCCAAGTGGCCGGAGGCCAATCTGCACCGGGAGCATGACAAAATCCATGCGTCCGGACAGTCACGTTTTGCCGGATCAACATAAAAACAATGTGATAGGCAGTTCTCTGCTTTTATGCATGTCGTTATCCCGGAACCGCTGCACACTTCCGGGCGACATGCAGTGGCGCTCAGGCGCTTTTCCACCCCTGCCAAAGGCTGAAGGCGGAGACGACAACCAGCAGCAGTCCGGCGAAGCGGCCGACAAAGGCCGTGACGTCAGGGTTGGCGACGAGCAGGTCGCGGCTGCGGCCGGCCGTCATCGCCAGCGTGCCGTAGATGGCAAACTGGGTGACGACAGTCATGACGCCCATGATCAGCCCCTGCATCCAGATCGGGCCATATTCCGGTCTGAGGAACTGCGGGTAGACGGCAAACATGAAGATATAGGCCTTCGGGTTGACGAGACAGGTGACGGCGCCCTGGCGGAAGGCGCGCCAGCCGGAGTGCGCCGTTCCCGGGCCAACCGCCTCGACGGTGATCGAACTGCGGATCAGCGAAATGCCGATCCAGATCATGTAGGCGACGCCGGCAAAGAGCAGCACGTTGAAAAGCTGCGGCAGCATGGTGACGAGCACGCCGACGCCGGCTGCGCCATAGGCCGAATGCACGGCGCCGCCGGCCATGATGCCGCCGGTCGCCGCCAGCCCGCGTTTGACGCCGCCGGTTAGCGAATTGGCGAGCACGAAGAGCATGTCCATACCCGGCACGATGATGATACCGAAGAGAAGGGTGAAGAAGAGCCAGAGGTTTTCGTGGTAGTTCATGTCAGTTACCGCCTTGAGTTCTGCGGGCCGTTTTGAAAGACCCTGATTGATTTCAATCTGATAGGCGGCTCTATACGGGAACCCAACTGACAGTGTATTGTCAGGAGCGTGGCGGATGGGAGAGGCAAAAATGCGCAAGGCCTCGCGGCTTTTCGAGATCATTCAGATCCTCAGGCTGGCAAAAAAGCCGATGACGGCGGCGACGATGGCGGAGACGCTCGAGGTAACCGTGCGCTCGATCTATCGCGACATCGCCGCCCTTCAGGCGATGCGGGTGCCGATCGAAGGCGGGCGCGGCATCGGCTACATCATGCGGCCGGGCTTCGACCTGCCGCCGCTAATGTTCTCGATCGAGGAGATGGAGGCGATCGTGCTGTCGCTGGCGCTGCTCGAACGGACGGCGGACGAGGAGCTGAAGCAGGCCGCGCGCCGGGTCAACCGGAAGATATCAGGCGCCGTGCCGCCGCCGCTGCGCCAGGCAATGGACAACAAGGCGCTCTATGCCTGGGGCTCGATCGCGCAAGCCGGCGGGCTTCGACCTGGCGATCGTGCGCCGCGCGATCCGTGACGAACGCAAGCTGATGCTCGGCTACCGTGACGAACTCGGCCGCGCCAGCGAGCGGACGATCCGGCCCGTCGCGCTGATCTACTATTCGCAGACCGCCAATATCGTCGCCTGGTGCGAGCTGCGCCAGGCGATCCGCAATTTCCGCAGCGACCGGGTGGAGCGCTGCGCAACGAGCGAGGATTTCTTCAAGGGCGACGGCGACCGGCTGCGGGAGCTTTGGACCAGCGGCTGGACGGAGAAGGCTGTGCCTGCCTGATATCAGCCGTTCGGCCGATCATCGACACGCTCGGGTTCGCGCTGTTTCGCAACTAGTAAGCCAGCGTGCGGCTTACCTCGCGGCCGAAGCCGCGGATTTCGATGCGGTCTGTATAAACCTCGACGATCGCGAAAGCGTTTTCCGTCTCGGTGTCGACCACGCCCTTGAAATTGACGAAGTGACAGGCGCCGGCCATGCCGTAATTGCCGACGTGGTCGTGGCCGTTGAGATAGGCAACGACATTGCTGCTGGAGGCAAGCAGCTCGACGATGCGCTCGCTGTCCCACATGCCGTGCTCACTGGGCAGATGAATGGGATAGTGATTCATGACGATCACCTTTTCGCCGGCCTCGGCCGCTTTTGCGATTTCATCGCCAAGCCAGGCGAATTGTTCGTCGCTCAGCGCGGCATTCCAGCGATGGGCATTCCTGGCACCCTTGGCCTGCAGCTCTGCCAGCATCCGAGCTGCCAGCGCACGATGATGATGGCCTTCGGGCGGCGCGAAGATGCTGACCTCATTGCCGTCAAGCACGATAAAGTGCCAGCCGTGGCGCAAGAAGCTATAATAGGGCGATGGCATGCCGAGGCGCGCGGCGACTTCGGACAAGTGTCCTGCAGAGACCGAGAAATCGTGGTTGCCGAGCAGGAAGAGCGCCTCGTGCCTGAGCTTCTCATAGACCGGCAGGATATCGTCGAAGCTTGAAAAGCTGCGGTCGATGACATCGCCGAGCGTCATGACGAAGCTCAATTCCCAGTCGTTGAACACCTCGATCGCCGCGGCGACCTTGGCGAGACTGTTGGCGTAATAGCGATCCATCACCACATGCGGCGCGATCGCCGCATATTGCGGGTCGGCGATGATGCCGAAGCGGAACAAGGGAGACGCAGAGGAAGACATGGGGCGTGATTAGGAGCGGCTGGTGACAGGGATGTGACGGCTTCGTGTGAAAACGAAACACCCGGCGTTTGAGGCGCCGGGTGTCAAATTCGAAGAGGCGGACGACATCGCCGCCATGGCGGCTGGTCTGGTACCGCTTACTTCGTGGCTTCTTCGTAGCGTTCCAGGACGTAGTCCCAGTTGATCAGGCTATCGACGAAGGCTTCGAGATATTTCGGGCGGGCGTTGCGATAGTCGATGTAATAGGAGTGTTCCCAGACGTCGACGCCGAGGATCGGGGTGGCGCCGTGAACCAGCGGGTTTTCGCCGTTCGGGGTCTTGGAGATTTCGAGCTTGCCGTTCTTGACGGAAACCCAGGCCCAGCCGGAGCCGAACTGGGTGGCGCCGGCATTGGCGAAATCGGCCTTGAACTTGTCATAGCCGCCGAGATCGGAGGTAAAGGCCGCTTCGAGTTTGCCCGGCAGCTTGTTGCCGCCGCCGCCCTTCTTCATCCACTTCCAGAAATGGATGTGGTTGTAGTGCTGGGCCGCGTTGTTGAAGAGGCCGGCATTGGTGCCGAAGGACTTCTTGACGACGTCTTCGAGCGAGAGGTCCGAAAGACCGGCTTCGGCGGCGAGCTTGTTGCCGTTGTCGACATAGGCCTTATGATGCTTGTCGTGGTGGAACTCCAGCGTTTCCTTCGACATGAAGGGAGCAAGCGCTTCGTAATCATAGGGAAGTTCAGGCAATTCGAAAGCCATGTCAGATCTCCTCTTGGCAATTGATTGCGTCTCGGCAGGTGAGGCGGAACATAGGAGCGGAAAGGGGGAGAGGCAACCGGCGAATTATCAAAAAACGACCAGCCGGAGGAAAATTTGCCTCAGTTACAGGGTTGGAGTCGCGCCTAGAAATCGCTTGGGCAAATCAATGGGAATGCCCGCCCCGAAAACCGCTTTGCCTGTTATGGCGATCAACGGAGACCCGATATGAACAGGAATATAATCCAGCCTCTCACTGCCGCCGTACTGCTTTGCCTGGCAGGTACGGCGCATGCCTCCTCCGATGAGGCCTGGAAGCAGCTCGCCGCCGACGTCGAGGCCAAATGCAAGAAGGCAGCGGTCACGATCGAGAAGCCCAGCACCACGGTCGATCCGTTCGGCAGCTCGCATTACGGGCTTGCCCTGGTGACAGGCAAGCCGAAGGGCGCCAAGGGGCTGATCGCCCAGATCTGCGTCTACGACAAGCAAAAGAAAACCGTCGAGATCGGCAGCGAACTGGACGCCAAACAGCTTGGGCTGATGCCGGCAAAATAGACTGTAGCGAGGCTACCCCAAAGTGCCCCCCGGTGTGGATCTGTGCCTTGCGTCACATTTCGCCGGGAACCGGAACCTACCCTTAGGAGTTGAGAGGCTGGGCTTTAGAGCGGTTCAGCTTTTGAGAGAAGCACAGAACCGCTCAAATCTTTTTATTTGATGCAATTCCTGGGGAACCGCTTTCCACTTTTCCTGGGCTTGCGACTGCATAATTCCCTAAAGCAGAATTGATTTAGGGGCAAAATTATGCAGCAATTCAAAGTGTTACAGCGCCCTTTGCGCGTCCGGAAAGACGTGCGGCGCTGTAGGGAGGTGCCGGCATGTCAGAGCTTCGCAGCAGGGCGGAAGATCAGCAAAAAATCTATCAGCGTTGGGCGCCGGTCTATGACCGCGTCTATCGCGGCATCCTGCGCGATGGCCACCGCAAGCTTGCTGCACTCGCGGCCGCAGCCGGCACCGATATTCTGGAAATCGGCGTCGGCACCGGCCTGACGCTCGGGCATTACCCGCGCCACTGCCGGGTAACCGGCATCGACATTTCCGAACACATGATCGCGCGGGCGCGTGAAAAGGCGAAACGCGAGAAGCTGCAGCATGTGCGGGCGCTTGATGTGATGGATGCCCATGCGCTTACCTTTGCCGACCGGTCTTTCGATGCGGTCTGCCTGCCCTTCGTCATCACGCTCATCCCCGAGCCCGAACGGGCGCTTGACGAATGCGCGAGAGTGCTCAGGCCGGGCGGCGAGATCATCCTTGCCAGCAAGCTTGGCGACGGCGCCGGTCTGCAGGGCGCGATCGAGACGGCGGTGGCGCCGCTGGTGCGTCACATCGGCTGGTCCTCCGCCTTCCGCGTTCACCGCATCGTCGCCTGGGCCGAGCGCCGCGGTGATTTCGCGCCTGCCGATATTCTGCCGGTCTTTCCGAACGGCTTCTTCAAGATCGTCAGGCTGAAGCAGCACGGACTTGCCGCCTGAGACCGGAAACTTTTTCCCCGCGTCGCTTATTCTGATGCTACCGTTTGTCTGAGGGGACTGCATGACATCGGATTTCTTTTTCTTCATCGTCGTGGGTTTCTGCGCGCAGATCGTCGACGGCGCACTCGGCATGGCCTTCGGCGTGCTGTCGACGACCAGCCTTCTCGCCTTCGGGGTGCCGGCGGCCAATGCCAGCGCCATGACGCATGTGGCGGAAATGTTCACCACCGCCGCCTCGGGCATCTCGCACGCCTATCATCGCAACGTCGATTGGCGCCTCGTGGCGCGGCTCGCACCGGCCGGCATGATCGGCGGCGCGATCGGCGCCTATCTGCTGGCCAATATCGACGGCAAGGTGATCGCGCCCTTCGTGTCGGCCTATCTGATCGCGATCGGGCTGGTGATCCTCTACAAAGCCTTTCGGCCGCCGCCGAAACGGGATGTCCGCGACTGGATGGTGCCACCGGTCGGGCTTTGCGGCGGCGTGCTCGATGCGATCGGCGGCGGCGGATGGGGGCCGATCGTCACCAGTTCGCTGGTCAGCCGCGGCCATGATCTGAAACGGGTGATCGGCTCGACCAATTTCACCGAATTCGCGGTGACGCTGACGATTTCCCTGACCTTCATGCTGACGCTCGGCTGGTCGGAGCTCAATTCGGCGATCGGCCTGATCATCGGCGGCGTCATCGCTGCCCCCTTCGGCGCGATCCTCGTCAAACGGCTGCCGGTGCGGCCGCTGATGGTGGCGGTCTCGATGATCATCATCGGCACGTCGGCAATGCGGCTCCTGTAAAGCAGTGGCGCGTCCCCGTCTCGGCCGAGCTTACAAACTGCGGCCGAAATAGACATCCACGGAGGCGATCTTGTCGCCGCGGAAGCGAAGGCTCTCAATATTGCGGAAGCTGCCGCCATCCCGTTTTTCGGCACGGTAGCGGATGACCGCCTCGTCGCCGTCGATCGCCAGGAATTCGATGTCAAAGCCGCGGAAGACCGGCTCCTTCGGCCAGCAGCGCTCGAAATAGGTCGCCCGGTCGATGTGGTCGTCACGCGGACTGGAGAAGGTGAAATCCTCCGTCAACATCGCGCCGACGATATCCTTGCGGTCGTCGAGATAGGCGGCGTAGAGATGACGGACAGTCTGCTCTCGGGATGTGCGCATGTCGCTCATGGCAATGTCCTTGAATTGCCTGATTGCATCATGCAATCGGTTATGTTGTAGCAGTTTTGTCAGAGAGGGTCCAGATTGCGGCTCTCATTTCCAAAGACAGGCCACCAATGCGGAAGCGCCATCTTGAAGGATGGCCCATAGCGCGGTTATATCAGCGCGTGCCCGCCCTGGAACGGCGAGCGCATGCACCGCTACGGCCTATGCGTTCGACCTCGAAAAACTCGATCTCAGGACAGTTTCACCCGCGCCGATCTCCTCGCCGCGGCAAAGGGCACATTGTTTCACCATGCGTGCGGAACTCGCCGCGCGATCAATGCCGGGACCGAGAGAATGACCGATACGCAATTGGACGCCGCCAGCGCCAGGCCCGGCTCGATCCACTGGAAGCGCAATCTCACCATCTCGCTGATCGGCTCCTTCACCACGATCGTGGCGATGACGCTGCTGCTTCCCTTCCTGCCGCTCTATGTCGAGGAACTCGGCGTCAGCGATCATGCTGACATCGTGCAGTGGTCGGGTATCGCCTATGGCGCCACCTTCTTCGCCGCGGCTCTCGTCGCGCCGCTCTGGGGCCGGCTCGGCGATATTTACGGGCGCAAGCTGATGCTGGTGCGCGCCAGCCTCGGCATGACGCTGGCGATCTCGCTGATGGGCATGGCCGGCAATGTCTGGCAGTTGGTGGCGCTGCGCCTCTTCGTCGGGCTTGCCGGCGGTTACGCCTCCGGCTCGATGGTGCTGGTGGCGACGCAGACGCCGAAGGACCGTTCGGCCTGGGCGCTCGGCGTGCTCTCCTCCGGCATCATGGCCGGCAATCTCGTCGGGCCGCTGGTCGGCGGGGCGCTGCCGCCGATCATCGGCATCCGCGGCACGTTTCTCGCCGCCGGCGGCATGATCTTCCTCGCCTTTCTCGCCACGGCCTTGCTGATCAAGGAAGAGAAATCGCCGGCTCGCAAGCAGGCGGCCAAGGCCAACGGCGGCTGGAAATCCATTGCCGACAAGCGGCCCGTCATCGCCATGCTGGCGACCGGCATGCTCTTGATGTTCGCCAATATGTCGATCGAGCCGATCATCACCGTCTATGTCGCGCAGCTCGTGCCCGTCGAGGCCCAGGTGACGATGATATCGGGCGTCGTCATGTCGGCCGCCGCCCTCGGCAGCATTCTCTCGGCCTCATGGCTCGGCAAGCTCGCCGACAGGATCGGCCATTGGCCGGTGATTTCAGGCGCGCTCGCCGTCGCCGGGCTGTTGCTGATCCCGCAGGCCTTCGTCACCAGCTCCTGGCAGCTGATCATCCTGCGTTTCCTGATGGGCGCAGCACTCGGCGGGCTGCTGCCCTGCATCGCCGCTGTTATCCGCCACAGCGTGCCGGACAGTGCGGCCGGCAGCATTCTCGGGCTTTCCATCTCGTCGCAATATGTCGGCCAGGTGGCCGGCCCCATCCTTGGCGGCTTTGTCGGCGGGCATATCGGCATGCGGGCGGTGTTCCTCGGCACGTCAGTACTGCTTCTTGCCGGCGCTGCCTATTCCTGGATGGTACGGCCGAGGGATCGGCAGACATCGAGCTAGAGCATGATGCCGAAAAGTGTGAGCGGTTTTCGGACGACATCATGCTCTAACTATATAATTTAGAACAGGATTCAGATTTTAGGCCGACCGGGCCTAAAATCATCCTGTTCTAGGGGGCGCTCCCGCAGATCAGCTCGACGCCCGACCGGGCGATCGCTTCCAGCGTCTCGCGGCTGTCGCCGGCGCGGGCGCGGACGGCGAGCGAATGCATGACGGCGGAGGCGAGCCTTGCAAGCATCTGCGGATCGGCGCTTTGGGGAAGCTCGCCCCTTTCCACGGCAAGGCGCATGCGCTTTTCGATCTCGTCGTCGAAATCATTGAGGCTGCGGCCGAGCACCTCGCGGACCCGCTCATGCTGGATCGCCTCGGCCGACGCCGTGCCGATCAGCAGACAGCCGCGGGCAGCGGTTTCACCGTGCAGATAGATCGCCAGCGCACCGGCATAGACGCGGGCGATATTGTCGCGCAACGGCAGTGACGGGTCGAGCGCCTCAGTCAGCACGTCCATGCCGTCCTGCCGATACCCCTCCAACGTATCGAGATAGAGATCCTCCTTGTCGCCGAAGGCGCCGTAGAGGCTCGGGCGGTTGAGGTTGGTCGCAGCGCTCAGATTGTCGAGCGAGGCGGCGGCAAACCCCCTGTCCCAGAAGACATCCCGCGCCTTGCCGAGCGCCGCCTTGGCGTCGAAGGCCCTTGGGCGGCCGCGCTTCTTTTCGTCCTTCATATTTTGTACCGTTTCGCAGTAAATTCTTGACGAAGATTATTTTATGCGAAACAGTACAAATGTTCAAACGCTATCGGCGGGCGGCATCGACCGCCTCCCCAAGGAGAGGAAACCGCAATGAAACTCTATATGCACGCAGCCGCCTGTTCGCTTTCACCGCACATCATCTGCCGGGAGCTGGGGCTCGATATCGAGCTTATCCAGGTCGACCGGCAGACCCACAGGACGAGCGACGGCGAGGATTACCTCGCCATCAACGGCAACGGCTATGTGCCGGCGCTGATGCTCGACGATGGCAAGGTGCTGACCGAGGGGCCGGCGATCGTGCAGTTCCTCGCCGACAGCGTGCCGGAAGGGGCAGCTATGTTGCCTGAAGTCGGCGACATCCGCCGCAACGAGGTGCAATCCTATCTCAACTTCATCACCGCCGAGCTGCACAAGCCGATGGCGTTGCTCTTCAACCCGATTTATTCCAGCGTTCATGGGGAGGTCCGCGCGCTGATCTCGAAGCGGCTCACCTGGCTGAACGGCCGTCTTGCCGGACCCTATCTTACCGGCGATGCGTTTACGGTGGCGGATGCCTATCTCTTCGTCTGCCTGAACTGGTCGCCCTGGACCGACATCGATCTCAAGCAATGGCCTGATCTGCACGGCTTCATGGCCCGGGTGGCGGCACGACCGAAGGTACGCGAGGCGCTGCGGGCCGAAGACCTCGAGGCCTTCGATGCAGACGGCGTCTATTTCGCGCCGCACGCCTATCTCGCCTCATCAGGACGGACCGGCTCGCCGCTCAGGCCGTAAACGCCAGGTCGCCCGCATTCCGGGCTCGGACGACCGTCAGAGCGAGCTCACGGCGACCGGCAAAGCACGCTTGTGGCCGGTCGCCCGATAGGCGGCGAGGATGCGGCGGCGGGCGATCTCGCCGACCGGCTTGCCTTCGAGAAAATCGTCGATCTCGTCATAGCTGACGCCATAGGCCTCCTCGTCGGGGCGCAACGGGCGCTGGTCCTCGAGATCGGCGGTCGGCACCTTGAAGACCAGCTCGTCCGGGGCGCCGAGCCGCTTTGCCAGCAGGCGGACCCGGCGCTTGTTGAGGCCGGCGAGCGGCAGGATATCGGCCGCACCATCGCCGAACTTGGTGAAGAAGCCCATGACCGCCTCGGCCGCATGATCGGTGCCGATGACAAGGCCGCTCACCGCGCCGGCGAGCGCAAACTGGGCGATCATCCGTTGGCGGGCCTTGATATTGCCGAGGATGAAATCCTGCCGGCCCGCATCGGCAAAGGCAAGGCCGCCGTTGAGCGCGGCGGCAAGCATCGCATCCGCCGGCGCCTTGATGTTGACCACCATCGAGCGGTCGGCGCCGATCGTTTCCAGCGCCCTCACCGCATCCGCCTCATCCGCCTGGACACCATAGGGAAGGCGCAGGGCGATGAATTCGGCCGCGTGGCCGCTGTCCCGCAGCTCGCGCACCGCCTTCTGGGCCAGCAACGCTGCCGTCAGCGAATCAACGCCACCGCTGATGCCGAGGACGTAGCCGCGCATGCCCGAAGCGATGAGATAATCCTTGAGGAAACCGGTTCGCCGTTCGATCTCCCGCTCTGGGTCGATATCGGCGGCGACACCCAGTTCGCGGATGATCTCGCCTTGTTCGTCGAACAGCACAGTCATAAGCCTCTTCCTCCCCGCTTACGGAATTTCGGCGCCACTATGGCGAAAAGATGGGGGAAGACGAAACCGTTTGGGGCAGACCTGCCATGCATTTTATGCAAGTGGACGGTTTGGCATCTACCGCACGATCGTGAACAGCTCCACCGGATCGGCAAAACCCTTCAGCCTGTGCGCCCCGACAGAGACGGCATCCCCTGCCCCGGCCTCCTCACGGAACGGCGCCGACATCAGCAAGGGCTCTCCCAGTTCGCTGCAGGCGGTCTGGATGCGGCTGACCAGGTTGACGTCGCCGCCGATCAGCGTGAAGTCGAGGCGGCGGCCGGAGCCGACATTGCCGTAGCTGACCTCGCCGTAATGCAGGGCGATGCCGGCCTTCACGCCGATGCCCTCATATTGGAAATGGTCGATCTCATCGAGGATGGCGCGGGCCGATGCCAGGGCCGCGCCGCAGGAATGGGCGGCATCATAGCCCGGGAAAAAGGCAAGCACGGCGTCACCCATGAATTTCAGCACCTCGCCGCCTTCGCGGGTAATGGCCGGCACGATTTTATCGAAATAGGCGTTGAGCAGGCCGAGCACGGTGCTGCCCGGCAGCCGGTTCGACAGTTCGGTAAAGCCTCTGAGATCGCAGAGCAGCAGGGCTGCCTCCATCGATTCGACCTCGTCGCGGCGGATGCGGCCGGCCAGGATGCGGCTTGCCGTCAGCGGGCCGATATAGGTATCGAGCAGGCTGAGCTCGACCTGGCGAAGGATGCGCAGTTCGCTGGTGTTGCGCAGCGCCGGCAGGATGCGCTCGATCACCTGACGTTCGGAGGCGGTAAAGCCGCCCGGCCGCTTCGTACCGAAGACGGCGGCGCTGACCGGGCCGTCGACATTGCAAAGTGGCGCGATGACGAGCTGCATCAGGCCGCGATCGGCAAAGACATCGATATGCTGCCAGCGGCCATGCACACTTTCTCTGGTATCGACGACCAGCGGTTCGCGGGTTTCCATGACCTTGCGCAGCGGCGTATTTGATATGGCGACGCGGGCGCCGTGTTCCCGGTCGTGGATCTCGACCGGTTCGCCCGGCGCCCAGGCGATGGTGCGGCCGATGAACTCGGGATGCAGCGTCATCAGATGCAAGGTCAGCCGGTCGACCGGCAGGCCGAGCGCCTGGAGCCTGCGGCCGAGGCCGGAGACGAGGCCCGCTTCGTCGAGCGCGTGACATTCATCGCCGGAAAGCCATTCGATGATGGAGAGCAGCGCAGCGGCGCTGACGGCATGGCCGGCGGTCTTCGTTTGGAGCCTGTCGGTATCGGGAGCATAGATCGCTGACGTCATGGCTTTCTCCTCCTTGAGGGAGGCGGGGCGCTAGTGAGCGCCGCCGCCGGAGAGTTGACCGGGTTTCCTGAGAAGCAGGGTTGCAAGCAGGGCGACGACAAGGGCAACGCCGAGCAGGAAGAAGGTGTCACTGAAGGCCATGATATTGGCCTGCTTGCGTATTTTCAGCGCGATGGCGACGACTGCCTTGTGGCCGGCGAGCGCCTGATCGCTGATGCCGTGGCTCATGAAGTAGCCGGTAAGCCTGGCGATACGATCGCGGGTGGCTTCCTCGAAGACCGAGACCGAGTTGGTCAGGATGTTCGAGTGGAACTGCTCGCGCTTCGACAGGAAGGTCTGCAGCGAGGCGATGCCGACGGCGCCGCCGAGATTGCGCATCATGTTGAAGAGTGCCGAAGCCGAACCGGCATTTTCCTGCTCGATGCCTGCGGTAGCGATTGCCGAGAGGGGCGTGAAGACGAGCGCCTGGCCGATGGCGCGGACGATGTTCGGCCAGAACAACTGATCGCTCGCATAATCGCCGGTCATGTGGACGTTCATGAAATTCGAGGCGGCGAAAAGGGCAAAGCCAACGACGATCAGCAGGCGGACGTCGAAATGCTTCATCAGCCGCGGCACCAGCGGGATCAGCAGCAGCTGCGGGATGCCGGTCCAGGCGAGAACCATGCCGATCTGCTCGGAATTATAGCCCTGGATGCGGGTCAAATAGATCGGCAGCACGAAGACCGAGCCGTAAAGCGCAATGCCGAGCAGGAAATTGGCGACGATGCCGAAGCCGAAATTGCGGCGCACCAGCAGGCGAAGGTTCAGCAGCGGATTGGCGGTCTTCAGCTCAATGATCAGGAACAGCGTCAGCGAGACGGCGGCGATAACAGACAGGCGGACAATGAAATCGGAGCCGAACCAGTCTTCCTTGTTGCCCTCTTCCAGCACGGTCTGCAGGGCGGCAAGGCCGATCGCCATGGTGATGATGCCCGGCCAGTCACCCTTGGCGAGCAGCTTCAGGTTCATCGGCGCCCGGTCGAGCGAGACCCAGAGCAGGCCAACCATCAGCGCGCCGGGCACCAGGTTGACGTAGAAGATATGCTCCCAGCCCCAGTTCTCGGTGAGGTAACCGCCGATCGTCGGGCCGATCGCCGGCGCGAAAGTGGCAGACAGGGCAAAGAGGGCAAGGCCGATCGGTTGCTTGGCCTTGGGCAGCAGGGTGATGATGATGGTGAAGGCCATCGGGATCAGCACGCCGCCGGAAAAGCCCTGTATGGCGCGCAGGATGATCATCTGCTGCAGATTGGCCGCGAAGGCGCAGGCGACGGAGAAGATGAGAAAGAGGATGGCGTTGACAAGCAGATAGTTGCGGACCGAGAAGACGCGCGCCAGCCAGGCGCTGAGCGGAATGACGACAATCTCGGCGATCAGATAGGAAGTCGAAATCCAGCCGCCGTCATCCGTGCCGGCGCCGATCGCGCCCTGGATATCGGCAAGCGAGGCATTGACGATCTGGATGTTGAGAACGGCCATGAAGGCGCCGAGCGTCGAGCCGACAACGGCTGCCCACATGCGCAGAGGGCTCATGACGGCAGGTGCCACGGGCGCTGCGGCGGCGGGGCGCGCCAGCGAATTGCCGTTTGCGGCGATCTGAAGAGTGGCCATGGCTTATCTCCTTCCAGCTCTCGCGGGAAACTTTCTCATGACGGGGTTCGGGTGATCATTCGGGAATGATCGGGATCATTGGGGAATGATCGGGATCATTGGGGAATGATCGGGATCATTCGGAAATGATCGGGATCATTGGGCGAAGAAGGGAAGGATCATCCAGCGTGGCTGGATAATCCCTCTTCGGCCGCCCCAGTGGCTTGGGCAGGCTTGGTCTCGCCCACCTTGGTCTCGGCAGCTTGGGTTTGGGCAGCCTTGGTATCGATTTCAGGCTCGACCGACATGCCCGAGCGCAACAGGCCGCTCAGCGCTTCGTCGTCGATGACGATCTTGACCGGGATGCGCTGAACGATCTTGGTGAAATTGCCGGTGGCATTGTCCGGCGGCAGCAGCGAGAATTCCAGGCCGCTTGCCGGCGAAACGCTGTCGACATGACCCTTGATCGAGATGTCGGGAAAGCTGTCGATCTTGATCTCGACCGACTGGCCGGGGCTGATATAGGTCAGCTGCGTTTCCTTGAAATTGGCGACGACGTAGACCGCATGCAGCGGTACGACCGCCATCAGCTGCGTGCCCGAAGTGACATACTGACCGACGCGGATCGACCGGGCGCCGACCGTGCCGTCGACGGCAGCGACGATGTCCGTATAGGAGAGGTTGAGCTCTGCCTGCCGGGCGGCGGCGGCCGCACGGTCGCGCTGGGCAACGGTCTGTTCGCGCTGGGTCTGCAGCACCGGCACCTTATTCTGAGCCGTGACGAGGGCTGCCCGGTCGCGCTCGACGGCAGCAGCGGCCTGGTCACGGGCCGACTGGGTCTGTTCGGCGCGAGACTGGGTGCCGGCGCCGTTGGTGATCAGGCGGGCCGAGCGGGCGGCATCGGACACGGCAAATTCCAACGATGCCTGCGAGGCATCGATCGTCGCCCTCGCCTGCTCGATCACCGATTGCTGCAAGGAGATCTGGGCGTCGATATTGGTGATGGCGGCTTCGGCCGCCTTCACATCGGCTCTGGCCTGCGACAGTGCAGCCTGGAAGTCGCGATCGTCGATGCGGGCGAGAACCTGGCCGGCCTTGACCGCGTCATTGTCGTTGACCAGCACCTGGCTGATATAGCCGGCGATCTTCGGGGCGACAGTGGTGTAATCGGCCTTCACATAGGCATCGTCGGTGGTTTCGATGAAGCGGCCGACCGTCCAGTAGCGATAGCCGAAATCGCCCGCGAAAGCGACGCCGGCAAGCAGCGCGGCGGCAATGACGGCGCGCTTGACGATCCGACGGCCGGTCTTTTTGGGCGCTTCCGCGACTGATGCGTCCGCAGCCGGTACTTCGACGACCGGCGCTTCAGAGACAGGCATGGCGGGCGCCTCGGCGGCCGGCGCCCTGGCGGCTTCCTCGGCCAAGATCTGCTCGGCCTGCTTCGCACTTTCGAAAACTTGCCTGTGGGGTAACTCGACCATCGCAATTCTCCTTCACCGTTGGCCTCCTCCGTGAGAGGCCATGTTCGATGCGCAGGAAAATGCACCCTGACATTTATTTTGATAATCTGCTTAAATCGGGAAGGATCATCAACTCTCAGCGGATAATCCGAGGGCAATATGGATCGGCTGACAAGCCTCACAGTCTTTGGCCGGGTGGTGGAATGCGGTGGTTTTTCCGCCGCCGCGCGCCGGCTCAACATGTCCGTCACCATGGTCGGCAACCACGTGCAATCGCTGGAGGACCGGCTCGGCGTGCGGCTGCTCAACCGCACGACGCGCAAGGTCAGCCTGACCGAAACCGGCAAATATTACTATGAGCGCTCTTTGCAGATCCTGGCCGAGCTGGAAGAGGCGGACCGGACGGCGGGGGCGCTGAGTTCGACGCCGCGCGGCACGTTGAAGGTCTATACCAGCAGCGCCATCGTGCGTTTCCTCTCGCCTGTCGTCAGCGAATTTATGGAGCTCTATCCGTCGATCTCACTCGATTTCAGCGTCGGCGAGCGGATGGTCGACATGATCGAGGATGGCTACGATCTGGTGATGCGCACCGTACTGCCGCCGGATTCGTCGCTTGTCGCGCGCAAGCTGACGCCCTGGCGCCATATGCTCGTCTGCTCGCCGGCCTATTTCGAGAGCCGTCCGATGCCGAAGACGCCGGCCGAGGTCGCCGATCACAATTGCCTGCAATATGCCTATTACCCCTATGGCGACGAATGGCGCTTCGAGGATGGCGAGGGCAAAAAGGAGAGTGTCAAGATCAGCGGCAATGTCGTCTCCAACAGTGCCGAGATGCTGCGCTTCCTGACGCTGACCGGGCGGGGCATCTTCCTGGCGCCGAGTTTCGTGGTGTTCGATGACATCGCCGAAGGGCGGCTGGTGAAGATCATGCCGGACTACCGGCCGATCGAGTTCAACATCAACGCCGTCTACCCCAACCGCAGCCATCTGCCGACCAAGGTGCGGCTGTTCATCGATCTCTTGGCGGAGAGATTTGCGGAACATCGGAAGTGGATGACGTGAGGGTGCGCCCCGGGTAGGCCTGCTCTCACTTTTTTTGCGAATGGGCTCGGGTGTGGCTGGCACCGACCGCGCCGGCCCTGCGCTTGCGCTTCGGGCGTTCGCCACTGCAATCGATTCACTGGATCGCTTGCTCCCGCTTCGCGGGATCGTGGCTCACTCCTCGCTTTCGCTGCGGCCGTAGGCCCAGTCCATGTAGAGTTCCAGCGCCTTGCGTGTGACCGGGCCTTCCTGGAGGTTGCGGTCGTCGAGGCGGGTGACGCTGACGACCTTGGAATAGTTGCCGGTGGTGAAGATCTCGTCGGCTTGCATGAAATCCTCGACGGAGAGCGTTGCCTCGTGCACGTCGAAACCGGCCTGGCGCAGCAGGCCGATGACGCGGGCGCGGGTGATGCCGGCGAGGAAGGTGCGGTTGGCGGCCGGCGTCATCACCACGCCGTCCCTGACCATGAAGATGTTCGAGGAAGCGGTCTCGACGACGTTGCCATTCAGGTCGCGCACCAGCGCATTGTCGAAACCGCGGCTGCGCGCTTCGGCGATCATGCGGCCGCTGTTTGGATAGAGCGAGCCGGTTTTCGCCTCGGTCATCGCGGTTTCCGGCGAGGGGCGGCGATAGGGCGAGACGGTGAGGCTGGTGCCGCCATGGCCGCCCATCGGCGCCTCGAACAGGCAGAGCGCGAAGCGGGTCGATTCCCCGTCGACGGCGACGACGCTGCCGGGCGAACCGTGTTCGCCCCAGTACATCGGCTTGATATAGATTGCCGTCGCACCGTCGAATTTCGCAACGCCTTCCCAGGCAAGTGCGGCAATCTCCTCGGCTGATTTTACCGGCTTCAGGCCCATGGCGAGTGCCGAGCGGTTGATGCGCTGGCAGTGCAGGTCGAGATCCGGCGCGATGCCGTCGAACCAGCGCGCGCCGTCGAAGACCGTCGAGCCCAGCCACATGGCGTGCGAGGTCGGCCCGATCAGCGGCGGATTGCCAGGGAGCCACTCCCCGTCGACATGGGTCCAGGTGGTTGAACGGGGTGATGTATCGACGGCCATGATGGTTTCCTCCTGAAGCCGGAGAAGGAAAAACCGCCGCGGCAAGCCGGGTCAAGGACAAATCCCGAGCGGAAACGCGGAAGCAAGAAAATGCCGGGGAATGGCGGCAGGCCGCAATATTCGTGCGCAGCACGGCGGCTTCATCGATGGGTGCATCAGCAAAAATGATGGAATGGAATGTTGGAATGGCTACCTGCCGCATGTCATCATGCGCGCAATCACGGATAGACAGCAAGGGAAGACGCCGATGAAAGCCATGTTCTACGAAGCCTTCGAACAGGCGCCCGAAATCCGCACCCTGCCCGATCCGACGCCAACCGAGGACGGCGTCGTCATAGCGGTCGGGGCCAGCGGGCTCTGCCGTAGCGACTGGCACGGCTGGATGGGCCACGACCCGGATATCCGCCTGCCGCATGTGCCGGGACACGAGCTTGCCGGGCGGATCGTCGCCACCGGCCGCGGCGTGATGCGCTTCAAGGTCGGCGACCGGGTGACCGTGCCTTTCGTTTCCGGCTGCGGCCATTGCAGCGAATGCCATTCCGGCAACCAGCAGGTCTGCCCGAACCAATTCCAGCCGGGCTTCACCCATTGGGGGTCGTTCGCCGAATATGTGGCGATCGATTATGCCGACACCAATCTGGTGCACCTGCCCGACACGATCGACGATGCGACGGCGGCAAGCCTCGGCTGCCGCTTCGCCACTTCGTTTCGCGCCGTCGCCGACCAGGCGCGCACTGGGCCCGGCGAATGGATCGCCGTGCATGGCTGCGGCGGCGTCGGCCTGTCGGCGATCATGATCGCCACCGCACTCGGGGCGAATGCGATCGGCATCGACATTTCAGAGGAGAAGCTCGCCTTCGCGCGGGATTGCGGGGCGGTGGCGACGGTCAATGCGTCAGGCGTCGCCGACGTAGCGGAAGCGGTGCGCGAAATCACCAAGGGCGGCGCGCATGTCTCGATCGATGCGCTCGGCCATCCTGTCACCTGCTTCAACTCGATCAAGAATCTGCGTCGGCGTGGACGGCATGTACAGGTGGGGCTGATGCTCGGTGAACACGCAACGCCTGAGATTCCAATGGCGCAGGTGATCGGCCACGAGCTGGAAATCTACGGTAGCCACGGCATGCAGGCCTGGCGTTACGACGCCATGCTGTCGATGCTTTCGGCCGGCAAGATCGCGCCGCAGAAGCTGATCGGACGGCGGGTCAGCCTCGAGGAGGCGGTGCCGGCGCTGATGGCGCTCGACAAAGCTGAGGCCACGGGGATCAGCGTGATTACCCGGTTTTCATGAGTGAATTCCACCCTCCCCGCCCGTGGCAGCACGGGAATGAGGGAGGGCGGGACGAGCAACAGACCCTATTGAGCTACGCCGATCGAGGCGAGAAAAGCTGATGAAGCCGGGATCTTGGACTTATCCTTGATCTCGATGATGAGGCGCGGATTGCTTTCGAGCTTGGCAAGGGCCCTAAAGACGGCGTGCCAGTGGATCGAGCCCTCACCGAGGCTCCAGTGGCGATCGGCATATCCGTCGGCATCCTGCAGGTGGACATGCTGCAGGCGATTGCCGGCGGCCTTGACGTAATAATCAACCGGCGGAGCACCGGTATAGCCATGGGCATAATGGGCATGGCCGGTATCGATCGAGACGGCGACGGCAGGCGATTGGAAGCTTTCGGCGAGCGCCACGCGAATATGCGGATCCTTGTCCTCGATGTTCTCGATGACCATGGTGCAGCCGATATCCTCGGCGCGCCTGACGGCATCGCGCAGGGTCATGTGCGTGCGCTCGACCAAGGCCTCGCGGGCGCCGGCATTGTCGTCGAGATTGTTGTAGGACCAGGACGTATAGGGGCTGTGGATGACCATTTGGGTCGCGCCGATGGCGGCGCAGACATCGAGCCCCTGCAGCAGACGCCGGGTGACGATGGCGCGGATATCTGGATCTTCCGAGGCGATGGTGAAGCCCCAGAACGGGCCGTGAATGCCGAGGCGGCCACCATGACCGTCGAGAAGCCTTCTGGCGCGGGCGGCGAGCGGCGCCCAGTCACCGTTCAGAATCTCGGCATCGACGAAGCTCTGCAATTCGAGATCGCGGGACTTTTCGAACAGCCAGTCACGGTGAAGTTCGACTTCATCGAGCGTCATGGCGGCACCGACGACGGGAAGAGAAGACATGGATGCGCTCCATCAATGTGAATGATCAATGTGAATGCCGGGACGGCGTGGAATGACGGCCCCCCAAAGAACGGCTAAGAACGGCCGCCGCGTTCTATGCGCCCCTTCTGTGTCGGCGGTATTACAGGCGCCGAGCCTTTCGCACCCTCTGGCCTCAGTCATTTTCGCATAGCTGATGCGGCATTGGCGGACCTTGCGGAAACGCCCCAAAGTACCGATATCGGCCCCGACAGTCTCGTGACGCAGTGGCGCGCGAGCGGCGCTGAACCCCTGGCAACGGAGCCGTTTGTTCATCGCTTCAGCCGATGTAGCGCGCTTCTTTGAAAGCGTTCGGCGATGTTACCCCCAACAACAGGGCGGGTTGTCAAAGGCGTCGCAAAGGTCTAACGGCTGCGCCCGCAAGAAAAAGCCCATAAGAAGAAGCCCTGTAAGAAAAAGAAAGAGACATGATGTCCAACTCATTTGTGAAAATGCCTGCGAGCGACGAGGCAAAGCGGTTTTTCGTCCTCGGCGACCGGGTCGAGCGGCGGCTTAGAATCAGCGGAGCCTGGCTCAATATCTTCGACGTCACCGTGCCATCAGGCAGCCGGACGCCGAAACATGCGCATGCGAGCCCGGAAGTGTTCCGCATCATCGAGGGAAAGCTGACGATCTGGCGCCTGAGCGACAGCGGCCCCGAAGAGATCGAAGCCAGCGCCGGCGACATCGTCACCATCCCGCCCTTCATGGTGCACGGCTATTCCAACCGCGGAACCGTTCCCGTGGTCTTTTCCGCGGTCGTCGATCGAGACATGGCCGAGTTTATCGAAGCGGAAGGCACGACCGAGCCACCGAAGGTCAGCCCTTCGGCGGAAACCATCGCTCGCATGACTGCGGCCGCCAATTCGTACGGGATCACCATCCTCGCGGCCTAGCGGCCGCATCTGGGGGCGTCATTCCGCGGCCATGCTCTCCACGCCTGGGGAACTTGGCCGGAGAGCTGCAACTGCAAAGGAAGCGAGTTCATGAGCTGATAGCTCACAGTGGCTCCAAGGCAGGGCGCCAATAATTCTGGGGTCCCATAAGGAGATGATTGAGGCGCAAAAGCAGGATGCGGCCGCGTCAACATTCCTCGGAACGAACTCTTCAGTCGCGATGCCGGCGCAAACGAGCTCCCTCACATGCGCCTCAAGTCGTTTCAGATGGTCTCTGAATGATGGCCAACTGCCGTCTGCGGCGAGAACAACGAGGTCGAACATCTGGCTGTCGCCGAGACGTGCCTGCAGCATCAGGCGGTGTCCCCGAGCGCGGTTTTTTTCAGGCGGCTCGCCGCACTGGTGAGCTCGCCGTCGGCAGACGGAGTGAAGCGGAGGTCAGTTTCGAAAAAATTCCCGGCGATGGCATCCCAAATCGCCGCCTTGGAGGGGAAGATTTTGTACACACTTGCC
Source organism: Rhizobium sp. P1_B8 (assembly GCF_056406515.1). Classification (NCBI taxonomy): domain Bacteria; kingdom Pseudomonadati; phylum Pseudomonadota; class Alphaproteobacteria; order Hyphomicrobiales; family Rhizobiaceae; genus Rhizobium; species Rhizobium sp. P1_B8. The sequence continues at coordinate 45,897 of NZ_JBFTZZ010000012.1, read as the reverse complement.
GGCGACTTCCCGAGCAGTCGAGCAATATCGACGACGTTTGTTTTCGTGGGCCCGTACAGCCGGCACGCTGCCGTGCCGGCTTCGACGATCGAGGAGATGTAATCAGCTCGCGGCTGGTTTTTTACAGTCGTGCCAACTTCCATTTGCCAATCCTATCTAGTCCGCATGCTGGACGGGTCTCAGACCGCTCTGATCGAGGCGGCTGACGATCAGTACGCAATCTGACCATCCACCATCTTTCCTCCATTCGAGGAGAGCTCCCGCTTCAGGATTTCTCGCGCCTCCGGGCTGATCACCGCGACTGGAGCCGCAACCGCTACGCGCGCTGCCGTGCCGGCGAAATTGGCCGCTGTCATCCCGATCTCATCGGCAACGCTTGCCTTTCCGCCCTCGAGACTCTGCCCTGCCAGCCGCCTCCCGAGCAGGCGCACGATCTCAGGACTGTCGGCGAAGGCATTGTGGCCGAGCGGATCGTTCGTCGCGACGGCGCTGGTGTCGATAACGGAAACGCCGAGTTGGTCGAGAAGAGGCGCATAGGGCCTGAGATCGGACCCGCCGACGCGGCTGACGCCACCCGATAGCCAGCTCGACATCTCCAGCGCTTTGTCACGTGTCGATGTCAGGATCACAAAGTGCGGCCGCTTCGGCCCCATCTCGGTGAACTGGCGACGGAACACGTCGATGTCGATGTCCGGCGATGCGAGAACGACGTTCTTCACCTTCGTCGGGATTGATTTCTCGCGCATGGCGACGCCGCGCAGCGCCTCGGCCGCAAGCCAGCCGCCCATGGAATGGGCGAGGATCGTCACATCGGAGACGTCGGGACTGTTCACAGCCTGCAGGATCAGATCCTCCAGAGCGCGACGCGAATAGTTGGCGCTCTCCTTGTCGTAGAGGTAGTCGAAGACACGGCCCCTTGATGGCCAGGTGAAGAGGATCGGTGCGGCGTCAGTTCCCGAGTCATGGACGATCTGCGCGAAGCGGAAGACAGCATCGGCGTAGGTGTTGTTGAAGCCATGCACGAAAATGATGACCTGATGCTTCGTGTTTCGATTCTTCCGGTACCAGTCGAACGCTTGGCCCTCGGATTGAACCTTGGCAACCTGCGTGACTGCAAACTCCTTTTGCGGGTTGGGCGGCATGTGGGACGGCCACTGCACTTCTCCGATCTTGCGGTTCCGATCGGGCGGGATGGATACGTCGACGCTGTTAAGGGAAATCGCCGTCCCGCGGTCGCCGGAAAAGAGTTTGCCGGGATCCTCCGAAGGCTTGCGTGTCGTGGCGACGAGCATGGTGACCCGGCTCGTGCCGGCCGGGGCCACGGCGAGAGGCTGCAGGACATCCTGCACCCGGTTGGCGCAACCCGATGTAACGAGTGACAGGGCCACAAAGACCAGGACAGCTCGACCCGCGTGGGCAGCGATCGCCTTGCCAAACCCAAACCCAAAGCCGGTGAGACCCTGAGCAATGCGGCCAGGGGGTGAGATGGATGTGGTCATCTCAGTGCTGCTCGGCTTCGCGAGGAATCCGGAACCAGGCGACGTAAAGCGCCGGCAGAAAGAGAAGCGTCAGCGCCGTTCCGACGACGATCCCACCCATCATCGCGTAAGCCATCGGACCCCAGAAAATCTCATGCGAGATCGGGATCAGGGCCAGAGTCGCGGCCGCGGCAGTGAGCATGATCGGCCGCATGCGGTGTTCGGTCGCCTCCACCACCGCCTTCCATGCCGACATTCCCTCTGCACGCAGCTCCTCGATCTGCACGATCAGGATCACGGAGTTGCGGATGAGGATTCCGACCAGCGCGAGCACACCCAGGAGTGCGACGAACCCAAGCGGCGAGTTGCTGGCGAGCAGTGCCACGACGACGCCGATGAGGGCCAGCGGCGCCACCGAGAAGACCAGGAACAGCCTGTGGAAGCTCTGAAGCTGGATCATCAGCAGCGTCGCCATGATGACGAACATAGCCGGCGCCACCTTCGCGATCGGACCTTGCGACTTGGCGCTTTCCTCGACCGCGCCGCCGATCTTGACCGAATACCCGGCCGGCATCGTCTTTTCGAAAGCTGAAACCTTGTCGGAGAGTGCCTTCACCACCGTCGCCGGCTGCGTCGCATCGCCGATCCCGGCCTTGATCGTGATGGTCGGAATTCTGTCGCGGCGCCAGATTGTCGGCTGTTCGAGCTCGTAGTGGAAGGTTGCGACCGATGACAGCGGGACGGATTGACCGCTGCTGCTTTGCAGTTGCAGGTCAAGCAGGGTGTCGATCGAGCCGCGCTCCTTTTCCGCGGCACGACCGATGACATCGACCAGATAGATGTCGTCCCGGACCTGCGTTACGGCATTTCCTTGTACGACAGTGTTGAGCGCCATTGCGATGTCCTGGGACGAGACGCCGAGCTGTCTGGCCTTGTCCTGCAACACGTCTATCTTCACGACACGGGCCGGCTCGTTCCAGTCGAAGGCAATGTTCCTGAGGGAAGGATAAGTGCCGACAATCGAGCCCAGCTTCTGTGCCAGGTCGCGCACCGTCTGCAGATTTTCGCCTGACACACGGTACTGGATCGGCTTGCCAACGGGAGGCCCGATGTCCAGAAGCTTCACGTAAGCGTCGGTTCCCGGAAATGTCTTCTGAAGGTAGGTTTCCATCTGCTGCTTCAGCTTGTCCCTGACGTCCAGTCCCTTGGTGACAATGACCGTCTGGCCGAAGGAGGCGACTGCCGGCTGTACGTCGAAGGAGAGTACGAAGCGCGGCGCACCCCTGCCAACGTATGTCGACCAATGTTCGACGCCAGCGTTGCCAGTCAGCATCTCACGCTCGAACTGGGCCATCTGGCGGCTCGTTTCAGCGATCGAACTGTTCTGCGGCAGGTTCCAGTCGACGATCAGTTCCGGACGGTCAGAGCTCGGGAAAAATTGCTGTTGCACCATAGACAGGCCAACGATTGATCCAGCGAAGAGAAGGACTGTTGCGACGATCGTCATCCAGCGCCAGCGCAGGCAGAATTGCAGCACATTCGAAAACGTCTTCGCAAACCGACCCTTGTGCTCAGCGTGCTTCTTCACTGTCTTTGGTAAAATGGTCACCCCGATCAGGGGCGTGAACACGACCGCGACCACCCATGAAACGACGAGCGAAACCGCAATGACGACAAAGAGCGTGAAGGTGAACTCGCCGGCGTTGCTCTTGTTGAAAGCGACGGGGATGAAGCCCGCGACGGTAACCAGAGTGCCGGTCAACATTGGAAACGCAGTCGATGTGTAGACGTAGGTGGCGGCCTTCGTGAGACTGTCGCCCGCTTCCAGCCGTGCAACCATCATCTCGACGGCGATCATGGCGTCGTCGACGAGGAGGCCGAGCGCGATGATCAGCGCTCCAAGCGAGATGCGCTGCAGCGATATGCCAGTGTAGAACATGACCATGAACGTGATGGCGAGAACGAGCGGGATCGCGATTGCCACCACCAGGCCGGCCCTCATCCCCAGACTGATGAAGCTGATCGCGAGCACGATCGCGACTGCCTCGAACAGGGCTTTCGTAAAGCCGCCGACTGCCTCCTCAACCACCTTCGGTTGGTCGGATACCTGTTCGACAGAGACGCCGACCGGAAGCTCCTGGGTGATCTTGCTCATCGTCTTGTCAAGCGCTTCGCCGAAGGCAAGCACATTGCCGCCCGGCTTCATGCCGATCGCGAGCCCAATGGCGGGCTTTCCGTTGAAGCGGAAGAGCGACGTCGGCGGGTCGACGTAACCACGGGTGATCGTGGCGACGTCGGTCAACGGGAAGAACCGGTCGTTGACCCTGAGATTGATCCCCCGCAAGGTGTCTTCAGAGATGAAACGCCCGCCGACCCGCAAAGCGACCCGCTCCGGCCCCGTTTCGACAAAGCCGGACTGGGTGACGGCGTTCTGCGCCTGGAGCGTGGCAATGATGGCGGAGCGGTCGATGCCGAGGGCGGCAATCTTGCGGGTGGAGAATTCGAGGTAGATCACCTCGTCCTGCGCGCCGACGATGTCGACCTTGCCGACGTCGGGGATGTTGAGGATCTGTGTTCGGGCATCCTCTGCGAAATCGCGCAGTTCTCTCTGACTGAGGCCGTCTGCCGTGAAGGCAAAGATATTGCCATAGACGTCGCCGAACTGGTCATCGAAGAAAGGCCCGACCACGCCTTGGGGGAATTCGTGCTTGATATCGTCAATCAAGTTGCGGACGCGCGACCAGGTGGGCTTTACATCCCGCGCGTTCGTATCCGGCAGCAAATCGACGAAGACGATCGTTTGACCGGCAGTCGTAATGCTGCGGGTATGTTCCAGTTTGTCGAGTTCCTGGAGCTTCTTTTCGATGCGGTCGGTAACCTGCTGCGTCACCTCCTGGGCAGAAGCGCCCGGCCACTGGGCCTGGATCACCATCGTCTTGATCGTGAAGGACGGATCCTCCTCGCGGCCGAGCCCGAGATAGGCAAAGGCGCCCGCCACCGCGAACATGATCATGAAGTACCAGACGAGAGAACGATGCTCGAGCGCCCAGTCAGAAAGGTTGAATTTGTTCACGGGCGTGGCTCCTGTCCGAGTTGCACTTTCTGTCCATCGGTGAGTTCATCGACTCCGGCGATGACGATCTCTTCCCCTTCCCGCAGGCCCGCTTGAACCACGACAGAACGGGGGGCGGACGCCGGACCTTCCAGTTCAATCACTCTCGGAGCGACAGTGGCTGTCGAGCGATCTACCACCCATACCTGGCTGGTACCGCCTTCATGGCGAATGGCGGAGAGCGGCAGCGTGATCGCCTGCTTCCTTTCTCCGACAAGCGGCGTCGCGGTGACCACGGCGCCAAGGCGGAAGATATCCGGCGCCTGATCGATCCCGATCTTCAGTCGATAGGTGCGGGTATTGGGATCGGCCTGCGGTGCGATCTCGCGGACCACGCCAGTCGCCTGGATCCTGCTGTCGAGCTGGAGGGCGACGTTGAAGCGGTCGTCCAGGCGAATGCGACTGAACTGCGCTTCCGGCATGTCGACGACCACGTCGCGCTGCTCGAGGCGTGCCAGTTTCAAGACCGGTTGGCCGGCAGAAACGGTCTGGCCCATTTCTGCGGACGTGGCGGTCACGACGCCATCGAACTCGGCTTTCAGCTCGGCGTAGCCTAGCTGCTCGCGCGCCTTCGCAAGGCTCGCCGTCGCTTTCGCGGCATTGGCGGTAGCCGATTTGAGCTGCTGGTCGGCAAGATCGTGATCGGCAACGCTCGCCGCATTGCTTTGGACGAGCCTTCGCTTGCGCGTTTCCGTCGTCGCTGCGTTCGCCAACTGCGCCTGAGCGTTGCGCAGATCGGCTTCCGCGCTCGTGACCGCGAGTTGCAGAGTGAGCGGATCGATTTCCGCCAGGACATCGCCCTTGTGCACAAGGTCACCGACATCGACCTTGCGAGAGACCATTCTCCCCAGCGTCCGAAACGCCAGGTCGGTCTCGATGCGAGCTCGCACCACGCCGGGCAAACTTACGATTTTGTCCTGTTCGGCCGCGGCCATGACGACTTTGACAGGGCGGGGAACCGTCTCCTCCCCTGCGACGGAGCTCTGATCGCAGCCTGCAAGCAGCGACACTGACAGAAGAAGCGGGAGAGAGGTACATATGCGATTGAGGGTCATCTCACTTGCCTTCCCAGGCGACAGCCTGGCCTTCCTTGAGGAACTTTCCGCCTTCGGTGACGATCAGGTCTTGCGCGGCGACGCCGCCGGTGACGACGAAATCGCTTTGGCGATATCGGTCGACCGAGATCCTACGGAGCGAAACGGATTGGTTTTGAGTGTTGACGAGCCACACGGCAGGTTCGCCCCCGGCTGATGCGATCGCGGTATAGGGCAGCACGATTCCGTCGCGCGGCGAGGCGCGCAGCTTGCCCACGACAGGCGTTCCGAGCGGCCATGGCGCGCCGTCCTGGAGCCCCACCTTGATCCGGATCGTGCCTGCCTTCGCGTCTATGACGGGAGAGACCTCGCGAATGCTGGCGTGGACGTCGCTCGCAAGATCGGAGACCGGTGCGACCTCGACGTCGTTCAGCGGCCGGCCATCCAGAAAGAACGCCTCGAAGACGTCGAACACTGCGTCTCGTGGCCCGTCATGGGCGAGCGTGAAGGCCGACTGCGCTGCTGACACCACCTGCCCGGCTTCGATGCTGCGCGCCGTGATGATGCCGTCCGCGGCGGCCTTCAGCTCGGTATAGGACAGAGCGTCCTCTGCCGTCGCGAGCGCGGCCTCGGCGGCCTCGAGGGAAGCCTGTGCGCTCAGCAGCTCCTTCTGGGCATCATCAAAGACCGCCCTCGGAACGGCCTGCGACTGCAGGAGTGACTTCGCCCGGTCGAAGGCGAGCGTCTTCTGCGCAACGACGGCCTGCGCCGACGCCAGCGCGGCACGGGCGACGCTGACGTCCGCCTGCTGTTCCGTGTCGTTGAGCCGGGCGAGGACGTCGCCGGCGTGGACATGCGATCCGACGTCGACCCTTCTCTCAAGAACCCGGCCGCTGACGCGAAAGGAGAGTTCGGTCTGGACCCTCGCCTTCACCTCGCCGGTGATTTCCGCACCCGGCTGATACTGAGCCTCGGCTGCCGCGACGACGCGGACCTGCTGCGGCGGCGGCGCAACTTCAGCTTTCTCTTCGCAGGCAGCCAGGACTGCGCAGGCGAGACCAATTCCCAGCAATCGAAAGGACTGCATTTTTTGCTCCTAACAGGCCATCGCCCGATGTTGACAACGCCCACTTAATAGCTAAAGTAGACGATGTCAACATCTCCGTCAGAAAATGTTGACACACGCAACATGGGCATGGGTGAAGCAGATGCGGTTAGCCGCCGGACAGCCGAATAATTCCAATTGGATGATGGAACGAGTTGTTAAAAAAACATCGCGGGGGGAACGGAAGGCGCGGCGTCCCCATGAAATACTGGAGGCCGCGTTCGAGGAGTTTGCGGCAAAAGGTTATGCGGCAACGCGAGTTGAAGATGTCGCAACCCGACTGCGGATAACAAAGGGAACGGTCTACCTCTATTTCCCGACCAAGGATGTTCTTTTCCAGGAGATGTTTCGTCACGCGTCGACGTCATCCGCAGACCTGTCGACCGCCATCGGCAGCCTTCGGGGATCCTGCGCCGATAGGATCCGCGACCTACTGCTTATCGCTTATGAAAATACGGCCAACGACCGAAAGACGAGAGAACTCCTGCGCTTGTCCGTCGCCGAAGGAACTCGTCTTCCCGAAATGGTCGATTGCCGTCATGAGCTATTCATCGCACCGACGCTTGCAGCCCTCACGGCCTTGGTCGAGGAAGGCGTGAAATCGGGAGAGTTGAGACATGATACGGCCACCGATACGCCTGACGTGCTCGCGAGTTCGATTTTTCAGATTGCCGTCTGGCATCTCATGCTTGCCGATCGAAAGCCGATCGACGGCAGGGCGCTTATGGAGGCGCACATTAGCCTCGTTATGAACGGGCTTCTGCGGCGTTCGAAACGAATGGCCTGATTTGGCGAGGTGCGTCAGAGAGCGGACGGAGCTGTGCAGTTTTCGATGCTGGCATCCGGCCTTTGCCTCTTCCCATGCTGAGCTGAATCTAATTGCCGCTAGGAACGCGATTGTCATCCGACGGCGGGACTTCGCCCGTGACCGTGATGTTTCCCTGGATCTTATAGACGATCCGTAGATTGGCGGCCGCAGCCTGAAGCCAACCGACCGCATCTTCCGATGACCATGCCGTGCCCTCCGGTGGCAGGCTCTCAAACAGGCCGGCAATCAGCGGATTGACAGACTGGGACCTGCCATTGCCGCCGCTCTGGTTCGACCCGCCCTCTCCGCTGCCAACGGGCCGGTCGGAGCGGCTCTGATCGGAAGAGCTCGCATATTCCCCGGCAGATGAGCCTGAAGACCTGGCGTGAGACGAACCTGAAGAGCCCGCCTGGGACGAACCCGACGACGACGCGTCGGCAGAACCCGAAGAGGTGCGGTGGGACGAACCCGAGGACGCTGTGCCAGAGGAACCTGTTGCGGATCCAGACTGGTATCCGTCGGAAGAATATGTCGTTCCGCCGGTGCTGGAGGCGGCTGCCGCACCGGTGACGACGCCTGCCGCATACCCGCCCAGAACATAGGCTCCGCGGCGATAGTATCCACGACCATAATCCCCACCGCCATACTCTCCGTCACCGTAGTCGCCGACGCCGTGGTCTCCACGACCATAGTATCCACGGCCAAAGTATCCGTTGCCGTTGCCGGAGACTTTGACATCGCCGGAATTGTTGACGGTGACATTGCCCGAGTCCTTTGCGGCGATGTTGCCGCCGGAGTTCATGAAGGTGCGGTTCCCGTTGATGTTACCGCCCGAGTTCAGCGTGTTGCGGATATTTCCAGACGCATTACTCCCCCCGCGGCCAGGCCCTTCCGCCAATCGCCCCTTTGCGCCGCCGACACCTGGCATACGAGTACGTGGGTTCGCCGGAGGGCGGTTCTGAGCGCTCACCGGCGGCCGACGGTGGCTCGCCATTGGTGGACGCGGAGTGCGGCCTATCTGCGGACGTAGGCCCCCGCTTGGCCCGCCCGACGGGAAATGCGGTGGCCCTCCAGACGGCAGGGACGGCGGGCCGCCAGGGGGCGGCGCAAACTGACCGAAGGCAACGTCCGATGTGATGGCCGTTAAAGCGAGAAAAGCAAGGCAGGTGCGCTTGAGATGGTTCATCACTTCCTCCCCTCGGTTCCCGACGCGACGGCTGGTGTCGGGTCGATCTTTTTCACATCAGCAGGAGGTTCAAAGGTGAATTCGGAGTCGGACAGAGGGGGCTCGGTCGTCCAACTGGTGAATTCGGCAACAAAGCTTGGTTGGCCCTGCAGCAACGGGTAGGTGACGACCAAGCGATGCGGCGTCGCCGCGTCATTCTTCTCGAGCCACAATTCCACATCGATGCCGGACTTCTGTGAGAAAAGCAGATGCCGGCACTCGACCCCGTCGATGGTAGCCATGCCCACCTGCTCGGCCGCCATGGCATCGCCCAGCAGCACTTCGTCCGGAGAGCCCGCAAAAAGGACGCCGAGCGGAAAATCGAGGTCCAACTTGTCTGCGATCTCGTCGAGCGCGGACGATATGTCGCCCGACGCGGGGATCGTCATGTATTTCTTTCTGTCGGGAAAGAAGACCGAGGCCGCCTTGCCGTCGTAGAAGAGATCGTGTCTGCCGTCATCGCCGATAAACTCGACGGCGATCCGATCGGGCCGGCGGGCGGCGATTTTGATCGTATGGAAGATGTGAAGCGGTTGTCCGAATTCGTCCAGATAGACGCTGATCGTTCTTGCCGTGACCGACAGGTCCCTGGCGTGCAGCGTCTTTCCCATCTGCGAAACGGCGGTCGCGGCCTCGTCGCTGATCGCTGGCTTGAACGGAGGTGTCGGTTCATCCGCGCGGGCTGTCGGCAGTGTGGCGAATCCCACAAGAATGCCGAACGCGACAGTCTGCCCGACATTCCGCAGTATCGCAGTCACTCCACGCACGCTTACGCCGTCGACAGAGCGGTTCGTTGCCACCGAAGGTCGCCGGGCCTTCGCGAGGGCCCGCCGCAAACCATTACAGACTTCCATGTTCATTTCCTTTGATACTAATCCAGATAGCGCGAGCCCACTGTGGCTCGTCGCGAGGTAGAGTTGGTCCGGGTGCTGGAGCGTTCCTGTCGCACGGCGCCGCAAAGGGTGTCGTCCGTCTGTCCGCAATCGATCCTACTGCATGAACCAGCCGTGGCTCACGACCAGCGACTGACCCGTCACGGCATTGGACTTGGCCGCCGCGAAATAGAGAACAGCGTCGGCCACATCATCGGTGCTGGTAAACTCGCCGTCGACCGTATCCTTGAGCATCACCGTCTTGACCACCTGCTCCTCGCTGATGCCGAGCTCCCGTGCCTGCTCCGGGATCTGTTTGTCGACGAGCGGCGTGCGCACGAAGCCGGGACAGACCACGTTGGCCGTGACGTTGTGCTCGGCCCCCTCCTTTGCCAGTACCTTGGCCAGTCCGATCAGTCCGTGCTTGGCCGTGACATAGGGCCCCTTCAGCTTCGAGGCTTCCTTGGAGTGCACTGACCCCATGTAGATCACCCGGCCATAATTGGCGGCATACATGTGCTTGAGGCAGGCGCGAGTGGTCAGAAAGGCGCCGTCGAGATGGATCGAAAGCAGCTTTCTCCAGTCGGCAAAGGGAAAGTCGACCAGCGGCTTGACGATCTGGATGCCAGCATTGCTGACCAGCACGTCGATCTTGCCGAACCTGGCGACCACCTCGCCAACGGCCTTTTCCACCTGCTCTTCGTCGGCGACGTTCATCGCCACCGCGAATGCATCGCCGCCCTTGCTTTTGACCTCGGCGGCCGTTGCGTTCGCGGCGTCAAGATTGAGGTCGGCGATCACGGGAATGCCGCCTTCGGCTGCGAAGCGAAGCGCGATCTCCTTGCCGATGCCGCTCGCGGCTCCGGTGACAATCGCCACTCTTCCATCAAATCGAGACATGGATAGTTCCTTTCAGTTGCGGGAGATCAGTCGTTTTGGAGGTAGTCGAACACGACCTCGCCGAGGCCGAGCGTCAGGTCGGCGATATAATGGCTGGCCGACGTGACCTCCCGCACGGGCAGCCGCGCGACATCGCACATCGCGTGTTCGAACAATTGCAGGGCCGCCGGGCCGGCCCATGCGCCCTTCAGGGTCACATCCTCGAGATAGTAGCGCACGAGTTCGCAAATCCGGGGCGAACCGTCCACGTGCGGGATGATCTTCAACATGAAGGCGGGCTTCGCCATTGCCTTGGCCAGCGGCTCCAGCGGGAGTTGCCGATGCTTGTAGCCCATGGTCGCCCTGACGCAGAGAACCGAGCCATAGTGCAGCGTTCCGACGAGCGTCTCCTGCTCGTGCGACAGTTTCGGCGTTGCCAGCTTCTTCGGAAAGCCCCAGATCTCACGGCCGCCGGCGATCGGAGAGCTGTCGTCAAGGTACATGGCATGCACGTAGCTGCCTTCCTGCACCTTGCCTGATGGCGTCGTGAAGCGCACCGGAATGACCTGCCCGGTTTCCGTATAGTCCCCGAAGCCGGTCGAATCCGGCATGCGGATGAATTCATAGGCGACAGTGTCGCCGATCACTTCCAGCGGCTCCGGCACGACGGCGCGCAGGGTCTCCGGATCGGTCCGATAGTTGATGACGACAAATTCGCGGTTGTAGAACTTGTAGGGTGGCCTCGGATAGGCCGGATTGTTGAGCGGCATCGCGAAGGCATTTTCGCGGACTGCGGCGATCTTCATGGTCGTGCTCTTCTCTTTGGTGAAATCTCAATCGAAGTCGAAAATGGCGACGCCGTCCGGCGTGCCGGGACGCTGCAGCACCTCGGGGTGGCGCAATGTTTGAAGGGCGTCGTTGTAGCCGGAGGCCCAGTGCTCCTCCATCGTCAGCCGGGAGAACTCGTAATCCTTGGAGCTCGCTTCGTATTTCTTGGCGCGATATATGAGCTGGACGATGTTGTAGACCTTCTCGTCGGCCTGATCGACGAGCAGCTTGATCTCCGGATCAGCTTGCAGCAGCGCGTCCTGCGGGACGAGTTCGACCAGATGGCCGAGTGCGCGGCGCAGCCGCTGCTGCGTCTTGAAATGGTCGGTCGCCGCGCGTGTGCGGCTCGAGAAGCGGATATCCTTCTGCCGCAGTTCGATTCCGAGAAGGTCACGCGGGAACTCGCCACTCGCGCTCCAGAGATCGACTTGAAAGGCCAGCGTGTCCTGGCGCGGCGCGTTATCGAGGACCCATTGCAGCGGCGTGTTGGATATGAGGCCGCCGTCCCAGTAACACTCGCCGTCGATCCTCGTCGCCGGGAAGCCAGGCGGCAAGGAGCCGCTCGCCATGATATGTTCGGGGCGGATATCGTGGGTCGTGGTATCGAAATACTCGAAGTTGCCGGTGCGTACGTTGACGGCGCCGACGCTGAAACGCATGGCTCCTGTATTGATGCGATCAAAGTCCACCAGCCGTTCCAGCGTCGCCTTCAGCGGTGCGACGTCGTAGAAGCTTTCCGCCTCGATGCTGCCGGCGGATGAAAAGAAAGGTGGCACCAGACGGGGCGTGAAGAAGCCCGCGGCGCCGTCCATAAGGGTGGCGAAGGCATGTGCCTGATTGAGCAGGCCACGCGCGAAATCACCCTGGAGCCCCATCGCCCCTAGCATCGCCGAAAACAGCGTGGGCATCCCGTGAGCCGGGGCGGTTACCGTCTCCCAGAAGCTCCTGAGCGCCTCCACTCGTCTTTCAGGCGGATTGCCGGCGATCAGAGCGCTGTTGATGGCTCCGATGGAGATGCCGGCGACCCAGTCAGGATGCAGTCCGGCTTCGGTCAGTGCTTGATAGACGCCGGCCTGATATGAACCGAGCGCCCCCCCGCCTTGCAACAACAGCGCGATACGCTCGAATGGCGGACGCTCCGCTATGCGGTGCCTCTTGTTTTTGACGGGATGTTGAGCAGCCATCAATGTACCTTTTTTGTTGTAGCGTCCGTAGGCGCCGATCGCGTGCTCGCATTGCGCCGAAATAGTAGACGGAACGGGCACGCCACATGTTGACAACGCCCACTTAAAGATGAGAGTAGACAATGTCAACATCGCGCAGTCAAAAATGTTGACACGAGCAACTTAAAAACCTAATGGACGAATATGACCAAAGATATTTCCACCACAGAGCAGCGCCCGTATCATCATGGCGACCTGCACAGGGCGATCGTAGAGGCGGCACTCGATGTCCTCAGCGAATCCCAGAGCACGGAATTTTCGCTTCGGGAGCTCGCCCGACGAGCGGGCGTCAGTCACAACGCCCCCTACAAACACTTCGCCGACAAGCGCGAATTGCTGGCCGCCGTCTCGGCAGTCGGATTTGAGCTCCTTGCGAAGCGGATGGCCGATGCGACAAAGGAACTCGACAGTCCGCGCGAGCGGCTGGCAGCTATAGCGCGCGCTTACGTTTGCGGCGGCGTCAACAATCCAGCGCTCTACAGATTAATGTTCGGCGGCTACCTTGGTGGCCAGGACAATGGGCGCCCTGCGATCGAAAGAACTGCGGCCTACAGCATGAAAGCCGTTGTGGTAGAGGCGATATGCGACGGCGCTCTTGGGCGCCTCATTCCCAACACCGCGGCAAACACGCGTACGATCGATGGTGCCATTCTAATATTCTGGTCGCAAATGCATGGACTTACCTTGCTGCTGGTAGACAGCCTCGTCGGCCCCAGCGGCAAGATTGAGGAGCTGAGCGAGGGCGTGTTGCAAGGCATGCTCGACGGATTGGCGAATTGTATCCCGGAAATACCAGTCGGCGTGTGGGTGGGGCCTCCGCTTGCAGAGTAGAACCTCCCAAGCCTCGCGCTGGTAAACCTTTGAATTTTTGACAAGCACGCCTGGGCATTGGGGCTGGTCGGCGATCCGCCCTGTTATTTACGTGTCGCGCGCGGCTCGTTCCGAGAGGAGAATCTCATGGACGCATACATCTCTGCTCTGATGGGTCTCGCCGGCATCGCGATTGGCAGCCTGACCTCATTTGCCAGCACGTGGATGACGCATCGATCACAGGTGAAGGAAAAACAACGCGAGGTCGAGATTGCCAAGCGCGAAAAGCTGTTTTCGGATTTCATCGCCGAAGCCACGCGGCTTTACGGTGACGCACTAAGCCACCAGAAGGACGACGTTTCCGATCTCGTGCTGCTTTATGCACTGGTCGCTCAGATGCGTCTGATTTCATCCCGTTCGGTCGTGGACGCAGCCGAACTGGCGATGGCAAGGATCGTCGAGACCTATTTGACGCCCAATCGCTCACTCTCTGAAATCCGGGATCTTGCCCGTTCCGGCGCGATGAACTTTCTCCTCGATTTTGGTGAGGCTTGCCGGGCAGAATTGGCGACAGGACGCCTGGCTACCAGACGGTAGGATTTTACGGCACTCAGTAGAAAGCCACCATCTGCCACGTTGGGCGCACAAACCGGCCGGTGAACAAAGACGCGCGATCGCCGCCGCACATTGATTTCCGTATCTTGACAGCCTCCGCCGAGGCCACCGCGCAGACAAAACCGGAATTGCGACCCAGGAAGGCGGCCGCTATAGGACGCAGCGATGAGATCCGCCTCGCCTCACGTGTCGTCTCGGAAGTGAGATCATCCTTCATCGCATCGCCAGCGATTTCAATCGGCTCACCAGTTCATCCAAAGCCGCTTCCACCGTTTTCGAAGCCGTATCGATGAGGATTGCATCGTGCCATTCGTCATAGGCTCTTTCGGAAGTCTCTTGCCATGTCGGCTTCACGAGACCTTCGACGTCAGTGAGGCGCGTTTCAACACGGTTGCGGTGCTCGGCTTTGTCCGAGCAAACGACCTCGACCTCCGCCGCCGTCACCCCAGCGGCTTGCGCGACCGAAAGCCACGCTGACCTGGTTATCCGAAGCGGGTTGACGGAGTCGGCGATAACAGTCCTGCCAAGGGTCAAATTGTCTCCGGCGATACCGTAGGCCACGATATAGCCTGCAGGCCCGGCATCATCGGCAATTCCGGAGGCACGGATTGCCTGCTCGATGGTATCGACGCGCACATGGACCGCATTCAACCGCTCAGCCAAAGCGCGGGCAATCGTCGTCTTTCCACTGCCAGGCAGACCACCGAAGATAATGAGCATCGTGACCTCGTCGTTTTTGGAGAGGCTCCACGAGAACGTCAGAGCAGCTCGCGGTCAGCGCAATACTTCACCATTGAGGCCTGGTTCGCAATTCCTTTGTCAGCACCGGGTTTTCATGACCGGCCTCAATGACAGCCCATCCGAGCGCTTCGTAAAACCCCACGGCGTCTCGCGCCGCATTCACAAGCAATCTCTTGACCCTGTGTTGTGATGCGAATTTTTCGAGGCCTGCCATGAGCATCCGGCCGTACCCCTTTCCCTGGCGTTCCGCCCTGATCGCGACGGTCCGCACCCATGCTGTCTGCTCGCTCATCAGATCAAGGCGAGCCGCACCGACCGGAGTGTTTTCAAGCAGAAGCAGCAAAGGGAAATGTCCATCTCTTCGATCATCGGGATGGTTCGCATCATAGCCAATCAACCCACGGGCCTCGAAGAGGACGGCGCGGCGGATGTCGTGGTAGGCATTCCAGTGTTCATCCGCAAACACCTGGACGACCATCCAGGCGTCCTCGCCCTCGTCATTCGGAAATCTGGGCTCTTTCATCGGCGGCCTCGTGGATGCTGGTGGACAACCGGTCGGCAAAATCGGTGACTGCCTCACGGCTCGATAACAGGAACTTCGGACGGGAAAAGACCGAGAACAAGCGCGCGTGCGTCTCGAAAGAGTTCCAGTTGTTCATTCTACTCCGGTATTCGGCCACCCACTTCAAGAGGCCATCGAATTGCGTTTCGGTCTCGCCGCCTTGGATGCCTCGCAGCTTGATGTTGGCGATGCATTCCTCCTCCGGCAGATCAATCCAGACCAGGATCGTCGTGCGGTTGAGGACCATGTTTGCCAGCTGCCCGTAAACGCCCTCCATGACCCAGGCGTGGCGCTCGGCCGCCGCCTTGACCATCTCGTCCCGCAACGCTCTGTCGCGATCGATGCCGTAGCGCCCGGGCTCCCAATGCATGTCATCAAGGTGGACAACCGGATGGTGAAGCTGCTCACCAATACGACGGGCGAGCCATGTTTTACCCGCGCCGCCATTGCCCATGATGAGCGTGCGGTCAAAGGTGGCTGAGGGATTGGGAAACGTCATCGGCAACTCCGAGGACTTTGCGCTGATGCTGGTTTGTGTGACCTTAGCGCGAGATATTGAATGCTTTCAAATCAAAATTGAGCGCGGGCCATCCTTGCAGTTATGTTCGCGTGAGGAAAGCTGGCCGCAGAGCAAAGAAATTCGCGGTCGCCATCACCAGCGCATCGAGAGCTTCAGTGCCGAGCGATGTATTGAAGGCGTGGTCCACCGGACTGATCCGAAGCTCGTTGTCCCCGTTATGGGCCGACACGAATTTTCGTCCTGTGCCCGCCGGAATGGCAGTATCCAAGGACCCTTCCGCCACAAAAAGCGGGCCATCATAGGCTTTGATTTCATCGAATGGATCGTGCGTTGCCACCTCTTGAAAGAAGGGGTGCCTGAGCTTGAGCCTGGCGCCCCACGGCATCACGATCTCGGTCGCAATGCTCTCTTCCGCCAAACCGCGAAGATAGGTTTCCCGACCGATCAGAGCGGGAAAGGAGACACTTGGCTCTCCAATAGCAGCCCAAAGAGCAATCCCGGACGGTCTATTGGTTCGGCCGCCTATCGCAGCAGCGACCAATCCACCCTGGCTCCATCCCAGCAGGAAGATACGGTGTCCATCGACGCGGGGGTCGGACCTGAGAAACTCCATGGCGGCAATGCCATCGGCTATTTGGTTCGAATATGTCGTGTTCTCAAACAGGCCGTCGCTTTCGCCGCTTCCACGGAAATCGATCCGAAGACTGGAAAACCCTAGGGATGCAAAAGACCTGGCTATGTAGGCGAAAATTCCTTTGCCTTGGTTTGGAATCTGAAGCTCATCGCGAACTCCGCCGAACCCCGGAAAAAGCAGGATCACCGGCTGTGGTTTTCCGGCAGCAAGGCGCAACGTGCCGACAACACGCTCTCCCTGAACGTCAAAGGCTACGACCTCCTCTGACGGTTCGTTACTGTTGCGGTCCTTTGGCAATTTCCACCACCGAGATACAACCAAACACAGAGCTGAGGCGGCAACAAACGCGCGCGGGTGCTATCTGCTGCCAAGGGGAGCGGCGTTCAGCGGCGTCGCACGCCGTATGTCTAGAACTCTTCCCAGTTGCCCTCGGTCGAAGCCGGTGCAGCCGAGGTGCCGAAGGCGGCTGTGAGCTTGCCGCCGAGTGCACGGGCCGGTGACGGAGCGGGCCTGGCATGGTCGGTGGCCGAGGCGGGAACCGGTCTGCGCATCGAAAGCATCGCCCCGACCGGGCGTGCCACCGGCTTGCCAGTCGTCCGGGCGGCGGGGGCCGCCTTTGCCACCTGGCCGAGATTGAACTGTGCCAGACGCTCCGAGAGGGCAGACACCTCCGTCACCAGCGTATGCGAGGCGGCGTTCGATTCCTCGACCATCGCGGCGTTCTTCTGGGTCGACTGGTCCATCTGGTTGACCGCCGTGTTGATCTCCAGGAGACCGGTCGACTGTTCACGGGCGGCCTGGACGACCGCCTGGACATTGCTGTTGATCTGCTGGACTTCGGCAACGATCGCCTGCAGCGCCTTGCCGGTCTGACCGACGAGATCGACGCCACGCTTGACCTGGTCGCCGGACGAGGTGATCAGCGCCTTGATCTCCTTGGCGGCGGTGGCCGAGCGCTGCGCGAGTTCACGCACTTCCTGTGCGACGACGGCGAAACCCTTGCCGGCCTCCCCCGCACGCGCTGCTTCAACACCTGCATTGAGGGCCAGCAGATTCGTCTGGAAGGCAATATCGTCGATCACGCCGATAATGTTGGAGATCGACTGCGAGGATTGCTCGATGCCGGTCATGGCATCAACGGCATTGCGCACGATCTCTCCGGACTTTTCCGCACCATCCTTGGTGCGACTGACGAGCGTTCCCGCCTCCTCGGCGCGAAGGGTGGAGTCCTTGACCGAGGTGGTGATCTGCTCCAGCGCAGCGGCGGTCTCCTCGACGGAAGCGGCCTGCTGTTCGGTGCGGCGGGCGAGATCGTCGGCGCCCGAGCGGATTTCTTCGGAACCGGCCTGAATGACGGCAGCGTTTTCGGAGAAGGAAATCAGGGCTGCCTGGAGCTTTTCGACAGACGCATTGAAATCGACGCGGATTTCGTCAAGGGAGTCGGTGAATGGCTTTTCCAGCCGGATGGTCATATCTCCGTTGGAAAGGCTGGCCAGGCCGTTGCCGAGTTCGCTCACCGCGAACTTGATCGAATCCTCACGGGCGGCATGGAGGACGGAACGTTCCTGTCGTTCGATCTCTTCGCGGGACCGGGAGCTTTCCGCATCGGCCTCAAGCCTGATTTTCTGGCGATTGCTTTCCAGCAGGATGGCGAGGGAGCGTGAGAGGTCGCCGATTTCGTCCTTGGCATTCTTGTCGTTCAATTGCACGTCGAGCTGGCCATGGGCGATGCGATCGGTCTCGGCAATCACGCCCTCTATACGGCGGACGAATTTGCGGGCAATGAGCCAGCCGGCGAAACCGAGCAGGAGGGCAGCGATAGCGGTGATCGCAACGGCGCTCCAGGCCATGTTATTGAGTTGGGCAAAGACGGTGGATTTGGGCACCGAAACAATGGCGTACCAGTTGAGGTCATTCGTGAGCTTTACCGGATAGGCGACAGAGAAATAGCTCTGACCGTCCGGGCCTGCGATCTCCTGCTCGACGCCGGGCCTGGCGATCAACTGATCCCAGCCGGCGGTGAGATCACCGCCGTCCTTGATATTCTTGCCTGCGAGCGCAGCGGAGGGATGGCTGATGATACTGCCGGCGCCCGTCACCAGGCTGAGATAGCCGGTCTCCATCGGGTGGACTGCGGAGATCGCCTTGTTGGCGTCGTCGAGCGAAATGTCCATGCCGGCAACGCCCAGCGCCTTGCCATCGACCATGATCGGCTTGGCGACCGAGGTCATCAGCACATCCTTGCCGTCGACCGCGTAGACATAGGGTTCGATGACGACGGTCTTTTTCTGGGTAAAGGGAAGCTGGTAGTAGTCGCCGGCGCCCGACACGCCATAATCGACCAGCGGCGTGTGCTGGATCTTGTCGCCACTGCGCACCCAATAGGGCACGTAGCGGCCGGTGGTGTCGTGGCCTTCCTTGCCGACGAAATCCTTGTCCTTGCCGTCGAAGGCATCCGGTTCCCAGCCGGTCCAAACACCGAGCGCCATCGGATTATCCTGCAGCATGTTCTTCAGCAGGTCGTCGGCGGTCGCACGACTGGCGTTTCCGCTTTCCTTCATCGTCGACAGCGACGTCTCCAACGCATTGACGATGCCGAGCGCCACGCTCATGGATTTCTCGACGTTGAGCGCGTTGGTGGCAGCGATCTGGAGCATCTGATCGAGGCTCGATTTGCGCATATCGTTATAGGCGATGTAAAAAAGAACGCCCGATGCCGCGATTGTCGCGACGACACCGCAGGCCGCCACGGAAAAAATGTTGCGTCCGGTAGCCGATTTGAACTGCATGCGCGTACCTCCTCGAGCGGGCATGTCGTCGATCGAGCCGGGACGTGGCTGCACGTCGCGGAAATCGTTCGCAATTTGAAGAAAATACGAAGAGGCTGTTAATTTACGGTGTATTGCGCCAGCTTTACTTATGAGTTGGGCAGCTGTTCACGGGCTCACCTTGATTTGTCATAGGCTCTAGCGCCGCGCGTCTTTTCAGACGTGCAAACAATGCTGTAGCGCTTTGAATTTGTGCATAATTTTGTCCTTGGCACCACCTCTTTGCCGGATCGCTATTCCAGCTCATGGGACGCGCCGCAGTGCCGCTGCTACACCCTAAAAATTCCATCTGCCAATAGCTCGATCATTATAAAGCGTTCGTTGCAGAAGCGCGGAAAATCCGCCGAAATCCTCAATCAGAAGAAGGTGCTACTGTCCTTTTCAAAACTGTCACATCAAGACGCTATAAGGATTTTCGCCCGACGCCTCTTGCGCCGAAAGCGTTTCACCGCCAAAATTGCGCCATGCCTGACAGCGACCCATCCAGTACAAGCTCCGCCCGCTCCAACCGGGATCTCCCGGCCGAAGAAGCTGGCGACCACTGTAGGCGGTGCGATGACATCCGCCTCGCCTCAGGCATATCAGGTTCCAGCAGAGAGCGTTCCAGACCATCGCGAATGACGGGCGGCCGTTGCAGGCCGACTGGATTTCCAACCGTTCCGGCTGGGTCGGGCTTGCCACCTCAAGGAAATCTGAGGACTGATGGAACCTGTACTGATGTTAACACGATGATGGAAAGACGATGGGCGATGCTGATATAGCGTCACTTCGAACGCCTTGCCGCGTCGCCTGATCAATGCGGCATTAAAACCTCAACGAATAGGGTCCCTGTGTTTCTGGAAATTGGAATTGTGGCGTTTCTCACCATCGTAAATGGTGTGCTCGCCATGTCGGAGTTGGCTGTTGTGTCTTCTCGAACAGCCCGCCTAAAGGTTCTCTCTGACAATGGGAGCAAAGGTGCAGCTCAGGCAATCAAACTTGCCGAAAACCCCGGTCGCTTTCTCTCTACGGTTCAGATCGGCATCACGCTGGTCGGCGTTCTCTCCGGCGCTTTCTCAGGTGCCACGCTCGGCGGCCGCCTGAGCGGATGGCTGGAAGCCCAGGGGCTGTCATCGACGGCCGCCGATGCCATTGGTGTAGGTTCAGTCGTTGTGGCAATCACCTATCTTTCGTTGATCATCGGCGAACTTGTTCCAAAGCAGATCGCATTGCGAGAACCCGAAGCGGTTGCGGCCAAGGTCGCCCCAGCTATGGCGGTACTTTCAAAAATCGCGCTGCCACTCGTGTGGCTTCTAAACGCCTCCGGAAATCTTGTGCTTAAACTTTTGGGCCAATCAGGAAAAGGTGGCGACAATGTCTCTGACGCAGAGATCAAAACCGTACTGGCCGAGGCGCAGTCGGCTGGCGTGATCGAAAGCGAAGAGTCCGCGATGATATCAGGCGTTATGCGACTGGCGGACCGCACCGCCCGAGCGCTTATGACGCCCCGACGGGACGTCGAAATTATTGATATTGACGACAGCCTTGATGAAATTCGGACCCAGTTGCACCGGACGAAGCGGTCGCGGTTGCCCGTTCGGAAAGGCAGTTCGGACGAGGTGATCGGCATACTTCCGGTCAAAGACTTCTACGACTCGATGTCCGAACACGGCAGTGTCGACATCAAGGCTCTGACGCAAGACGTCCCGGTGGTTTCAGACCTTTCAACCGCCATCAATGTGATCGAAGCAATCAGGAAATCGCCCGTCCACATGGTGCTGGTTTTTGACGAGTACGGTCATTTCGAGGGAGTTGTTTCGTCAGGTGACATTTTGGAAGCGATCATGGGAGCTCTCCAGGAGGGACCTATCGATGAGCAAGCCATCGCTCGTCGAGACGACGGTTCTTACCTTGTGTCCGGCTGGACGCCGATTGACGAATTTGCTGAGTTCTTAAATCTCAAGCTCGATGACGATTTGGAATATCAGACTGTGGCTGGCCTGGTGTTGGAAGAGTTGAAACATCTGCCGGAATTGGGTGAGAGCTTCACGCGAGATGGATGGCGCTTCGAAGTCGTCGATCTCGACGGGAGGCGCGTGGACAAAATACTTGTGTCTGCGGATTGAAGGTCGGCACGCTCGACGGCCGCAACATCAAAGATCCGCATCCGCCATATGGAAGATGCGGCCTGATATCAGGAGTGATCGCCATGGCATGGTCCGCCAACCAATATGTGAAATTCGAGGACGAACGCACGCGACCAGCGCGTGACCTGTTGGCACAGGTGCCGCTGCAAAACATTCGTCATGCCGTCGACCTCGGCTGCGGACCGGGCAATTCGACAGATCTGATCATCGAGCGCTACGGGGCGGCCGGCGTCTCCGGCGTCGACAGCGACATGAACATGCTGGAGGCAGCGCGCAAGCGACTTCCGGACACTGCCTTCGTCGAAGCCGATCTCACTCGCTGGCAGCCGGACGAACCCGCCGACCTTTTGTTTGCCAATGCCGTCTTCCAATGGCTGCCCGATCATCTCGATATTTTCGACCGGCTGATGGACGGGCTTTCCGAAGGCGGCGTGCTTGCGGTGCAGATGCCCGACAATCTCGGCGAACCCTCGCACCTGGCGATGGAGGAGACGGCGCATGCCGGACCGTGGAAATCCGCCTTCGAGGCGAAGACCGTGCGCCGCAAGGGGCTGCCGCCGCCGTCCACTTACTACAGCCGGCTGATCGCCAAATCCTCGCGCGTCGATATCTGGCACACCATCTACAATCACCCGATGGCGGATGCGGCTGATATCGTCGAATGGGTGAGGGGAACCGGGCTGATGCCCTATCTCGCCCATGCCGGCGAAGAGCATCGCGAGGCATTCCTGGCAGATTACCTCAGGCGGGTGGAAAAGGCCTATCCAAAGATGTCGGATGGGCGGGTGCTGCTGAGGTTTCCGAGGATTTTCATGGTGGCGGTCAAAGCGTAACCGACCTCGGGCGCACGTCAGATGCTGTCAAATACCTGTTACCCCTCGCCGCCTATGTTGCGGCGAAACCGGCACGCATTATAGTCGGCCGCGAATTGCAAGGAGATGACACATGGACGCTGCCCCAACCCCCCCGGTCACCCTCGTCATCTTCGGCGCCACGGGAGACCTGACGCGCCGCCTACTGGTGCCGGCGATCATCAATCTAACGCGCAGCCGCCTCGTCGGCGACGATCTCCACATTCTCGGCATCGGCATCGAGCCGGGTGACGATGAATTCCTGCGCGGGCGGCTCGACCAGTTCCTCAACCATCTGAGCGGCGAAGAGCCGACGGTGAAGGACGAAGCCTGGGAAAGCCTGCGCCGGCGTATTTCCTATACGTCAGGCGATTTCACCAAGGACGATATTTTCATCGAGATCGGCAAGCGGCTGGGGCCGAATGCCAATGCCGCCTTCTATCTCGCGGTGCCGCCATCCTTCTTCGGGACGATCGTCGAGAAGCTCGCCGCCCACGGGCTGACCGATGAAAGCAATGGCGTCTTCCGCCGTGTCGCGATCGAAAAACCGTTCGGCACCGATCTCACCTCGGCGCAGGCGCTCAATGCGCAGATTCTCGCGCAGGTCGGGGAAAGCCAAGTCTACCGGCTCGACCATTTCCTCGGCAAGGAGACGGTGCAGAACCTGATGACGGCGCGTTTCGCCAACATGATGATCGAGTCCTTGTGGAACAGCCGCTACATCGACCATGTGCAGATCACCGCCGCCGAGATCGTCGATGTCGGCAGCCGCGGCAAATTCTACGATGCGACAGGTGCGCTGCGCGACATGGTGCCGAACCATCTTTTCCAGCTGCTGGCGATGATCGCCATGGAGCCGCCGAACAGCTTCGATGCCGAGGCAATCCGCAACGAGAAAAGCAAAGTGCTGAAGGCGCTGCGCATCTATACGCCTGATGAGGCCAAGACGCACGGCGTGCGCGGCGCCTATGGCGCAGGCCCGCTCAATGGGGCTCAGCTTCCCGCCTATCGCGACACCAAGGACGTTTCGCCCGACAGCAGGACTGAGACTTTCGTGGCGCTGAAGCTCTATGCCGATACCTGGCGCTGGGCCGGCGTGCCCTTCTATCTCAGAACTGGCAAGGCGCTGACGGCGCGCGACACCGAGATCGTCATCACCTTCCAGCCGGTGCCCTTCGCACAGTTTCGCGAGACCGATGTCAAGAGCCGCCTGCCGCCGAACCGGCTGGTGATCCAGGTACAGCCGGACGAGGGCATGAGCATGGAAATCTCAATCAAGTCGCCTGGGCTTTCCGTCGATACCGTGCCGGTCTCTCTCGATTTCCGCTATGCCGACAAATTCGATATCGCCAAGACGACCGGCTATGAATCGCTGCTCTACGATCTCTTCATCGGCGACCAGACGCTGTTCCAGCGCGCCGACGGCATCGAGGCCGGCTGGGCGGCGGTGCAGCCCTTCCTCGATATCTGGGCCGGGGATCAGAGCGTGCCTGACGCTTACGCGCCGGGCAGCATGGGACCGGCCTCAGCCGACGAACTGATCCAGCGCGACAGGCGGCAGTGGCATGAACTCGGCGTCATCCTGCATCGCGACAAGAAGGACGGCAAATAGCGCCCTCCCCTGGTGTTACTGGTTTCCGTTATCACGGCATGCGGCGCTGACCGAGGCGCCGCTCTTGCCGCCTTCGGTGGCAAGCGCTCCGCGCGCCTTGCGCGGCGGGCAGCGCGCCCAGTCGACCGGACCGCTTAGAGGCTCGTTGTCGATGCTGCCGGTTTCGATCGAGTCGAGCGGGATTATCAGCCCGCTTTGCGTTTCAACTCCCGGCGCGGTGCCGAGCGGCGGCGTGCCGTCGATCCGGCCGCTGGCATCCATGCCCATGTTCGACTGGGCAAGAACCGGGGCGGAGAGGCTGAGGAGAGCGATCGAAGTTGCTGCAATAAACCTGCGCATGATGCTATTCCTTCTGGTTTCAGCGATCGTTTTTGTTTCACGCAATTCCGGACGCAAAACCGCTGCACACTTTTGCTGGAATTGCTCTAGCAACAGGCATGCCAGCTCATTGTTCCCCCGGAAGCGGGCCGCAGACGATCAAAGTTTGGCGATCGGCCGAAGCCACCTCAAAGCGGGGGATATCAGGCTCAATCGCGCCAGCGCGCCAGGAGTTTGTCGAGACCTGTCGGATAGAGATCGATGCCGGCGTCGCGCAGCCTGTCGCGGCCGAACCAGCGCGCCGTCGCCGCCGTCTCGTCGAGTTCGGAATAGCGGATTTCATCGCGCTCATAGAGCGACGCATCGGCCAGTTCGATATCAGCGGCAAAGATGTATTCGTGACCGGTCGCGCCGTGATGCTCGTAGATGTTTTCGAGCAGATGCCAGGGGCCGACGATGCGGATATCGGTCTCGAGTTCCTCCTGGAATTCGCGCTGCAAGGCTTCTTCGCGGCTCTCGCCGAATTCAATGGCGCCGCCAAGCGGGCGAACGCCCTTGATGCGACCACTGTCATCCTCCACTTCGGCGGCGAGCAGCCGGTCATTGCGCCAGGCGAGGCCGATCACCTTCACCCTGATCTGCTGCGATGGACGCCAGATGGTCATGGGCTCTCCTTCCATCCAAGGGACCGCGGATGCTCTTCACTCCGGTGCTTCCGAAGCGAGAACAATGAGCCCCGCAAAATGCGGGGCTCCTGATCTCTCATCTCAGACGAACTGGCTGAGGCCCGGGACGGAAGCGACGACCTCGTCGACGACTTCCTCGCCAGCATATTGCCTGGCGATCGCGATGGTTTCCTTGGCAAGCGAGGTGATCTCGCCCATGCCGAGGCCTTCGCCCATCAGTTGCTGGCCGAGCCCCATGATGCCGCCGCCGCCGAGCGAGCTCATCAGCCCGCCGAGCAGACCGCCGCCGCCGGCACCTGCGCCGTTGAACTGGGCGACGAGATCGGCGCCACCGGGGATCGCTTCGATCATCTTGGCAACCGGGCCATCGGCGGCCTCGCGCTGCAGGAAGCCGAGCATCATGCCGAGCGCCTTTTCGGCCAAATCAGGCGCAATACCCACACGATCGGCGATCTGGGTCACAATTTCATTCATCGTCAGCCTCCTGTTTTTTTGACGTTAACGTCAACGTTATTCGAAATTCCACAGCAACTCAAGCCGGCCCTCCCCGGGCGGCGCTTTGTCCGGTTTTGCTTTCAATGCAAACAGTTGTCCGCATGCGCCTGCCTGCTTATAACAGGGAAACGATGGTTCGATGAAGGTAGCTGAAGCAAGCCTTCTCATAAATGGCGGCAGAGCCCCAAGGGAGCATTCCGAATGATCGAGGAAGGCAAGATTTTCATCGGCGCGAGCCGCAATCCCGATGACAGCATCAACAAGCCGGAATATCTCGACCTGAAATTCGGCAATCGCCACGGCCTCGTCACCGGCGCTACCGGCACCGGCAAGACGGTGACGCTGCAGGTGCTGGCCGAAGGTTTCTCCCGGGCCGGCGTTCCGGTGTTTGCGGCCGATATCAAGGGCGACCTTTCCGGCATCGCCGCCAAGGGCGAGCCCAGGGATTTCCTGACGAAGCGCGCCGAGCAGATCGGCTTTGCCGATTACGAATTCGACCAGTTTCCGGTGATTTTCTGGGATCTGTTCGGCGAGAAGGGCCATCGGGTGCGCACCACCATCGCCGAGATGGGACCGCTGCTGCTCGCCCGCCTGATGGATGCCTCCGAACCGCAGGAAGGCGTCATCAACATCGCCTTCAAGATCGCCGACCAGGGCGGGCTGCCGCTGCTCGACCTCAAGGATTTCAGCTCGCTGCTCAACTACATGGGCGAGAATGCCAGCCAACTTTCCAACCAGTACGGGCTGATCTCCAAGGCCTCGGTCGGCTCGATCCAGCGGGCGCTGCTCGTTCTCGAACAGCAGGGCGCCGAGCACTTCTTCGGCGAACCGGCGCTGAAGATCACCGACATCATGCGCACCAGCAATAGTGGCTACGGCCAGATCTCGGTGCTGGCCGCCGACAAGCTGATGATGAACCCGCGGCTTTACGCCACTTTCCTGCTCTGGCTGCTCTCGGAGCTGTTCGAGGAATTGCCCGAGGTGGGCGACCCCGACAAGCCGAAGCTCGTCTTCTTCTTCGACGAGGCGCACCTGCTCTTCAACGATGCGCCAAAGGTGCTGACCGAACGCGTCGAGCAGGTGGTGCGGCTGATCCGCTCCAAGGGCGTCGGCGTCTATTTCGTGACGCAGAACCCGCTCGACGTGCCGGAAACGGTGCTCGCCCAGCTCGGCAACCGCGCACAGCATGCACTGCGCGCCTATTCGCCACGCGAGCAGAAGGCGGTGAGGACGGCGGCCGATACATTCCGTGCGAACCCGGCCTTCGATTGCGCCACGGTCATCACCAATCTCGGCACCGGCGAGGCGCTGGTCTCGACGCTGGAGGCCAAAGGCGCGCCTTCGATCGTCGAGCGCACGCTGATCCGCCCGCCATCCGGCCGCGTCGGCCCGGTGACGGATGACGAGCGCCGGCAGATCATGGACAGGAGCCCGGTTCTCGGCATCTATGACGAGGATATCGACCGCGAATCCGCCTTCGAGCTGCTGGCCGCACGGGCGAAGAAGGCGGCCGATGCCGAAGCCGCCAAGCGAGCCCAGGAAGAAGCGCCTCAGCAACAGGGCGGCACGACCTCCGGCTGGAACCTGCCGGGCTTCGGCGGCGGCAATGACGACGACAACCAGGGCCGCGGCCAATCGCGCGGCAGGACTTCCGGCTACCAGCGCGAAACAGTGGTGGAAGCGGCAATGAAGAGCGTGGCGCGCACGGTGGCGACGCAAGTCGGCCGGGCGCTGGTGCGCGGGATCTTGGGTAGCTTGAAGCGATAGGATTGCGGACTGTCGGCAGGCAGAAAAGGGGTGGCAGGATCGCTGCCTGCCGCCCAATTGGCTGTGTCGCCTTGAACCGAAAGCCTTTATTCCCTAAATTGCCTGCCATCGACCATTTCAACAGGATGTGTGCCGCAATGGATTTTAACCCGATCGCAACGCCAGTTCGCCTTGCCAACCGGGAAATCCATATCCATGCCTACCTCCATCACCCTCTCCCAAGTTTCGTGGTCCGCGCCTGACGGGCGGCCGCTTTTTTCGAATCTCGACCTGAGTTTCGGAGCCGAGCGTACCGGTCTCGTCGGGCGCAACGGCGTCGGCAAGACGACGCTGCTGCAGCTCGTCTCCGGTGAAGTCCAGCCGCATTCGGGCACCGTATCCGTCAACGGCAGCCTTGGCGTGCTGCGGCAGAGCGTTCAGGTAGCATCTGACGAAACGGTTGCCGATCTCTTCGGCGTCACCGATGCGCTCGCTGTTCTTCGCCGCGCCGAAGCCGGCGCGGCAACGGCCGACGAGCTGGCATCCGCGGACTGGATGCTGGAGGCGCGCATTGCCGCAGCCCTCCATCGGACCGGGCTCGACGCGTCACCGGAAACCCCGCTTGCGGCACTCTCCGGCGGGCAGCGCACACGTGCCGGGCTGGCGGCGCTGATCTTTACCGAACCGGATTTCCTGCTGCTCGACGAACCCACAAACAATCTCGATCGCGAAGGCCGCGAGGCGGTGATCGCGCTGATGTCAGGCTGGCGGGCCGGCGCCATCATCGTCAGCCATGACCGGGAACTGCTCGAAAGCGTCGACGCGATCGTCGAGCTGACCTCGCTCGGCGCCACGCGCTTCGGCGGCAACTGGAGCCATTATCGCGAGCGCAAGGCCCTCGAGCTCGTGGCGGCACAGCATGATCTCACTGAAGCCGAAAAACGCATGGCCGAGGTGGCAAAGAAGGCGCAGGCAACGGTGGAGCGCCAGGCGCAGAGGGACAGCACCGGGCGGAAGATGGCCGCCAAGGGCGGCATACCGCGCATCATGCTCGGCGGCATGAAGGAGCGGAGCGAAACGACGGGCGGCGACAACGCCCGCCTCGCCGAGCGCCGGCGCGCCCAGGCCCTGGAAGAGGCAAGGGCAGCGCGCGAGAAGATCGAGATCCTGCTGCCCTTGTCGGTCACCTTGCCGCCGACCGGGCTGCCCGCCAGCAAGATCGTGCTGAGGGTGGATGGCGTGACATCGGGCTACCAGCCGGGTGATCCCGTCATCCGCGATCTCTCCTTCGATGTGACGGGACCGGAGCGTATCGCCGTCACCGGCCGCAACGGCTCGGGCAAAACGACCTTGCTGGCGCTTATCACCGGCGATCTAAAACCCTGGGCCGGCGCGGTCAGCGTCATGACTGCCTTCTCGATGCTCGATCAGACGGTCAGCCTTCTCGATCCGTCGGCCTCGATCCGCGACAATTTCCGCCGGATCAATCCACTTTCCGATGAAAATACCTGCCGGGCGGCCCTTGCCCGCTTCATGTTCAGGGCGGATGCGGCGCTGCAGACCGTATCGACGCTGAGCGGCGGGCAATTGCTGCGAGCGGGCCTGGCCTGTGTGCTCGGCTCAGCGCCGCCGCCACTGTTGATCCTCGACGAGCCGACCAACCATCTCGATATCGACTCGATTGCCGCCGTTGAGGCCGGATTGCGCGCTTACGACGGCGCGCTCGTGGTCGTCAGCCATGACGAGACGTTTCTCGAGAGTATCGGGATAGAGCGGCGGCTGGAATTACCGGGCGATGGGGTTGAGTGATTTTAGGGGGAGCATCGGTGCCTCCCGCCAGCGACGCTCTGACGGCTGCCCTGGGGTATTTTGCCTTTCGGCCTGCCATCAAGTCTTCGCTCAATCTCGATTGCTCCACTAGCCCGTTTCGCCATGAAAAGGCTTCCTGCCGCTAGTTCGAAAGCGATACCATACTTGGAAGATATAACGCATTCAACCTATGACAGTCACCGCGGCGGCTTGGTGGAGAAGGGCATGACTATGGAAGAGGCGATCGAGCATCCTGCAGCTCAAAAATGGAGCCTTTGGAGAAGCGCCAATTTTGGCGTTAGCGTTAGCGCTGTCACCTTGTTACTTCAGGTCGCGACCGGTCGAGGCTTTGAACTAGCAAACTACGCCCACACTCGGAGTGCGGAAACGATTAGCGCTTTAGGTGGGCAGGTTCTCGCCGCACCACTATTATTTGTTGTGATTGCGGCCATACGAAACGTTTTTATAAGGGCGCAAGCTAAGTCGAACGCAAGTGGCATTCGGGGGGCAATCACGTTCGCGGCGCTCTTTGTCACAATTTTCGTCGGCCTTTTTACCTACGGAGAGTTTGTGTTCTCTCGCGACGAAGCAATCGGTGGCGAAGCTCGAAAATCATTCATAGCTGACACCCAGTTTGCGTGCGTTCAGAAGCAGGCCTCACTCAACCAAGCTATTACCCAGCAGCAAATCCAAACCTATTGCACCTGTTTTACCGAGAAGATGGCCGAAACCACGACGTACAAACAATTGGGCACTGAACTGGCTGCCAAAGCCCTTGCGGACCTGCAGCAAAAGGTTGGAGCAATAAGTAACCTTTGCCGCCAATGACTTCTGAACGGCCCAATGCTGGTGCAGATATGGTGAGCCATTGCGACACTTCTGGTCACGATGACGCTCCTGATCCTCGACGAGCCTACCAACCATCTCGACATCGGCTCGATATCAGCGGTCGAGGCGGGCGGCGATGCGGGCGGGTGATTTCAGGGGAGCAGCCGTGCCCTCCGCCACCGACACCTCCCATTCCCTACCCGCCTATGAGAGCGCGGCCTCCTCCAAACCTCCCTTATCCCGCGTGCAGGCCAAAGGCCGAAGCCTCGAAGGACACGCTCCACCGCCGCGTCTTGCGTCATCAACCGCCAGCGCACCCGCCTCGTACTTCGGGGCCCCTGCGGGGCACCTCAGGATGAGGCTCCCTTGGGCTCCGTGGCGCCCTTGCCTCATTTTGCCGGCAATGGTATTTCAACACTGCAACTCTATCGAGAAAGGAGGATCACGCAATGCAATATTATTTTCGGTTTAATCGCCAGCGTGGTCCCGTCAACGCCCTGCAAATGCGTTTGCAGGGCTGACCAGAGACCGTTTCTCGACATCTCTTCCTGGTCTGCCCTTCGTGGCCAATGTGGCGCCGTAGATGACAGCGCGCATTCCTCTCATTTCCCGGGCTCGAACCGCGCAATCCCGTGATGGCTGAATGCCCCGGATCGTGCCGACCACCCGGTCAAGACCAGAGAACGATCATGACACTCATCAATATCCGCAATCTCGGCGTGACGCTGGGCAATCCGTTGTTTTCCAAGCTCAATCTCGTCGTCAATGCCGGCGACCGTATCGGCCTCGTCGCTGCGAACGGGCGGGGGAAATCGACGCTGCTTGCCTGCATCACCGGTACGCTGGAGCCGAGCGAGGGCGAGATCACCAAGGCGCGCGGGCTGACCTTCGGCCATGTCGCGCAAAATGTGCCGCCTGCCCTTTTCGACACGCCGTTCTACGATGCGGTGCTGCAGGCGCTGCCGGCCGATCAGGCCGAAAGCGAGAGCTGGCGCGTCGACGTCGTGCTGGAATCGCTCGACGTGCCGGAGCTCATGCGGAGCCGGCCGCTGAAGCAATTGAGCGGCGGCTGGCAGCGGCTTGCCATGCTTGCCCGCACCTGGGTGAGCGAGCCCGACGTGCTTCTGCTCGACGAGCCGACCAACCATCTCGACCTTGAAAAGATCGCGCAGCTGGAGGGCTGGCTGAATGCGCTGCCGCGCGACGTGCCGGTTATCCTGTCCAGCCACGACCGCGCCTTCCTCGATGCGACGACCAACCGGACGCTGTTCCTGCGGCCGGAGCAATCGCCGGTCTTCGCCCTGCCCTATACCAGGGCACGCGCCGCCCTTGACGAGGCCGACGCTTCCGAAGCCCGGCGCTACGAGCGCGACATGAAGGTGGCGGAGCAACTGCGCAAGCAGGCGGCGAAGCTCAACAATATCGGCATCAATTCCGGCAGCGACTTGCTCGTCGTCAAGACGAAGCAGCTCAGGCAACGGGCGGAGAAGCTGGAGGACGCGGCAAAACCGGCGCATCTGGAGCGCTCGGCCGGCGCCATCCGGCTCGCCAACCGCGGCACCCATGCCAAGGTACTGGTGACGCTGGAGGATGCGGCGGTGACGACGCCGGATGGAACGCTGCTGTTCAAGACGGGCCGGCAGTTCATCTGCCAGGGCGACCGAATCGTGCTGCTCGGCCTCAACGGCGCCGGCAAGTCGCGGCTGGTGTCGATGCTGAAACAGGCGATCGAAAGACCTGAGACGGCGCGCGACAGCATCAAGGCGACACCCTCGCTCGTGCTCGGCTATGGCGACCAGGCGCTTGCCGATCTTGCCGACAGCGATACGCCGATCGGCACGATCATCCGCCGCTTCGATGTCGGCGACCAGCGGGCGCGGGCCTTGCTGGCAGGCGCCGGCATGACGATCGACATGCAAGCAAAACCGATCGGCCAGCTCTCCGGTGGCCAGAAAGCGCGGCTCGGCATGCTGGTACTGAGACTTGCGGAGCCGAACTTCTACCTGCTCGACGAGCCGACCAACCACCTCGACATCGAGGGCCAGGAGGCGCTGGAGAGCGAGTTGATGGCGCACGAGGCGAGCTGCCTGCTGGTATCGCATGACCGCAGTTTCGTGCGGGCGGTGGGAAACCGGTTCTGGCTGATCGAGAAGAAGCGGCTGGTAGAGGTGGAAAGCCCGGAAGGGTTCTTTGCTTCGGTTGGAGGGTGATGGATGGTGGGATCCGGAGCGTAATTGTTGTTGACGGTGTGCCGTGAGGCCCCCTCATCCGGCTGCCGCCACCTTCTCCCCGCTGGGGAGAAGAGACTCGTGGCGACGTCTCGATTCCCCCCCTTCTCCCCTCGGGGAGAAGGTGCCCGTAGGGCGGATGAGGGGGCTGCACGGCACACCGCCAACGTCGCTCCCAAACCTACCGCTTCGGTGCGACCAGACAGAAGAAGGCGCCTTGCGGGTCCGTGGCCTGGACGATCCAGCTGCCGCCAGGGACTTCCATCGGGCCGTGGACGACCTTGCCGCCGCCCGATGTGAGGCGTTCGGTTGCGGCGTCGAGGGTCGGCACGATGAAATAATAGCACCAGAAGGGCATCGGAAGGTTTTCCGGCTTGGTCATCATGCCGCCGATCTGCCTGCCGTTATGGGCGAAGAGATAATAGACGCCCATCGGACCCATGTCGAATTCGCTGTGCTTCGTCCAGCCGAACCGCTTGGAATAGAAGGCCAGCGCTTCCTCGCCATTGGCAGCATAGAGTTCGCGCCAGCCGATATTGCCGGGCGCGTCGAAGGCCAGTTCCGGCATGGGATTTTCCATCGGCGCCGGCGTCATGATGCAGAGCACCGCGCCATGCGGATCGGCGACGACGGCGAAGCGGCCGATGGTCGGGATGTCTTCCGGCGGACGGCGGACCGAACCGCCATTGGCGGCAAAATCCTTGGCCGACTGGTCGACGTCGTCAACGTCGACATAACCTGTCCAGTTCGGTGGAATGCCCTTGCCCTCGAGTTCGGCCGGAAATTCCATCAGGCCGGCGACACCGATGCCGTTCGCCTCGAAGATCGTGTAGGTCGGCATGCCCTCCATTTTCATTTCGGAGGTCGTCCAGCCGACGACCGAGCTGTAGAATTTCGCGGCAGCTGATGTGTCGGGGGTCATCAACTCGCACCAGATGAACTTTCCATGCGTCTCAGACATCATACTCTCCCTTTTTCGACGCTCCTCTTCGGAAGCCTCTTTGCAAGGCCTCTATTTCGAGGGTGAGCGCCGTGATTGTCAGATCCTGCGGGCGTAATGCGCTTCCATGAACTGCTTCCAGGAGCCATCCGGCTGCTTGGCGCTGGAGACGAAGGTGCGGTGATCGGCATCGACGAAGATGATCTGCTCGCGGTACTCGGCAAGTCCCTCGCCGTTGAAGTCGGGCCCTGTCGTATAAAGGTCCAGCACATTGCCTGACGCGTCGACCTCGCCCTCATAGACCCACATATAGTCCATCATGCTGCCGATCCAGCTGCCGACGTACTTGCCCTTTGCGGCGTTGTAGCCGAGCGTCAGGATGCTGGTGGCCTCCTTACCATCCGGCATGCGGCCGGTCCCTTCGGCGACGAACCAGATCCCATGCAGCGAGCGGACGGTCTCGGTCCAGGGCCCACCGCCACTCATGTCGGGTGCGGTGACGGTCCAGTCGCCGATCAGTCTTTCCAGAAAGGAATGTTCCTTCAGCACTTCAGCGGTCTTCATCATCCTCTTCTCCCTTGAGTGATGGTGGCGCTTGT
Organism: Rhizobium sp. P1_B8; assembly: GCF_056406515.1. Classification (NCBI taxonomy): domain Bacteria; kingdom Pseudomonadati; phylum Pseudomonadota; class Alphaproteobacteria; order Hyphomicrobiales; family Rhizobiaceae; genus Rhizobium; species Rhizobium sp. P1_B8. The sequence goes on along the minus strand of NZ_JBFTZZ010000012.1, from coordinate 12,385 downwards.
TTTCCGCATTCCGGACGCAAAACCGCTTACACTTTTCGGCATCATGCTCCGGCTCAGTGACAGCAGGATGGCGCCTTGGCGGCCTCCTCATATTCGTCGTGGCGGCGCACGAAATTCATCGTGCTGTCCTCGTTGCGGCCCTTCGGCGCGCGGTCGAGGATCATCAGGGTGCCGATCAGTTCTTCCGGCCCGCGAGCATAGCTCGAATAGGTATGGAAGATCTCACCCTTGTTGTTGCGGTAGAAAGCGCTGAGGCCCGGCAGTTCGTCATTGGCATCAGCCGGCTGCATAGGCGTGAAATTGTAGAAGACCTTATCTTTGGCAAGATCCTCGGGGCTAAAAGAAACGTGATAATCGAAATTGAAATCGCTGCCGAAGGAAGAGACCCAGGGAAATTTCCAACCCATGCGCCGTTTGTAGGCGGCGATCTTGTCAAGCGGCGCGCGCGAAACAGCGACCCAGGTAACGTCATGATGGTTCAGATGCGGCAGGGCGCCATCGACATGATCCGATAGGAAGGAGCAGCCAGTGCAGCCGGCATCCCAATCCGGGCCGAGCATGAAATGGTAGATCAGCAACTGGCTGCGACCGTCGAAGAGATCGGCGAGCGACTTCCTGCCCTCGGGCGTTTCGAAGACATAATCCTTGTCGACCTTTACCCAGGGCAGCGCCAGACGGGCGGCGTTGACGCTGTCGCGCAGCCGCGTCGCCTCTTTCTCCTTTGCCAGCAGGGCACGGCGGGCCTCCAGCCACTCTTCGCGGGAAACAACCTCATTCTGCATGGAGTGCGCCCTCCTCCGGCGCTTGCCGGTGAAGCCGGCTCATCTCCTTCTCCTTGACTAAATACATTGATATCAATAGAAATGAAGCATGTCAAATTCGATCGAGATTCCCTTTTCCACGACGCTGATGGTGCGCGACACCTGCCTCTGCCTGCATGTGCAGCGGGCAGCGCGCGCGCTTGCCCGGCTGTTCGACGACGCACTGAGGCCGGCCGGGCTGACCAATGGACAGTTTTCGCTGATGATGTCGCTGAACCGGCCGGAGCCACCGCCAATGGGGCCGGTCGCCGCCCTGCTCGCCATGGACCAGACGACGCTGACGGCGGCACTGAAGCCGTTACAGCGCAAGGGCTGGGTGACGGTGATGGAGAACCCGAGGGACAGGCGCGGCCGGCTGCTGAGCCTCACCACTGAGGGCAAGGCGGTGTTGGTGAGAGCGCTGCCGATCTGGGAAAGCACGCATGCGATGATCGACGGAAAGCTGCCGGATGGCAGCGTCGCAAGGCTGCGGCAGGATCTGCAGGCGTTGTCATGAATGGCGGCCGAAACGCCGAAGCCGGCCGGATAGCACCCTACCCGGCCGGCAGATGGTGGCAGCCGATACGGCTGCCAACTTTTTTAAAATCGATCAGGCGACGGTGACCGGAACCTCGGTCGAGGTGCGCATGGCGTGGCTGTAGGGGCAGACGATATGGGCTGCGGCTGCGAGCTTTTCAGCCGTTTCGCGGTCGAGACCCGGAATGTCAACCGTCAGTGCCACTTCGATGCCGAAGCCGCCGCCATCTTCCCGCGGGCCGATGCCGACCTTGGCGGAGACCGTCGTGTCTTCCGGAATCTTGACCTTCTGCTGGCCCGCGACAAATTTCAATGCACCGAGGAAGCAGGCGGAGTAGCCGGCAGCGAAGAGCTGTTCGGGATTGGTGCCGGTCGCACCGTCGCCGCCGAGTTCCTTGGGGACGGTCAGGGTCACGTCCAGAACGCCGTTTTCGGAAACGGCGCGGCCTGCGCGGCCGCCGGTGGCAGAGGCTTTGGTCGTATAGAGAATAGGCATGACGATCTCCTTTGGTTGGCCCTTCGATGGGGTTGGTTTTTTAGTATCGCACAATTAAATTGTACGCAAGTGAATTTTGCAAATTGCATTTCGAATTCGAAAGGAGGACAATCAGGCCTTAGAACAGGATGATCTTAGCCGCGCCGGCCTAAAATCTGAATCCTGTTCTAAATTAAAGAGTTAGAGCATGATGTCGCCCGAAAATCGCTGACACTTTTCGGCATCATGTTCTAGAGCAATTCCAGCAAAAGTGCGCAGCGGTTTTGCGCCCGGAATTGCGTGAAAACAAAGGGATAGAGCATTTCGTGATTCGAAGAAAAACGGGAATGCTCTAGGGATGATGGATATGAAAGCGCACACGACGAAGACGATGGAGATACCGCAAGAGGAGAAGCGGCTGGAAAAACAGCTGTGCTTCGCGGTCTATGCGACGGCGCATGCTTTCACCCGCGCCTACAAGCCGATCCTCGACAAGGTCGGCCTGACCTATCCGCAATATCTGGTGATGCTGGTGCTCTGGGAACGCGGCGAATTGCCGGTCAAGACGATCGGCGAGCAGTTGGATCTCGATTCCGGCACGCTGTCGCCGCTGTTGAAACGGCTGGAACAGAGCGGGCTGATCAAGCGCATCCGCGACCTGCGCGACGAACGGCAGGTGATTGTGTCGCTGACCCCTAGAGGTGAGGCTATGAAGGGGGAGATCGATACGATCATGATGGCGATCGGGCAAGCCGCAGGCTGCACGCTTAAGGAAATGGCCGAGATGCGCGACATGCTGCATCGGCTGCGGGGTAATCTCGGGCGGGCCGGCGCGGACGGAGGCTGAACGCGTCCACCCGTCATCAGCGTGCGCGCCGAGAGATCAGGGCCGCGGCTTAGCCGGCGACCGACGCTTCTTTGCAGGAGCCGCCTTAGGTTCGGCCTCGGCCTCCTGCTGCAAACGCAGCGCCTTCAGCTTCTCCGTCTTCTTGTCACGGGCCGACGCCTCGGCGGCGATGATGGCACGCGCCGTGTGATCGGTCGCTTCCGCCTTGTCGCGAGACGAGAGCTTGGCGGGATTGAAGAATTCTCCCTTGGTGGCGGTCATGTGCCCCTTTCCCAGGTGATGGCGGCGCTACAGCATAATTCCTTAAATCGGAATTGGCTCAAGGAATTATGCAGAAATTCAAAGTGTTACAGCGTCCATTGCGCGTCTCAAAAGACGCGCAGCGCCGCAAGCCATGAATCCGCGGCTGAAAGCCGTGATCTCACGGCTGAAACCATGATTCCGCGGTCGGACCGTGCTGCCACAGCCGGACCGCGACTCCCCGGCCGGGATCAGCGGGTGCGGAGAACTTTCTTCGGTGCCGGCAGCAGACCTTCGCGCTGCAGCTTCTTGCGGGCAAGCTTGCGCTGGCGGCGAATGGCCTCGGCCTTTTCGCGGGCGCGCTTCTCGGACGGCTTTTCAAAGGCGCTGCGCGCCTTCATTTCCCGGAACAGGCCTTCCCGCTGCATCTTTTTCTTGAGCACGCGGAGCGCCTGATCGACATTGTTGTCCCTGACGAGTACCTGCAAAACGATATCCTTCCTGTTGCGGCGGCGAGGCCGCACTGTCCAAAATAAAAAACCCGGAACTACTTCCCGATTTTGATGCTCGAAAACTTCAGCCAGGGCTCGGCGCCATCGGACTTGGCCGCCGCTTGGGGGGAAACCCTGGATGGCGTTTCCCCGGTATCGATGTCGGCCTCAGTGATGCGGCGTTCGAAATTCTCTGCGTCGAACTGGACGCGGTATTGCACATGCCCATGGTCGTTGGGCAGGATGCTGGAGATCCGGCACCGCTTGTCGGCTTTCGCCGTGCGGGTGAGGCCGGACTTCAGCACGATCATGTCGCCGACTTTATAGTTTGGTCTGCCCATTTCAGCGTCCCTTCGACTCTTCGGCTGCTCAATCGGTCAATCAGAACGACCAGGGGCCATTCAGGTACGACCGAGGGCCATTCCGGAAAAGCCTGCGATCAAAGCAAAAAGGCCGGGCTCGGACCCGACCTCTTCCAGTCACTCAGCCCGCTGCCCGTATGGTCAGCTCACCGCCACCCCTGGTCAGCTCGCTGCCAGTACATCCGTGGTCGGCTTGCCGCCAGCACATGGCCAGCCCGCTGCCATATTCATGGTCAGCAGAGGCGAATGACAAATCATGCGGCCTGAAGATTATCAGCCGAATTCTTGCCGGACTTCTTGTCGCGGACGAGATCGTAGCGGATCTTCTGACCTTCAACGAGTTCGCGCATGCCGGCGCGTTCAACCGCTGAAATATGGACGAAAACGTCCGTAGAACCATCATCCGGCTGAATGAAGCCAAAACCCTTGGTGCCATTGAACCACTTGACGACGCCTGAATTCATAACGATCTCCTTTTCAACCGTTTGTGTTCGCCTGCGGAGAGATATCCGACAAGCCGTATCGATGTTGAGAGGATATCTGACGGTGCGCTCAAGCGCGTGGACAAAGGTCGCAAGCAATTCGATACGCACCATGTAGGATATTTACCGAATTAAGCAATGGTATTTCGGAAAATAATTCTCTTGCGGGCGCAATATGAAGCTCTTGTCCAGGGGAAAGCAACCTGCTTGCCCGGGGACAAAGGGATCGGTCCGAGGCGGCCGGATCGCGGCCGCCTGGGTGAAAATTACTGCCAGACGACGATCGGCGCCTTTGTCGGAACGCGATCGTAGAGATCGATGATATCCTGGTTCAGCAGCCGCACGCAGCCCGATGAGACGGCCTTGCCGATCGAGCGCCAATCGGGATTGCCGTGCAGGCGATAAAGCGTGTCCTCTCCATTCGAGAAGATGTAGAGCGCGCGGGCGCCGAGCGGGTTTTTCAGGCCAGGCTCCATGCCGCCGTTGTCGATCGAATATTTGACGAGTTCCGGCTGGCGGGCGACCATCTCGTTCGGCGGTTTCCAGCGCGGCCATTTCTGACGCCACTGGATGACGCCCGAGCCCTGCCAGGCGAAACCCTCGCGGCCGATGCCGACGCCGTAGCGCATCGCCATGCCGTCGCCCTGGACGAGATAAAGGAAACGCGACGGCGTATCGACGACGATGGTGCCGGGCGGCTGGCCAGTGGGATCGACGACGCGCTGGCGATAATAGCGCGGATCGATCTGCTCGTAGGGAACGGCCGGAATGAGAAAGCCGCCATCCTCAACCGGGCCATACATGACGGCAAGCTCGGGCCCGCTCGGCACGCTTGACGCGGCCGGGGACTGGAACAGGCGCATGGGCGAACGATAGATGATCGACGTATCGCCCGATGTTACCGTATTGGCTGAGGAGGCGCAGCCGGTGAGCGCGGAGGCTGCGGTCAATGCCGAAAAGGAAAGAAAGCTGCGGCGGGAAAGATGTCTATCGAAGCTCATGACGCGGGACTGATTTCCTCTGATGCGGGAAGCCGGACGAAAGGGCTGATAAACCAGCGATTCGCCCGATGCCGATAACAACTAGAGAAGATCTATCGGCTTGCGCCAAATAAACCATAGCTTCACGTAGACGTGTCCGGCCTGAAGCGGACGATATGAGCAGCGCTGTTGCAGCGCTACATCACAACGATCTCGGCCCTGGCAGGAACGCGGTCGTAAAGATCGATGACGTCCTGGTTCAGCATGCGCACGCAGCCCGACGATGTGGCCTTGCCGATCGATTGCCAGTCGGGCGTGCCGTGGATGCGATAGAGCGTATCCTGCCCGTCCTTGAAGATATACATGGCGCGCGCGCCGAGCGGGTTCATCAGCCCCGGATTCATGCCGCCATTCTCCGCCCCGAACGGGCGAACCTCAGGCTGGCGCGAGACCATTTCGACCGACGGTGTCCAGCGCGGCCATTTCTGCTTCCACTGGATGACGCCGCGGCCGGACCAGGCATAACCGTCGCGGCCGAGGCCGACGCCGTAACGCATCGCCTTGCCGTTGCCCTCGACGAAATAAAGGAAATGCGCCTTGGTATCGACGACCACGGTGCCGGCACGCTCGGTCGTCTGATAATCGACCTCCTGGCGCAGGAACTGCGGCTGTACGCGGCTGACCGGGATCGCCGGCAGGGTGAAATCCGCGTCGCGAAGCTCACCATACATCGCCATATGCACGGGATTGGTCACCGGCAGGCCATAGGTCTGGTGGAACTGGGTCTTGTAGAGTTCGCGCGTCTGCGGCACCGGCTGATCGGGGATCGGCCGCACCCGGCGCGGATCGACACCGGGCGGCTGATAGAAGACCGGCGAGGTTTCCTGGACGAAGCGGGCGGGCGAATCGGCGGCGACATCGGGAATGAGGATGTTGCACCCGCTCAGCGACGCAACCGCAATCACGAGCCCGGCAATCGGGAAGACCCGGCGCAGAAAATTCATGGAACCACCCTTATCAACGATCGGCAGACAACGACATCTGCCGGGACGATGGCATCCGCGGCTGGCGCGAGGCTGGCGTTGGGGTGGAAAAGGCACAAGGTCAGGAAACGACCAGCCCGCCGCCATCGGTGGCGGGATCGCGGATCAATCGTCCAGGGCACTTAATCGCAATTGCCGGTGGCGGCGAAACTCAGGCCGCCACCCCGTGGAAGAAACGGATGCTCTGTTCGATCTCGGCCGGCAGCGCCGAGGTATGATTGCCGGCGACGGTTTCGGTCTCGATATGAATGCCGGCGGCGCGGGCGCGACGGGCAAGCAGATCGGCGCGATCGTTGAAATGCGGCTCCTCGGTGCCGTGGACGACACGCACCGGGCATTTGAAGCTCTGGGCGTAACACAGAGCAGAGCGCACCTCGAATTCATGCTCATTGCTGTCGTCGAAGCGGATATCCTGGGGATAGCGGCTGAAAAAGCGGAAGGCGTTGGGGTTGCCCGAAATCGGCGCGGCGGCGCGGAACTTGTGGGTGGTCATCGCCGTCAGCATGGTCAATGTGCCGCCGATGCTGTGGCCGGCGATGAACAGCCGTTCGGGGTCGACGCCCGGCAGATGCGCCAGGCGCTCGGTGGCGGCCAGCACGTCGTCGACCTCGTCGTAGAAGCCGGAGAAATTGCCCATCTGGCCGTTTTCGCCGCGCAGCGACGGCATCATCACGACATAACCGGCATCCATATAGGGCTTCATCAGCTGCCAGTGGCCGATGCCCATGGCATTGCCGCCGTGCAGGAAGAGCACGGCCGGTTTGGCGGCGCGCTCGCGCTTGTATTTGGAAACCCAGGCCGCCAGTTCCAGCTCGCCGTAGCCGGAGCGGTAGAAGATCCTGTCGGCATCGGCAGGCGCATTCAGCGGTTCGTATTTGTCGGGCGCCGGGCCTTTCTGCAACAGCTTGGTGCGGAAATGGTGGCGGACCTTGGCATAGTCGTGCTTGGCGAGGCGCGGCTCGTCCGGGACATCAAACGCGGCTGCCATGCGCGGCAGGATGAGTGCACCGGCAAGACCCGCCAGAACGGCACGGCGTTGACGGAAAAAGGAATTTTGTTCAAGCGAGCTCATAACGCACCCATCATTTCCCCGGCACGCAGAATCTGCACCGGAAGATCGTTGCCGCCAATACACATGATGTTGAAAATATTGCCCTGCGTCATTGTTGCGCAGGGCATGCAACCTCATTCCGGCTTGGCGTCGATCATGGCGATCAGCGTGCGCAGCCGGTCGGCCTCGTAGGAGGGCTTGTCGGGGCGAAGGCGGGCGATGCGGGGGAAACGCATGGCGACCCCCGATTTGTGCCGGGTCGAGCGGTTGATGCCCTCGAAGGCCACTTCGACGACGAAGCCAAAATCCTTGTCGGCGCGCACGGCGCGCACCGGGCCGAAGCGCTCAGTGGTATTGTCACGCACGAACTTGTCGAGCACCTCGAGTTCGGCATCGGTGAAGCCGAAATAGGCCTTGCCGACAGGCACCAGCTGTTCGCCGTCCTCGTCATCGGCCCAGACGCCGAAGGTGAAATCAGAATAGTAACTGGAGCGCTTGCCGTGGCCGCGCTGGGCATACATCAGCACCGCATCGACATTATAGGGGTTGCGCTTCCACTTGAACCAGGGGCCCTTCATGCGGCCGGCCTGGTAGATGCTGTCGCGGCGCTTGATCATCACGCCTTCGATGACCGGATCGGGCGGCGCGGCGCGGAGACGGTCGAGCTCTTCCCACGACGAGAACGGCACAAGCGGCGAGAGATCGAAACGGTCATGGGGGGCGCGGTCGATGATCTCGGTCAACCGGTCGCGGCGATCGATATAGGTCCGGCCGCGGACATCCTCCTCGTCGTCGAAGAGCAGGTCATAGGTGCGGATGAAGGCGGGATAGTCGCCGAGCATCTTCGCCGTCACCGTCTTGCGGTTCAGGCGCTGCTGCAGGTCGGAGAAGGTCCGGGTCGGGCTGTTGGAGCGGGCGGTGCCGCCGACCAGCAGCTCGCCATCGACGACGCCGGAAAAACTGATCGCGTCGAGAATATCGGGAAAGGCGCCTGATATGTCGTCGCCGGAACGGGAATAGATCTTGCGCCTGTCGCCGGAGCGGGAGAGCTGCACGCGGATGCCGTCCCATTTCCATTCGGCGACATAGTCGGCCGGATCGAGACCAGTGAGATCGCCCTCCTCCACCGCATTGGCGAGCATGACGGAGTGAAAGATCGCCGGTGTGGCCAGCACCGGTTTTTCGCCGCCATTCGCCAGCCATTCAAACAGCGTCTCATAGGGCGGCTGCAGACCGTGCCAGAGGGTTTCGATCTCGGTGACGTCCTTGTCGCCGAGATCGGCCAGCGCCTGCTTGGCAAGGCGAGCGGAAACGCCGATGCGCATGGCGCCGGTCGCCAGCTTGATGAAGGCGAAACGGCCGGACGAATCCAGCCGGTCGAGCAGGTCACGGACGAAGCTGCGCACTTCTGTGCGGCCGAGTGCGTTCATGCCGGTGACGACCTCGCCGAGACGCGGCTGGGCGAGCGCCGAGCGGTCGATATCCCTCTCATTGTCCCAGACAAGCGAGATGGTTTCGGCGAGATCGCCGACATAATCATAGGAATAGCGGAACAGCACCTCGTCCATGCGCTCGAGCACCAGCTCGCGCAGCATGGCGGGCTTGACGTTGCGCACCTCCAGCGTGCCGGCGATGGCGGCAAGGCCATAGCCACGGTCAGGATCGGGCGTGTCGCGGAAATAGTCGGTCAGCAGCTTCAGCTTGCCATTGCGGCTGGGTGTGAGCACCAGGCGGTCGAGGAGGTCGGCGAAGGCTTTCATGGGCGCCTCCCGACTTCGGAGGGGTTTTGACGCGGGATATTGCTCATCTCCTCAATCGGCCTCATCCTCATAACCCACCAGATGCAGCGGCTTCGCCTTGATGCCCTGCAATTGGCACCAGCGCACCAGGGCCTCCTCGCGGCCATGTGTCACCCAGACCTCGGCCGGGCGCAGTTCCCGGATCGTTTCGGTCAGCTCCGGCCAGTCGCAATGATCGGAGATGACAAGCGGCAGTTCGACGCCGAGCTGTTTGGCGCGCTGGCGCACCATCATCCAGCCGGAGGCGAAGGCCGGCAGCGGCTCGTTGAAGCGCCTGGCCCAGCGGTCGGCGAAGGCCGATGACGGGCCGATGACGACCGCACCCTTGAAGACTGATTTGTCGCGGCTTTCGATCGTCGCCGGCAGCAGCTCGCCGAGATCGATGCCCTGCTCGATGTAATAGTCGCAGAGTTTTTCCATGGCGCCGTGGATATAGATCGGTTCGGCATAACCGGCATCTCGCAGCAGCCGGATGACGCGCTGGGCCTTCCCCAGCGCATAGGCGCCGACGAGATGGGTGCGCTCGGGAAATTGCCGCAGCGACGCCAGCAGCTTGGCTATCTCCTCCATTGGATCGGGATGATGGAAGACCGGCAGGCCGAAGGTCGCCTCGGTGATGAAGACATCGCAGGCAACCGGCACATAGGCGGCGCAGGTCGGATCGGGTCGGCGCTTGTAGTCGCCGGAGACGACGATGCGTGTGCCGTTCTTCTCAATGGCGATCTGGGCGGAGCCGAGCACATGGCCGGCGGGATGAAAGCTTACCTTGACGCGGTTGACCAGCAGTTCCTCGCCGAAGGCTGCGGCCTGCTCGCTGGCGCAAAAGCCGTCGCCGTAACGCAGGCGCATGATGTCGAGCGTCTGGCGGGTGGCAAGCACGTTTACATGGCCCGGGCGGGCATGATCCGAATGGCCGTGGGTGACGAGCGCCTGCTGGACCGGCCGCACCGGATCGACATAGAAGCCGCCCTCGGGGCAATAGAGCCCCTCCGGGGCGGGATAAAGCAGCGCATCAGGTCTCATGAAACGAGAGATAGCGGGAAATGGACGCGAGGCCAGAGGGCGGGAAGAACGGACTATGGAATGGGGCGCGGCTCAACGACTGCAATGTCATGACCCTATCCCGTCGAGAAAGTTGACCACAGCGACATTAAACTCACCCGGCCGCTGCAGCGGCGCGAAATGACTGACGCCTGTGAGATAGATCATCTCAGCGTTCGGAATGCTGCGAGCAAGATATTCGGCATGGTCGGGCTTGATGAATTCGTCGCGCTCGCCGAGGACGATTGCGACCGGCACCCGGATCAGGCCCAAGTCGGCGGCCTGATAATTCGGCTCCGTCCGCATCATCAGGCTGACCGCCTCGACGAATGGATTAAAATCGTCAGGCGTGGTGGACAATGCGGCATAGTCCTTGGCGTGCCGGCTGAAGCATCGGTCGATGACCGGGCTCGGAACAAATTCCAGCGTGCCGCTCGGATCCATGTTGCAGGCGAAAAAGAAGACCCCCTCGACACGTGACGGCGCCGTCATGGCGAGAATCAGGGCGATGCAGGCGCCGTCGCTCCAGCCGACGACGGCCGCCTTGTCGAGATGCAGCGCGTCCATGACGGCGAGCACGTCGGAGGCCATGAGCTCATAGCTATAGGGACGGGCATCGCGGGTGCTTCTTCCATGGCCACGGCTGTCGATCAGCACGACGCGGCGGCCGCGGCGCAACAGTGCCGGGACCTGATAGCCCCAGTTGCCGCTGTGACCAAGGCCGCCATGCAGCAGAATGACAGGGGAACCTGCACCGTAGGACGCATACCAGATGCGGGCACCGTCGCGCGCGACATGCCCTTCAACTGCTGCCGGCGGCAATGGGGCGCCGCCATGCGTCTCGAAATGGATGAGCTCGTCGTCTTGTGGTTCCATAGCGATGAGACTCCCGTCCGGCGAATAGACCGATGGCATAGAAAAGCCGGAAAACAGCCCAAGAACAACCAGAATCGCTTTCTAGCCCTTGCGATGCAACCAGGGGGATCAGCATTGGGCAGGAAGTTTTTCTATTGTGCGGCGGCAATCGCGGTCGTCGCGGCGGGTATCTACCTCAACAATACCAGCCTGATTGCCGAACACCGACCGGGAAAACCGGTGCTGCTCGCCCATCGCGGCATCGCCCAGCGCTTCGACGAAACCGATCTCAAGAACGACACCTGCACGGCGAGCCGCATGCTGCCGCCAAAACACGATTATCTCGAAAACACCATCCGCTCGATGCAGGCAGGCTTTGCGGCCGGCGCCGATATTGTGGAGATCGACGTACATCCGACAACGGACGGGCAGTTCGCCGTCTTTCACGACTGGACGCTCGACTGCCGCACCGACGGGCATGGCGTCACCCGTGAGCATTCGATGGCTGACATGAAGAGGCTCGACATCGGCTATGGCTATACCGCCGATGGCGGCAAGACCTTTCCCTTTCGCGGCAGGGGCATCGGCATGATGCCGACCCTTGCCGAGGTGCTGTCGACCTTTCCGGATCGGCGCTTCCTCATCAACGTCAAGAGCCGCGATCCTTCCGAGGGCGAAAAGCTCGCCACCGTGCTCAACGGACTTTCCCAGGAAAGACGGGCCGAGATCATTGTCTATGGCGGTGACGAGCCGATCGACGTGCTGCGCCGGATGGCACCCGATATCAAGACCGCCTCGCGCAAGAGCCTGAAGGGCTGCCTGTTCGGCTATATCGGCTATGGCTGGACCGGCCTGCTGCCGGACGAATGCAAACATGCGATGATGCTGGTGCCGATCAATATCGCCCCGTGGCTCTGGGGCTGGCCGGACCGTTTTCTCAACCGGATGGCGGATGCCGGGACCGAGGTCTTCGTGCTCGGCCCCTATCGCGGCAGCGATTTTTCCACCGGCATCGATGACCCCGCGCAACTGGCGCGGCTGCAGCCAAACTATGCGGCGGGCATATGGACGAACGAGATCGAGGCAATCGGCAAGCTTGCGAAATAGAGCTTGAAAGACGCCGCATCGACCTGATCGATGCGGCGTCTTTCAATGTTTCCTTTTGTGCATGTCGTTCTCCCAAAACCGCTGCACACTTTTGGGCGACATGCAATAGAGCCTTTCCGGGTTAGATTGAAGCATTCTGTTGGCTCAAACGGAGTCGGATGGTCGACCGGCCGGCGCGCGTCGTAGCCCGGCTCTACGGCCAAGCCGGCCGGTCGATCAGCCGGCCCGTTTCAGCCAACCCGAAGGGCCGGGCATCTTTCCGCCAGGATCAAAGG